>NZ_MLCB01000077.1 GCF_001890925.1 Planktotalea frisia
TTCGTGAATCATGACGACAAACCAGCATCAAGGCAATTAATGGGTCCTGAGCCTAAGTCTTCGTCAACAGAGACTATGTTCAAGCAATTATGTTTGATTGAAGAGGGGTTTCAGCAGAAACGTGGAAAATATCTAAATTGATGAAGGTAAGTTTTTTAGTGTGGCTAGAACTGAAACGTATAACTCAACTGAGATGTCACTACAGAGGTGCTTGTTTTAGATTGCAGAGAGCGATTTGAGATGCTGATTGCGAAGTTATGGTTATCTTTGTTGGTTGCTAATGTGGCTTGAATGACTGGGTCATTACCTTTTGTATCAATTGATTTTTTTGCCGTAGCTGAAATTCCGTTTGAAGAATAAAAGCCTTTTGCATTGGATTTGATATGCCAATTACTGGTGCCAACTGACATCTCTAGCGACAAAGTCTCTGTGGGTTTAAGTGCAATTCCGATTGCAAGGTCATTTGAGTTGAATTGTGTGTCAGATGATCCAGTCAGGTCTAGATTGTTTCGCTTGCCAACAAGATTCGATGCTTTCAGGCTTCTTCTTGTAATTTGAGCTAAGCTAAATATTGCAAAGCCATCACGTTTGTAGAATTGATATTTACCGCCTAAACTGAGGTATGTGCCAGTGACTTTTCCATTAAAGGTTGCCCCTGAAAGTGAGGTTTTCTGATTATTGTTTTGGCCATAGCCCAATCGGCTAGATATTGTGAGTGATTGGTTGAAGGTCTTGTGGACCTGAACTCCCGCGACACCCAAAGCATACTTTGTTGATACGCCATCGATAACGATATTGCTCTCTGCCTGTTCATAAAGTGCAAATGGTTCAATCTTGTAGCCCTCTGACAAGGCTGATGTCGCGAACAAGGTTAAAATAAACAAATGGACTAGGAGGATGTGACTGCGGTTTATCAATTATTTGATCCTGTTTGTGCTGCGATTATATTAAAGTATTAAATAGATACTATTTTTATGGTATATTTCATTAGCTTAACATAGCATGGAAGTATCATAGGTAATTCAGGCATTGTTATGAAGCATTCAACAGCAGCATTTAACAAGCGTAATCTCGTTCTTGGGATGTCACCCTTGGCGCTTCTCACGCTATCAGCGTGTGGTGGGAGCAGCACGACGGGTGGCGGTTCAGGTGGCGGTGGGTATCAGTCGCTATCGTTCTCGGGCAATGTTGTTAAGGGGCC
>NZ_MLCB01000078.1 GCF_001890925.1 Planktotalea frisia
CGGATCATGCGGTTAGCTGAATCGTTCTACGGTCAGACGTCAACCCGTCAAAAGTCGGGTGCTCGAGGACTCTGTGTATAGACATGATATATTCCCTATTTATGAGTGCCGATGTCTGCGCAAATTTGGGGCGCGCTTGATCGGCGTTACACAAGGATAACGTCCCTGATGTTATCTTTATTCGGTTCGATCTAGATTTTTTTTACGAAAGGCCAAATTTTGGGTGCGTCATTGGTCGCCAAAACCCACTCAAGAGGAATGCTGGACAAGCCATAGGCAGCGCCCGCAAGGCTGCCGACAATGAGGGCACGCCCACAATTATCACCGCCTGCGAGGATGTTCGCTTCTACGGCGGATTGGTAGCTATCTGTGCGGCTCAGGATATGGAACGAGAGCGCCATGCCTTCGTGCAAGTGACACGCGCGACCCGTTGTTGCGCCGTACTCCGTGCTGTTGTGTTCGCTCGCGTCCAATGCAGCTTGCAAGACCGGCTCACGTGCGGCGGCACTCTTGAGGGCTGTTTGTAGATTTGTGCCGGTCAGGATGTCTGCGAGCAGGTCAGTATAGATGCTGGTGTAGTGATCCGCTGCCGCGTTCACATTGGTGACTTGCATGGCTGCTTTGATCTGCGGTGCGAAACTGGCAGTCCCACTATAGCGCGCAACGATAGCAGGCAAAGTCGCGAGGGCAGGGTGTTGATCGTCATCGATGCCAGAGGGCATGCGCCTTTCGGCTGCGATATTCTCCAACGTGCCGCGTGTGGGGCGGTCTATGTAGCCTTGATAGCTGCCGCCTGGGCCAAAATGCGCGACGAAAGCGTCTTGATACGCCGCGACATCAAACCCGTCATTCTGCGCGATAGAACGGATGGCCAGCGCCAGCACTTCGCCATATTGACTAAAGTCCCCATCGTTGCGCGCAGCGTGGGCGAAATATGCGGGCACACCCTCAAAATTAGCAGCATTGATCGGCACGAACGCAGGGTTTTCGCCTGCGACTTTGGCAATACGCGCAGGATCATAGATCCAATGTACTCCGAGCGTGGCGGCGTCAGCGACAAGGGCCCCCATGAGGGCGGCGGCGTTAGGATTTGGCTGTGTGGTCATAAATCTGAAGAACCTCTAGTGGAACAATATCAAGCGCGCGTAGATGCGTTGCGGCCAAATTAACAAGTGGCGCGCAGCCCTCTTCATGGGCTTGCAAAAAGCGCCCCGCACAAAGGCACCATGCGTCACCATCCTTGAGACCCGCAAAGCCGAACTCGGGACGCGGCGTGCTCAGATCGTTGCCCACGTATTTGGAAAAGGCCAGAAACTCTTTCGTGAGGATCGCCGCAACAGTATGTGAGCCCTGATCCGCATCGCATGTGTTGCAGTACCCGTCGCGAAAGAAGCCTGTGAGCGGGTCTGTGCTACACAGGGCCAGTTCTTCGCCAAGAACGTTGAGGCTGGGGTCTTTTTGCATCGGTGTGTGTCCCTTGCATGCGAAAAATTGTTTGATCATGAGAAAAGCACAGCGAAGAGACAGTAGCAAATAGGCTCCGCGTTTGTAGGCGCAATTTTTAAGTCGCAATCAGGTCTTAGCGACAGGTCTGTCGCCAATATGCTCACTAAATCTGAAAAGATATCCATCAAGGTCTTGAATTAAAAACTCTCGTTGACCGTGCTCTCTTTCGTCGACCCTGTACCAAGATGTTTCTAGATCAGCGAACACAGGGACACGGTGACTGACGACCTGGTCGAAAAGCTGTTCAACGTTGTCGACTAAAATTTGAAAATTGATGCCTCTTCCATATGGTTTTTTTCAGCTCTCCTGTGCTCCAGAAGTCGTTGGCTTGTTCGAGCATGATTTGGGCTTGCCCGAGCCCGAGATATGCAAAACCTTTTTCCGGACGCCCATACAAAACCTCAAAACCGAGTATCTTAGTGTAGAAGTTCAAGCTGCTCTGAAAGTCTGAACAAGACAGTTCTGGAACCAGAGACGAGAAATATGAGGAAGCCATTATGAGTGCTTTCAGTGTCGTTAGAAGAATGCGAGCCAGACAATTCAGGCACGACTATTTTGTTTTTCAAAGCCCCTCAGCAATCTTACGAAAAATCTCTATATTGTAATCTCCAACGCCTTCATCGCGAAATTTACGATCCGCCGCATTAGAGGCGATCACAACACCCAAGGGTCGGTTGATATAAATGTATTGCCCGTAAACTCCGCGTGCGAGGAATTCGCCCTCGCGGCCGTCCTTGGGCATCCACCATTGATAGCCGTAGCCATATTCGCCCTGTGCCGTTGGAGCGCTCGGCACGGTGGACGCAGCAACCCAATCGGCAGGCACAATCTGCTGGCCATTATATGCGCCGTTTTGCAAGAACATCTGCCCCATGCGGGCGTAATCGCGGGTGCGCAGGTTCAAACCGCCCAAGACAAACGCCACGCCATTGCCATCAGTCAGGTAATAGGGGCTGGCCTCTAGACCCATCGGTATGATGACCTTTTCCGACAATAGCGGGGCGATCTCGCGGCCTGTCGCGCCGCGAATGATCATGGAAATGATATGAGTGTCGATGGAGACGTACTGCCAATCAGTGCCGGGTTCTGCAAATGTTTCGCTCAGATCAGCGGCGAAACCGTCCATTGATCCACCTAGGGCCAGAACGCGGCCCATCTTGTTAATGTCGCTAGTTTGATCGAGGTAGTCCTCATCAAAAGTCACACCACTCGCCATGTTGAGCACATTGCGGATGGTGGCACCGTCATAAGCACCGCCTTTGAGCGAAGGCGCGTATTTGGTGACGGGATCATCAATGGACGCAATCGCACCTTCATCCAGCAAGACACCGAGCAGTGAGGACAGATAGCTTTTTGCGACCGACCAAGAGATGCGCAGATCATCAGCGTTGGTGCCTTGGTAATAACTCTCATGCACCAATGCGCCGTCTTTAAACACGACAAGGGCGGTGATGGTGCGATCCTTGACCCATTGAGTAACCTCAGGCGTGAGCGTGGCTTCAGTCCCTTTGGGAAGCTCTGCCACAGGTCCATCCCCGCGCGGCACATCGACGGATAGGAAGGCGGCGTTCATGCCGGAGAAATTGGTAATGATCTTTTCTTCACTAAAGAGCGAATTGACCGCGAGCAGGCGCTTGATCTCTTCACGTTTCCAAACACCAACCGCGACGGCGATGAGGGCAAGCACGAAGATGGCTCGGACGAGGTATCTGAATATGCGGCGCATGAATATGGCTCCCTTTGAGGGAAGGAAAGCACGTAAAGAGACCAGAGGCAAATGGGCCGGCACTAACCAACTTGGTCCAATGCTATGGCCGTAAGTCCGGGAACCTGATCGATTTGTCGTGATCTGTTGATTCGATAAGGAGGTCGATCACCCTGGTATGGAGGCTTTTTATATTGCCGAGATATTTTGCCGAAAACGTCATCATCACCACGCGCTCTTGCGGAATCCAAAACCAAAATGAGCAGAGCCGCTCGTCTTTAAAATCTTGTGGCTGTGTGTTGGTCAAAGGGCATTGCCCATAGCCCATAGCCCATAGCCCATAGCCCAATGGCGCGTCCGCGTCATCATATACTGCGAAAGGGCGGAACATATATCCATGTGGTTCTTCTCTATGACGCAATCTAAGCTGCGAGCAAGACGGAGGAAATGGATAATAGCGTATCGCGCTATCAGACCTCGCTGAGTATAGTGGTTTTTTACCAAGTTTTTCAATTTCTTGTGTGCTTGGTTCGCGTAAGCTGACAATGCCTGGAAACACTTCGGTGTCTTTGCGGCAGCTGTACTCGGTGCGCTGTTGATGTTGAGCAAAAAACGTGTCGTGGGGTGAGGTATCTGTCCCTGTTCCAAAGCGAACTTCGCCAGCCGACACTCTGACGTGCAGGACGTCGTCTCGTGGGATGTCACGTGTATTTGGCGTAAGCTCGAAGATGGGTAAACCTACGCTGAAATCCAAGTTTAAGTTGTAAGGGTAGTCCGTGTTTTCGCGCTTTTGTGCTTCGGTTCGGTTTTCATCTAGGCTTGAAACTGCAAGCTCTGCGGGAAAACGCAATACCCAGTGTTGGTCAGTACTTGTGTCAGCGATATACACAGAGTCCTCGAGCACCCGACTTTTGACGGGTTGACGTCTGACCGTAGAACGATTCAGCTAACCGCATGATCCG
>NZ_MLCB01000079.1 GCF_001890925.1 Planktotalea frisia
GTCAGCGATCGCCCTCGCTGCAACCGTCATATTCTGGTTATGAGTCCTGAACCTAGGGAGCTAGAGTTGACTAAAAACGTAGCCACGAATGCGCAGCCGGAAATTTCAGCGCAGCAAATTGCCATTGAGGGCAAAGCCAGCATTCCACTTGACCAATCTTTGGAAACAAAACCAAGCGTACTAACAAATTTTAGCTCAGAGCATTCCGAAAAACCACCAAAAGAACAGACAACGTCGCAAATCAACCCCTTGCCGAACTCAGTCTCTCAAGTGTTGATAGATGCGGTTCCGCGTTTGGTTCCAGGTCGGTCAACCTTGCCAGCGACCACAGAAACACTGCGAGACGCGCAACCCTTAGGATCACTGCTTCCTACTTCACCAACATCAAGTCGTACTGGTGAGGCAATTTTTCAGTCATCCTTAAGTACAAGGATGGAGCAAATACCTGAAACGCAAACAACAGCCTCTTCAAGCATGTTGGCTACAAAACCCACTGTAGCACAGAAAAATGCCGCTTTCAGAAACCCGCCTGTAAACTCTTTAGTTGCGTCATCGTTTGAAAGTTTAGAAAAGCCACTTGAGCCACAAGCAGGCGAACATAACTCAGCGCCAGACGCGACCTTAGGCCTGCAATCTCAAGGGCCAGTCCAACTTACGGCACATACCCCGACTGCGTCTAACCCGACAATTCAAACAACTTCGTTGAACAATTTGGCCCAAGTTGTCGACGCCACTGTTTCCCTTCGGGACAATGTTGGAAAAATCGATGTCGCCCTCAAACCCGAAGACTTAGGTCGCCTCGCGATAAAGTTTGAGCAGACTGCCAATGGAACGCAGATCATCTTCAGCGCAGAGCGGCCCGAAACGCAAGATCTCATGCGGGGTCAAATGGACTTCTTACATCAGCAGTTCAAAAGTTTGGGACATGAAAACCTGACCTTCGCGTTCACTTCTTCGCAAGACCAAACTCACAGCCAAAAAGGCGACGCAACACACACTGAAACATTGCCCCCGAAAGAAACTGAAATTTTACTGTCGGTAAAACAATCCGTTTCCAACGGGTTGGATATAAGGATTTAAAACATGGAAACCAGCACAACACCTACACAAGCCCCGCCATTGTTCCCTTCGCAAACCACGAGCGTCGCACCGTCCCCCACCTCTGCTCTGAGCAGTGATTTTGAAACTTTTCTCAAGATGCTGACGGTCCAAATGGAAAATCAAGATCCACTCAATCCAGTGGATTCCGCCGACTATGCTGTTCAACTCGCAACATTTTCATCTGTCGAGCAGCAAGTTTTGACAAATGATCTGCTCAGCGCTCTCGGTGCCAGCATGGCTGGAGGAGGGATCGGTGCCCTTGGTCAATGGGTCGGAATGGAAGTGAGAGCAGGCGACACGGCTTTATATGATAGCAAGCCGATCGAATTGGTTACCCCTGAACCCGACGATTTTGATCAGCGCATTCTCGTGGTACGTGATGCAACAGGAGAAATTGCAACGCGGATCAACATTCCGGTCTCTGGCACTAATATTACATGGGATGGAAAACTTGCTGACGGAAGTATCGCGCCAAGTGAAACTTACAAATTCAGCATCGAAGGCTTCAAAAACGGAGCTCTAGAGTCAACCACGCCAGCCACACCATATAATCGTGTTCGCGAAGCGGTGGTCCAAAACGGTGAAACTTTCCTAATTTTGGAAGGTGGCGTTTCGGTTTCACCAAGCGAAGTCTCTGCTTTGCGAGATATCGATTAAAACCAAACCCATTGAATGGTCAGCAAAACAGCGACTCCGACAGCGCTACCTGCCACGAACCAAACACTTCGGCTCTTCGTTTTGCTAGCCTCTTCAACCGGAACATCGCCTGCCTGCCGGATCAGAGCAGCTTCGACAAGCGCAGGCAAACGCGGACCGAACCTTGCCAGGACTTTCGCAGTTTTGCCCAAGTCCCGAACAACAGCAGCGGGACCGATGCTCCCCTTAATATACTCTTCAACCACAGGACGCGCGACTTGCCAAATGTTCATGTGTGGATCAAGCGAACGCGCGACACCTTCAACAACCACCATGGTGCGTTGCAAAAGTATCAGCTCCGTGCGCGTTTCCATACCAAAACGTTCTGTCACATCGAACAGGTAGGTCAGCAATCGACCCATAGAAATATGTGTCGCATCCATCCCGAAAATCGGCTCACCCACAGCGCGAAGTGCGCGCGCAAACTCTTCAACATCACGATCAGCGGGCACATAGCCCGCTTCAAAATGGACTTCGGCGACGCGCTTATAATCACGGCGAATGAAGCCAAAAAGGATCTCGGCGTAAACACGGCGCGTGTATTCATCAATATGGCCCATGATTCCGAAATCATACGCAATGATATCACCGTTCGGGGCCACTTTCAGGTTGCCCTGATGCATATCCGCGTGAAAATAGCCATCGCGCAAAGCATGTTGCAGAAACAATTCCAAAACACGCGACGCCAGCACGCTACGATCATGCCCTGCCCCATCGATCGCATCGTTGTCACCTAGTGAAACGCCATCTGCCCAGCCGAGTGTCATAACACGGCGCGCGGACAAATCCCACTTGACTGCTGGTAGCGTAAAACCAGCGTCGCCACCTGTATTTGCGGCAAATTCTGATGCTGCAGAACTCTCTAAACGAAGATCAAGCTCGCCCAACACAACGCCTTCAAAATGCGTTATGACTTCCGTCGGTCGCAAACGGCGCGACGCTGGTGAGAGCAATTCAATCATCTCAGCTGCGAGATAAAAGGCATCGATGTCTTTACGGAATGCTTTCTCGATACCCGGTCTTAAGACCTTTACAGCAACAACTTCACCGGTTTCGGCGATCGTCGCTTGATGGACCTGCGCGATCGATGCCGCGGCGACCGGTTCGCTAAACTCTGAAAACACCTCATCGGCAGGAAGCCCAAGTTCTTGAGTTACCATCTTCTTGGCAACTTCAATCGGAAACGCGGGTAATTTATCCTGCAAAACCCGCATTTGAATAGCGAGTTCTTCGCCAACCACGTCAGGGCGCGTGGATAAAACCTGACCGAATTTGATGTAGGCAGGGCCAAGTGCGGTCAAAGCCCGAGGCGCAGGCGGCATGTTCACATCGCCCTTGTAACCAAGCCATTTGAACGGCCAGCCCAAAGTGCGCGCCAAAATACGCAAAGGACGCGGCGCATCCATCGCATCGAGAACAACGCCCATCGCGCCTGTGCGTTCCAAAGTTGCGCCCGTCACAATGAGACGCCAAATATTGTGCGGTCCACGCATCGGCTAGATCTTCCAACCAGAATGGAGTGCTGCAATGCCCATTGTCAGGTTACGATACTTCGCATTCTCAAACCCAGCTTTGCGCACCATATCAAGAAAAGTATCTTGATCAGGAAACTTGCGGATCGATTCGACAAGGTACTGATAACTATCCGAATCATTCGCGATCAATTTGCCCATCGGCGGGATCACATTGAAAGAATAGCGATCATAGGCCCATTGCATCGCAGGGTTGGGAATTTGCGAGAACTCCAGAATCATCAAACGACCACCGGGGCGCAAGACACGAAACGCTTCGTTCAAGGCTTCTTGGGGACGGGTAACGTTTCGAATGCCAAAACTGATCGTGTAAACATCGAAACTGTTGTCTTCGAACGGCAAAGCCATCGCATCGCCAACAACCCAATCAAGCGAATCGATCATCGCACCGGCTTCTGCGCGCTTGCGACCTTCGATTAACATAGGCTCGGTCAAATCGAGCACCGTCGCATGGCCACTGCCAGCACACTTTAAGAACCGGAACGATATATCGCCAGTACCACCGGCAACATCCAGCAAACGTTGCCCCGCGCGCGGCGCGAGCCAATCCATCATCGCATCTTTCCAAACGCGGTGGATGCCCATCGACATCACGTCGTTCATAATATCGTACTTTGACGCAACCGAGTTAAACACGCCCTGAACGCGACCCGCTTTTTCAGCCTCGGGAACCGTTTGAAAGCCAAAATGTGTGGTCTCAGAAATCTGATCGTTCATGAACAACGCCCATCCTTTTATTTGACCTTTGTTATAGAGCGCTGCACACCCGATACAATGCGCCCTTTTGGCTCGCTCAATGCAATGATCGGGGATGTAAATTGCCAGAATTACCAGAGGTAGAAACCGTAAGACGCGGCCTAGCGCCTGTTATGGAAGGTGCGCGCATTGCAAAAGCTGATGTAAACAGGCCCAATTTACGCTGGCCCTTCCCTGATCGAATGAGCGAACGTTTAACGGGTGCCAAGATCGAACGCTTAAGACGTCGCTCTAAATACATTCTCGCGGACCTCAATACGGGCGAATCGCTACTTATTCATCTCGGCATGTCGGGCCGTATGCTGATTTCTGGCGCTAAGCTTGGTCAGTTTGTGCATGATCATCCTGCTCCTGAAAAACATGACCACGTCGTGTTTCATATGGAGAACGGCGCACGCGTGACGTTCAACGATCCTCGACGGTTTGGCGCCATGGATCTGCTCGAAACCAAGACTGCCGATAGCCACAAGCTGCTGTCATCCATTGGACCTGAGCCGCTTGGAAACAGCTTTGATGAAGCCTACCTCATCGACGCGCTCGCGACCAAAGGCAGCCCTATAAAAAGCGCGCTCTTGGATCAAAGCATCGTCGCTGGCTTGGGAAATATCTATGTCTGCGAAACACTTTACCGCGCCCGCATTTCTCCGACGCGCAAAGCGAACAAGATTTCAAAACCACGGGTTGCAAGCCTTGTTCCGATCATTCGGCAAGTTCTGAGCGATGCAATTGCGGCGGGCGGTTCCTCCCTCAAAGATTTCAGGCAAGCAGACGGGGATCTTGGTTATTTCCAACATAGCTTTGATGTCTATGGGCGTGAGGGCGAACGCTGTAGAACGGATGGTTGCGATAACACGATTAAACGCATCGTGCAGTCAGGTCGTTCGAGTTTCTATTGCCCAACTTGTCAAAGATAGCTTGAAACACACAGCGCACATGGTAAGCAATCAGGCCTGAGCGCAACAACAGTGAGCTAACCATATGGCCTATGAAACGCTGATCGTCGAAATCGAAGATCACGTCGCCCTCATTCGCATCAATCGCCCCGAGGCGATGAATGCGTTGAATTCCCAAGTTTTGAGCGAACTAAGCACGGCGCTTTTGGATGCGGACAAGAACGACAAGGTGCGCTGCATCGTGTTGACCGGGTCCGACAAAGCCTTTGCCGCTGGCGCAGATATTAAAGAAATGTCCGAAAAGACTTTCGTTGATATGTTCATGTCAAACTTCTTTGCGGCCGAAGGGGACACTGTACGCTCGACTCGCAAGCCGATTATCGCAGCTGTTTCTGGCTATGCGCTCGGTGGCGGATGTGAATTAGCAATGATGTGCGATTTCATCATCGCGTCGGATACTGCTAAGTTTGGCCAGCCTGAAATTAACCTCGGCGTTGTGGCAGGAATCGGTGGTACGCAGCGTCTCACCCGTTTCGTAGGCAAATCCAAGTCCATGGACATGCACCTAACGGGTCGCTTTATGGACGCCGAAGAAGCAGAGCGAAGCGGACTTGTAAGTCGCGTCGTACCAGTAAAAAAGCTGAAAGAAGAAGCGCTTAGCGCCGCTCAGAAGATCGCTGAGAAATCTGTTTTGACCTCGATGGCCGTTAAAGAAGCCGTCAATCGCAGCTATGAGACAACCCTAAGCGAAGGCATTCTCTTTGAGCGCCGGTTGTTCCATTCGCTCTTCGCAACCGAAGATCAAAAAGAGGGCATGGCTGCCTTCCTTGAAAAGCGTCAGGCGCAATTTCGAGACAAATAAACACCGCAGGCCTTCGGGCCTGTTGACAGGACGCTGAGTCGGCCCTAAAGACCCGACTTCAAGATGAAACCGAACCCGAACAGTGGGACGATGATATATGGCTAATTCGCCGCAAGCAAAAAAGCGCGCTCGTCAAAATGAAGCACGTTTTCAAGTAAACAAAGCGCGTCGTTCGCGCATCCGCACTTTTCTGCGTAAAGTAGAAGAGGCGATTACATCCGGTGACAAAGATGTGGCATCTGCTGCTCTTCGTGACGCGCAGCCTGAATTGATGCGCGGCGTGACCAAGGGTGTTTTCCACAAGAACACAGTGGCGCGCAAAATGTCCCGCCTCTCGGCTCGCGTCAAAGCGATCGGCTAAGTCTAGCCTTCGAGCTAAACTACATATTTGATGATGAGCGCCACCTGATACAGGTTGGCGCTTTCGTCGTTTCGGCGTTCAGCATGTCTAATCTTTGAATTGATTCTTGCAGGTCTCGCAAAATTTCATACCGTCAAGATGACTCAAATAGACGGCTCTCATTTTCCATCGAACCTGTTGCACCACATCGCCGAAAGCGATTCTTTTGCGGCATTCAATGAGTCAAGGCCATAGATAAGTTGCCGCACCACGGGCCAACTTGATACCAACGTATTGCGATACACGTCGCCTCAGAATCACTCGTTATCACTGACGCCGTCGGTGATCCCATTTGGGGTTATTTGGCAGCCTTGAGAATTGTTTGGCTTTGAGGATCGGCATCACTGCGCGGTTTAGAGGTGGGGACCTTCTAAAAAGCGAAGATGCTGATGTTTGTAAGATTCCTAGACGGATCGTTCAGACACGGCGCGTTTTTCCGGGGCTCGCTCGCTCACCGGGAGGTCGCAAAAGATGGTTGGGATAAGAAAGAATACACATGACGCTCGACGACTGGGGACAGCTGCAAGACATACTTCGCGCTTCTGTTGGCAAGAATAACTATACCAATTGGATTGGTCCACTATCCTTCATTGGTGCAAAAAATGGCGTTGCGAGCTTTAGTGTTCCGACGAACTTCCTTGGCAACTATGTTTCGCAAAACTTTGGCGATATGATCGTTTACCAAGCACAACAAGCCGGACACGACATTCAACGCGTTCACTTTGCAGTCTTGAAAACTGGCGCAATCGAGACGAGCAAACAACACGCATCTGTCGCGCCCAAGCCTGACGTGCAAGTTTCCAGCCCTAAACCTTCAAAAACCCCTGATGTCCTCGCAGGTGCGCCCCTCGACAAGCGCTTCACATTCGACACCTTCGTCGTTGGTAAGCCGAACGAGCTGGCTCATGCCGCTGCGCGCCGCGTCGCTGAAGGTGGCCCTGTGACGTTCAATCCGCTGTTTCTGTATGGTGGTGTTGGCCTTGGTAAAACGCACCTCATGCATGCGATTGCTCATGAGCTGCAATCAACGCGCCCTGACCTCAAAGTGCTGTATCTCTCCGCTGAACAATTCATGTATCGCTTCGTGCAAGCCCTGCGCGAACGCAAAATGATGGATTTTAAAAGCCTGTTCCGTGCGGTTGATGTGCTCATGGTTGACGACGTTCAGTTCATTGGCGGCAAAGACAGTACGCAGGAAGAATTCTTCCACACGTTCAACGCTTTGGTCGACCAGAATAAACAAATCATCATTTCTGCTGATCGCGCACCCGGCGAGATCAAAGGCCTAGAGGATCGAATCAAGTCGCGTCTGCAGTGTGGTCTTGTGGTTGATCTTCACCCGACGGACTACGAACTTCGCCTCGGCATCTTGCAATCCAAGGTCGAAATCCAAAAGGCACAATATCCGGGCCTCAATATCGATGAAGGTATCATCGAGTTTCTCGCGCATCGCATCAGTACCAATGTACGTGTGCTTGAGGGCGCATTGACGCGCCTGTTCGCTTTTGCCTCGCTTGTGGGTCGAGAGATCACGATGGATCTGACCGTTGACTGTCTCTCCGATGTCCTGCGCGCATCAGAGCGTAAAATCACCGTCGAAGAGATCCAACGCCGCGTATCTGAGCACTACAACATCCGCCTTTCCGAGCTGATCGGTCCAAAACGCGTGCGCAACTTTGCACGCCCCCGTCAGGTAGCTATGTATCTGTGTAAGCAACTGACAAGCCGCTCGTTGCCCGAAATCGGACGCCGTTTTGGCGGTCGCGACCACACCACTGTCATGCATGGTGTCAAACGCATTGAAGAGCTGAAAATTCAGGACGGTCAAATCGCGGAAGATATCGAAATGCTCCGCCGCGCTCTCGAAGAATAGTCCGCAGAATAAGCCACAGGTCCAACAAACCATCACGCCTTTGTTAGAAAGGGCTTGAGGGATGCACTGTTTCAGGTAATTTGTCGTTCCGACACGTCTTTCGAGGAGCGAGACACATGAAAATCAGCATCGAACGCGCAACGCTGCTTAAAGCCGTCTCGCACGCCCAATCTGTGGTCGAGCGCCGCAATACAATTCCAATCCTTGCCAACGTGCTGATCGAGGCCGAAGGTGCAGAAGTTCGCTTTCGCGCAACAGACCTCGACATCGAAGTCGTGGACAAGGTTGAGGCGATGGTCGAGCGCGCTGGCGCAACGACAGTTTCTGCTACAACTTTGAATGAAATTGTTCGTAAATTACCTGATGGCGCGCAGGTCACTTTGACCGATGATGGCACGTCCGGACGCCTCACGATTGAAGCAGGCCGCTCGAACTTCTCCTTGGCGACATTGCCGAAAGAAGACTTCCCAGTGATGGCGACGTCGGAGTATTCCGCGAACTTCTCCGCTAAGGCGAGCGTTCTGCGCCGCTTGTTCGACAAATCCAAATTCGCGATTTCAACGGAAGAGACCCGCTATTACTTGAACGGCGTTTACATGCATGTCTCCGAATCCGAGGGTGGCAAAGTCCTGCGTTGTGTAGCCACTGATGGCCACCGCCTAGCCCGCATTGATGCCGACCTACCCGAAAACGCATCCGACATGCCCGGTGTCATTGTCCCGCGTAAAACCGTTGGCGAATTGCGCAAGTTGCTCGATGATGACGACATGCAAATCGCTGTCTCCGTTTCCGAGACCAAAGTGCGTTTCGCAACACCAGAGATTACGCTGACTTCCAAAGTCATTGATGGCACGTTCCCCGACTACACACGCGTGATCCCACAAGGCAACACGCGTAAGATGGAAGTCGACGCTGCCGATTTCGCCAAAGCCGTGGATCGCGTTGCGACTGTCTCTTCCGAGCGGTCTCGAGCTGTGAAACTCTCGCTTGACGAGGACCGTTTGGTTCTTTCCGTTAATGCCCCTGATAGCGGTGCTGCCGAGGAAGAACTGGCCGTCGCTTACGGAGATGAGCGTCTCGAAATTGGCTTTAACGCCAAATACTTGCTCGAAATCGCCAGCCAAGTGGACCGCGAAAATGCTGTGTTCCTCTTCAACTCTTCTGGCGATCCGACCTTGATGCGTGAAGGCAACGACACAAGCGCTGTCTACGTCGTTATGCCGATGCGCGTTTAAAGGGTCTCAATGACCACGCTCGCCCTTACCGAGCTGACGCTTTCCCATTTCCGCTCGCACAAATTGGCCCGCATTTCCTGCGGGCCTTTGCCTGTTGCGATCTATGGCCCCAACGGCGCGGGCAAAACCAACATTCTTGAGGCGGTGTCGCTCTTCTCCCCAGGTCGCGGGATGAGACGCGCCAGTGCCGAAGACATGACCCGTCGCCCCGAAGCGCTTGGATGGAAGATTACGGGCCTGCTCCAATCTCAAGAGCAGACCCACGAAATCGAGATGTGGTCCGAGAACGGCAATCCGCGCAGCACCAAAGCCAACTCCAAACCTGTCCCGCAAAATCGCCTCGCTGAACTGTCGCGCGTGCTCTGGTTGATCCCTGCTATGGACCGCCTTTGGATTGAAGGCGCAGAAGGACGTCGCCGTTTTCTCGATCGCATGGCGCTTAGCTTTTTTCCGAACCATGCAGAGGCATCGCTCACCTATGAAAAGACCATGCGCGAGCGCAACAAGCTTCTGAAAGAGAACGTGCGCGACCCAATGTGGTACGGGGTCCTCGAAACCCGCCTCGCGGAAACTGGCGCGGTGATCCACGAGAACCGCGTTCAAACACTGGATTTTCTTAGCAAAGCACAGACCCAAGCCGAAACCTCCTTTCCCACAGCTGATCTTGAACTGATACACTCTGAGGACGCGATGCCCGTCGATAGCGCAGACCTGAAAGACGCGTTTGAAGCCAGCCGTTTCCGCGATCTTGCCGCTGGCCGCACACTCGTCGGACCACATCGCGCTGATCTTTATGGGGTTTTCACTGCCAAAGGCGTTCCAGCGAAGGACTGCTCTACAGGCGAACAGAAAGCACTGCTTATCTCGCTCATCCTCGCCAATGCCCGCGCACTTTGTGCACAAATCGGTGCACCGCCCATTCTGCTCCTCGACGAGGTCGCCGCCCACCTCGATGCGACCCGCCGTGCATCCCTTTATGCCGAGATCAGTGCATTGGGCGCACAAGCATGGATGACGGGCACTGAAGCTTCGCTTTTTGATAGTCTTTCAACACAATCTATGCACCTCGAAGTGACCGAAAATGCAGGTGTCAGCGAGACGAAAGTCGTGCAACTCGATTAAGCTATGTTCCGCACACAAAATATAGGTGTAGCGCGTGACATTCCCCCCAAAGATTAGTATAAAACCTTTAAATAATGAGGGGGTTTTCGCATGTCCGAGACCGAGCAGAACAACGCCGAATACGGTGCCGATTCTATCAAAGTTCTCAAAGGCTTAGAAGCCGTACGCAAACGCCCGGGCATGTACATCGGTGACACCGATGACGGCTCTGGTTTGCACCACATGGTCTACGAGGTCGTGGACAACGGAATTGACGAAGCGTTAGCCGGACATGCGGATGCGGTGAACGTAAAAATTCACGCAGATTCCTCTGTTTCAGTCAGCGACAACGGCCGTGGCATACCTGTTGGCATCCACGAGGAGGAAGGCGTTTCCGCCGCAGAGGTCATCATGACCCAACTCCATGCAGGCGGTAAATTCGACAGCAACTCCTACAAAGTGTCCGGCGGTTTACACGGCGTTGGCGTCTCCGTTGTGAACGCACTTTCCAACTGGCTAGAACTACGTATTTGGCGAGATGGCAAAGAGCACGTCGCACGGTTCGAGCATGGCGACACCGTCGAACACCTCAGAATTGTGGGTGACACCCCTGGTCGAAGTGGCACGGAAGTCCGCTTTCTTGCCTCGACCGACACTTTCTCCAATCTGGATTACGTGTTCGAAACGCTTGAAAAACGCCTGCGCGAACTTGCGTTCCTAAACTCTGGCGTGCGCATTATCTTGACGGACGAACGTCCTGTAGAACACCTACGCACAGAGCTTTACTATGACGGCGGCGTTAAGGAATTCGTGAAATACCTCGACCGGTCCAAATCTTCCATCATGGAAGAGCCAGTCTACATGATCGGCGAAAAGGACGACATCGGCGTCGAAGTCGCGCTCTGGTGGAACGACAGTTACCACGAAAACGTCCTGCCTTTTACCAACAACATCCCCCAACGGGACGGTGGTGCGCATTTGGCGGGTTTCCGAGGCGCTTTGACCCGCACAATCAACAATTACGCTCAATCAAGCGGCATCGCGAAGCGTGAAAAAGTGACTTTCACAGGTGACGATGCGCGCGAAGGTTTGACATGTGTTCTTTCGGTCAAAGTTCCAGATCCGAAGTTCAGCTCACAAACCAAAGACAAGCTTGTCAGCTCTGAAGTACGCCCAGCGGTTGAGGGTTTGGTGAACGAAAAACTGGCCGAGTGGTTTGAAGAGAATCCCGCCCAAGCGAAAATCATCGTTGGCAAGATCATCGAAGCCGCCCACGCACGCGAAGCTGCACGAAAAGCCCGTGATCTGACGCGTCGCAAGACTGCGATGGATGTGAACTTCCTCGCGGGTAAGCTAAAAGATTGCTCTGAAAAAGACCCGTCCAAAACCGAAGTCTTCCTCGTCGAGGGTGATTCCGCTGGTGGCTCTGCGCAAACAGGGCGTGATCGTCAAACCCAAGCGATTTTGCCGCTCAAAGGTAAGATCCTCAACGTCGAACGTGCGCGTTTTGACAAAATGCTGAATTCACAGGAAATCGGCAACCTCGTGATGGCGCTTGGAACTGGCATTGGACGCGACGAGTTTAACATTGAAAAGCTGCGCTACCATAAGATCGTCATCATGACTGACGCGGACGTTGACGGCGCGCATATTCGCACGCTTTTGCTCACGTTCTTCTATCGTCAGATGCCTGCCTTGATCGAGGGCGGTTTCCTCTACATCGCGCAGCCGCCGCTTTACAAAGTGGCACGTGGCAAGTCCGAAGTGTATCTCAAAGACCAAGCCGAAATGGACAATTACCTGATCGAGCAAGGCATCGAAGGCGCAGTTCTGCGCCAAGGCAATGGCGAGGAAATCCTCGGCCAAGACTTGCGCCGAATTGTCGATGAGGCCCGTCAACTCAAGCGCGTGCTCGATGCGTTCCCGACGCACTACCCACGTCACATTCTAGAACAAGCCGCCATCGCCGGTGCCTTTGTTCCCGGTGTTGTCGATCAAGATTTGCAAGGTACTGCTGACCTTGTAGCGAAGCGTTTGAACCTGATTGCCCTTGAATACGAACAAGGTTGGCAAGGCCGTATCACCCAAGATCACGGCATTCGTCTCGCGCGTATTTTGCGCGGTGTAGAAGAAGTGCGCACACTTGATGGTCCAATGATGCGTTCTGGCGAAGCCCGCAAAACGGGTAGTTTCACCAAGAGCCTTCAAGACGTATACGAATTGCCTGCGACGCTTGTTCGCAAAGAGCGCAATCAAGCAATCTACGGCCCACTCGATCTGCTGAATGCAATCCTGCAAGAAGGCGAAAAAGGCTTGTCTTTGCAGCGCTACAAAGGTCTCGGCGAAATGAACCCCGATCAGCTTTGGGAAACAACGCTCGACCCAGATGCGCGCACATTGTTGCAGGTAAAAATCGACGATGTTGCGGAAGCAGATGATCTGTTCACCAAACTGATGGGCGATGTGGTTGAACCACGCCGCGAGTTTATCCAGCAGAACGCGCTCAACGTGGAGAACCTTGATTTCTGATCTTTTGGACTCATTGATCGAACAAAAGGTGCGCGACAGCTTCGCCCACCAATCTTTTATGACACTTCTAAACGCGCGTATGGAAACACTCGCACTAGGCCACGCGCAGATATCGGTCACGATAGATGAGCGCGTGCAGCAACAGCAAGGTTTTGCACATGGCGGCCTGATTTTCTCACTCGCGGATAGCGCTGCCGGATATGCCGCACTCACAATGCTTCCTCTCGATATGGAGGTCATGACGGCAGAGCTCAAGATCAACTATCTCGCCGCCGCAAAAGGAACTCTCACAGCAACAGGGCGAGTCCTGAAACCCGGTAAACGTCTAATAGTTGTCGCGGCTGACGTCTGGGCAGAGCTCGACGGAACGCGCAAACATATCGCCGCTGTTCAGGGCACGATGGTACCTGTCAAAACCTAGATAAGGCGTGCAACAGCGCCTGCCAACACGCGCAAACCTGCCACCAAATCCGCCTCATCGGTGTCCTCTTCGAACGCGTGGCTGATTCCATTGATTGAGGGCACGAAAAGCATCGCAGCGGGCATCAAGGCAGACACATTCGTTGCATCATGCAGGGCCCCTGATGGCATTTTGCGCCATTGACCTTGCGCGCACTCATCTGCACTTGCCTCTAGCGCCGCTCGCAATTGCAAATCCATCGCGACAGGTTCAAGACCAAGCAAAGGACCATAGCTCAATTCCATTCCATAGGTTTCAGCGATGTCATTTACCGTCTCTCTGATCACCATTTCCATACGCACCAGTCGATCCAGATCACCATCGCGCCATTGCATCGAAAACGTCACCTTCCCAGGAACAATCGAGGAGGCATTGGGATGCAAACTAACATGCCCAATTGTCCAAACCGATTGCCGCGTCACGACATTACGCAAGCGATCATTAAGCATCGCATTGAACCCCGATAACGCTTGAAACGCGTCTCGTCGCAGCGCCATGGGTGTGGTTCCAGCGTGGTTTTGCTGCCCTTCCAAGGTAATATTCATATCTCGAATACCGACGATATCAGTCACAATGCCAACAACATCGGTTGTGCCGTCCATCACTGGTCCCTGTTCGATATGCATCTCGATAAAGCTGGTGAAACGGGATGGATCAACAAACTCTTCTCTTTTGCCACCCATCAAAGCGCGCGCTTGGGCAAACGTAACCCCACTCTGATCCGTCAACGCGTCAGCGCCTGCCAGATCGAGCGTTCCACTCCAAATAGCGCTACCTGTGGTAACGCCAAACCGCCCTTCTTCATCTTGAAAAGAGACGACAGAAACAGGCGTTAACCCATCTTCAAACCGCGCCCGCGCGATTTCCAACGCGGCCATCACACCCAAAGCCCCGTCAAGCCAACCACCCTCTGGCTGACTGTCTGTATGCGATCCCAGCAGCAGACTTTGACCCTCCGCAAGCCCAAAGACAGAACCAGCCGGATCAACATGCACCTCTAACCCACAAGCGCGAAGCTGATCCGCTAACCAAGCACGCGCGTCAATATCGGGCGCCGAAAAAGCAGGGCGCACCACACCTTTGCCAACTCCGCTCGCACCAAAACTGCGCAGGTGATGCAAGCTCTCTAAAAAGCGCTGGGGATTGAGGGGCATTTGCAGTCTCCTTTGCTGCATTACACTCACACAAATCCGCCCCTTTCAACTCTGCATCCCGAGCGCTACATCTTTGGAACGCGATAAGGAAAAGACATGTCACAAATCACCCTCGTGCGGCACGGTCAGGCCAATTCCGATAGCACGGATGAACACGGCTATGACAAGCTTAGCCCCCTCGGGCACGAACAAGCCGCTTGGCTTGGCGCGCATATGCGCGAGACGCATCAGGCTTTTGACAGCGTTTACTGCGGCACGTTGCGACGTCACGTCGAAACCGCCGCTGGCATGACCGCTGAGCAATACGCCCCCATCACGCAAGACGCGCGGCTGAATGAGCTTGCCTACTTCGACCTTTCCAACGCGTTCGAAGCTTATAGCGGTCAGCCAATACCGACACTGCAAGAAGAATTCGTCGCCCATATGCCCCGCTTGTTCGAAGCATGGATGGACGGGCATTTGAAAGATATACCAGAGAGTTTCGCAAGTTTTGAGGACCGGGTCAGCCAAGCAATTGAAGACATAAGCGCGCGCAGTGATCGCGCACTGGTGATCACATCAGGTGGCGTGATTGGATTGATGACGCGCCAAGTACTTGATTTGAGTACGGATAATTATGCGCGCACATGCTTGTCTATTATGAACTCATCGACCCATCGCTTCACAAAGATCGGCTCCAAGCTTTCGCTGTCGCAATTCAACAACATCGCTCATCTTGAGCACGTCGGGCGTCACCACGCGCAAACGCACATCTAAAGGGCTTAGAATATGACACATCTCTGGGTGCGCGCCGAGCAGCGCGAAAATGAAGAACGCGTCGGCTTAACACCTGCAGGCGCGGCGGAACTTATTAAAGCAGGTCTGCGCGTCACTGTTGAACAAAGCTCCGTCCGCGCGATCGGGATTGAAGGGTATAAGGCAGCAGGATGCGAAATTGCGCCAGAGAACAGTTGGCCCGATGCTCCTGCGAATGCGATTATCTTTGGTCTGAAAGAATTACCTGAAGACGGTACTCCCCTTTCCCATCTCCACATCATGTTCGGACATGCATTCAAAGGCCAACCAACAGGGCGCATTCTGCTTGACCGCTTCAAAGCGGGCGGCGGCACGCTTTATGATCTGGAATATCTCGTTGATGAAACAGATAGCCGCGTTGCAGCCTTTGGATATTGGGCAGGATATGCAGGCGCAGCGGTCACATTGCGTTGCTGGATGGCTCAACAAAACGGTGGCATCGCTGGCACTGTTGGTGTGTTTAAAAGCTCGGACGCCCTCGTTGATGATTTACAGAACGCTCTGAAAGGTTTGGATAAATCCACGCTCAACGCTCTGATCATAGGCGCGCTTGGCCGTGTTGGCACTGGTGCAACCGATCTGCTGAGCACACTCGATATCCCCGTTACGAAATGGGACATGGCCGAAACCGCCAGCGGCGGCCCTTTCCCTGAAGTGCTTGACCATACGCTTTTCTTGAACTGCATTCTGGCACGACCCGGCACACCTGTTTTCGTTCCCGAAAGCGCTAAGACCGATGAACGCCACCTTAGAGTGATCGGCGATATTGCTTGCGACCCCGATAGCGATTTCTCTCCGATCAAGGTCTATAATCGCACCACAACTTGGGACGAACCTGCACTGCGCGTGCATGATGCTCCTCCTCTTGATGTGACGGCGATCGACAACCTGCCCTCTATGCTGCCAGTTGAGAGTTCCGAGGATTACGCAGAGCAACTCTTGCCTTCCCTCCTAACCCTCGCCAATCTCGACAGTGGTGTCTGGGCGCGAGCTGAAACCACTTTCAAAGAACATCTGTAAGGAAACGTAGACATGATAATTCATTGGTGCGGCACTGGCCTTTCGGCCATCCCGGGTTTGCGACGTTTGATCAAAGCGGGCCACGACGTCACCGTCTGGAACCGCACGCTCGACAAAGCACAGGATGCTGCTGGCGATCTCACGAAAGACATTCGGGTGTTTGATCTTGATGCTGTCGGCGCTGCGCTAGAGACTGGCGATGTTGTCGTGTCGATGCTTCCGGGTGATTGGCATGTTCCGCTTGCGCAAAAAGCCATCGACGCTGGTGCGCATTTTGTCAGCTCCTCTTATATCGCGCCTGAAATGCGTGATCTGGACAACCAAGCGCGCAGCAAAGGCGTTGCATTGGTCAATGAAATTGGCCTCGATCCGGGTATCGACCACCTCATGGCGCACCATTTGATCGAGACCTATCGCGCCAGCGATGCGCTCGACAAAGACGCTGAACTGTCCTTCACCTCCTATTGCGGTGGCATCCCGAAAACGCCAAATCCGTTCCGCTATAAGTTCAGTTGGTCTCCTCTTGGCGTGCTTAAAGCACTGCGGTCTCCTTCAAAATCTATTCGTGATTTCAAAGAGTTCAACGTCGCACGCCCGTGGGATGCGATCACGCATTACGAAGTACCGCTACCCACACCAGAGAGCTTTGAGGTGTATCCGAACCGCGATTCTCTTCCTTTCATGGCGCAGTACCACTTTGACACAGAATGGAACGTAAAAGAGTTCGTGCGCGGCACAATTCGCTTGAATGGTTGGGCAGATGCGTGGGCAAATGTCTTCGCTGAAATCGAAACGCTTGAGGGCGCAAGCGGCGAAGCCCGCCTTAAAGAAATGTCAGACAAATTCTGGGCAGAGAACGCTTATGACGAAGGTGAGCCCGACCGCGTTGTTCTGTGCGTCGCGCTCAAGGCCGAGAAAAATGGCAAAACAACTTGGCATCAGAGCTATGTGATGGATGCTTGGGGGGATGAGAACGGCACGGCTATGGCGCGTCTCGTGTCTATCCCGCTCTCGCATGCGATTGAGGCTGTGATCGCTGGGAAAATCGGCGTTGGCGTCAGTGCTGCCACGAACGACCCAGAGCTTTTGCCGCAATGGCTGGCTGAGATCGACAAGCTCGCTCAGCACCTTACCATCGTTGACCACATGTAAAACAAAAGCGCGCCGTTCATGCGCGGCGCGCACTTTTCTTTAGGCGAACAGACGATAATACATCCAGTCCGGCATGAATTGGCTAAGCCTAAAGACCCACGAAAACATGCCAGGAAAGCTTTTCTTAAACCTGTCTGTGTTCATCAACTCAAACATCTCACGCGCTGCGTCGTCCGGCTCCATAATGAAGGGCATCTTAAAGTCGTTCTTTTCGGTTAAACGTGTCTTGATGAAACCCGGATTGGCGAGTTGCACATCAATTCCGGTGTTACGCAAATCGGCATACATGCTTTCTGCCAAAGACATGGTTCCTGCCTTTGACGCTGCATACCCAATCGCGCCGGGCAGACCACGAAAGCCAGACAGCGATCCCGTAATCACCAGATGTCCCGTGCCGCGCGCTTGCATCATTGGCATCACCGCGCCCATGACACGCACCGCGCCGGTAAAGTTGATATCCACCATCGCTTCGGCCTTTTCGGCATCCCACTCTTGCGATTTCATAGGCCAGTAAACGCCCGCCAAAAACACAACGCCGTCTACATCACCAACAGCAGACGCCGCCGCTTCAACGCTTGCGCGGTCACTCACATCGACCACTTGAGCGGACGCGTTTCCCGGCAATTCAGCAACCAATGCGTCGAGCTTGTCTTGCGACCGCGCAGAGACTATCACTTCGACCCCGGCGCGCGCCAACTGATGCGCCAATGCCGCGCCTAAACCTTCACTCGCCCCAACCAGCCAATACCGTTTGCCTGCCCAATCTCTCACGCCACTTCCTTCTTTCTCATTGTCGCGACCAGCTCTGCGACCTTGAAGCCGAATTTGCGGAACTGAGAGCGGTTCACGATAGTGCCATTCGGTGCCAGATACATCCAGTCAATCGTATCAAGCACATGGCCACCTGCTTCATCTGGTAGTTTAATGCGATATTTCAACTGCACCGCAGATCCCATTTGCGTGCCAGAGCCAGTCCCGATCAAATCAGGTGCTTCGGCCTTGATTCCACCATCGTTGCCAAGCGTCAGGTGCCATTCACGGTTCTGCACGGTGCCACTGTCATAGCGAAATTCTTCGCGCATGTAGCCTTTGTTACCGTCCCATTCCGCCTCAAAGTTACCAACAAAACGAGACGTCACGCGACCTGTTGGGCCATAAATAACGCCTTCACATTCAATCGGACCATTGAGGTGTTCACGCAGATCAAATTGCGGGTCATTCTTGGCATAGTCCAGCGGACTTTGCGCCGCAAAATCTAGATATTTGCTCTTGAGATGGTTCAAAACCAGCATCAAAGCGACACCCAGCAACACGTAACCAATCGTTTCCATTCGCTTATCCCTTTTCCATTTGTGTTGTCGCAAGCAGCGCAATCGCAAGGCATTTCAACCCGCAAGGCACGGCTGCATAAAGTAACGTCAAAAGCCAAAGTGAGGCTTCCGTATTATCGCCGCCGGAGGTAAATCCAGCCCGCTCCAACATGGGGAGCAAAACGACAGCCGCAAACGCAAGCGACAGCTTCGACACCAACGCCCAAAGACCAAAGCCTTCAGCCGCATTCGGTGCGATTTTCGCCATGCGGGTGGCGAAGGCCGCGGGCAAAAGAGTGAGGTCTGCACCCATCGCAGCGCCAGTGGCGACACAAACGAGAGCAAACAAAAAGATGTCACCAGTCCTAAGGCTAATGGCCACAGCAAAGGCGAGAACAGCAAGGATCATAGCGCTCAAAAGCACGGGTTTTATCCCGTATTTCTGTGCCAGAAACCCCCAGATCGGCGCAGCAACGGCCGCGCTCAAAAAGAACAACAAAAGCAACACACCCTCTTGGCCGGGCGCATCAAGGCGGCTCTCGACGAAGAACAGGAAAAGGGTGGAACTGACCGAAACAGGCGCTGCATTGACCAGTGCTATCAACAGCAAGCGGCGCGCCTGAACGTCTTGCAATATGACACGAAATCCAGGTCCCGCCTCAGGTTTCACATTGCTCCACTCGCCGCGCATCAACACCAAAGCGAGCATGCCCAAAACGGCAAAGGCCAATGCGAATCCAGTGAACTCGGAGTCCATAAACGTCAGAAAGATGAATGGTGCGATAGAGGCCAAGCAAACACCGAGTAGCGCACCGGTTTCTCGCCAGCGCGCAAGCCTCAAGTGACCCCCATTTGCCATGCCATCCGCTTTACCAACACCTTGGGCATAAAAGGAAATTGTTAGAAAACTGAACGCAGAAAAAACCAGCGTCAGCATGATTGCGAACCACAAAACAGGCGAAAACATCGGGGGGATCGCAAACAATCCGATCATACCACCGCAAAGGATAAAGACCCCAAAAACCACAGCAATCCCGCGTGCCTGAGCTGTCATCGCCGCGAGTTTACCTAGCAATGGATCTTGCACCACATCCAGCAAACGCAAAGCGAATAGAACCGCACCCAATGCGCCCAAAGACACGCCAAACTCGTCCACGTAAAACTTCGGCGCATGGATGTAGATCGGCAAGCCAGCCGCTGAGAGCAACGCTGCAAAAACGCCATAGCCACCCAACGCGGAAACCCGCGTGTTATCTTTAACCACGCTCTGCATTACGATATTTCGCTTGTGGGGGGCTCAGGGCGGTTGCGAAAACCAGCGCCTTTCCACCAAAGTTTCAACGCTTGCCAATGGATCAGACTTAGGACGCGCCGCGATCCAAAAGGACGCTTCAAACAGAAACCCAGAATATTGCCATTGCTCAACGGCGCGCGTGGCCCTGTCAGAGTAGCGATCAAACCGCCTGCTTGGCTCGTGTAGTCGATGAAAATTCCAACGCGCGCAGCAGTGATGTCAAAACGAAACTCATACCCACCTTCAACAGGTTGGAAAGGCGACACATGCATAAGTTTGCGTGATTTCAGACGATCACTCGCCACAATCGGACGCAGATCGTCATGGTGACACAGGTAGCTATGACGATCGCCGTATGTGTTCGTGACTTCAGAAATAACAGCACAAAGCTGATCCTGTTCATTATAAATGAGCCAGAAACACACAGGGTTAAACACATGTCCAAGCACACGCGGCTGGGTCAAAAGAAGGATAGAACCCGTTAGCGCAATCTTATTTTGCGCAAGCACCTCACGCACCCAAGCAGCGCCGCGCCCTTGTTTGGGCAAACCACCGTGATCACTATCGAAAACCGCAGTCAGATTGCGCCCGTTACGCGAAAACAACGACGGCGCATCAACAGGCGTGTCCATATCTAGCAGCACATAATCCACACGGTATCGGAACGCATTGGCAATATCGCCTTTGCGCCCATGATACGTGTGACCAGCTATGTGCTGCACTTGGCTCATTGTGCCGCAATCCCCATCGCGTTGGCACCACGCATGGCTTCGACCACATCGACTGCGCTCGAAAGACCATCTTCATGAAAGCCGTTCTTCATCCAAGCGCCGCAGAACCATGTGTTGTTCGAACCATTTAGCTGTGCCACTTCACGCTGACCGTCCAGTGCCGCGAGATCAAACACAGGATGGCGCAAAGTGACTTGATCGTAGATCAGCTCTTCACGGATCGAGCGCGTTGTGTTGAGCGTCACGAAATGCGGATCATTCGCAGGGATCGGCTGTAGCGAGTTCATCCAATAGGTCAGATCAATCCGATCATTCGTCTTGCTCGCGTCCTCTGTGTAATTCCAAGATGACCAGCACACTTTGCGTTTAGGCATCACCGACGCGTCCGCGTGCAGGATGATGTCATTCGGTTGGTATGCGATCTTACCCAATGCCGCAGCTTCTTCAGCAGTAGGATCCGCCAACAAACGCAAGCTATCGTCGGAATGCGTGGCGAAGATCACCTCGTCAAATGCCTCCCACTCACGACCATACGCTTTGATCTCAATCCCATCCGCAACACGGCGCACCGCATCAATCGGCGCACCTAGCCGCAAATCGACACCTTTGGCGCGCAAAGACGTCTCAACACGGCGTACATATTCCGTTGAACCACCGTTCACCGTGTACCACTGATGCTGCCCGGTTACCCCCAGCAAAGCGTGGTTCTTAAAGAAGTCCATCATCGCGTACGCAGGAAAATCCATAATCTTGTCCGTTGGCGTCGACCAAATCGCACCGGACAAAGGCGCCAAGTAATAGTCACGGAAATACCGTCCGACACCCAACTCATCTAAGAAAGTTCCGATTGTCCAATCGCGGTTTGCGGCGGCGATATCGTAACCCTTGCCGTTAAAGCGATTGATATCGCGCAACATCCGCAGGAACCTTGGATCAAGGACATTCTTGCTCTGCGCGAACACAGCGCGCACAGAGGCGAGCCCATATTCCAAACGCCCCCCGTCAATAGAGGCACCAAAACTCATGCTCGATTCCACGACGGGCACATCAAGCTCTGCGAACAATGCCGCCAGATGCGGATAGTTCGCGTAGTTAAACACGATAAAGCCCGTGTCGACAGGCTGGTTCCCGCTCGCTCCTGCCATAATAGTGCGCGCATGACCGCCCAAACGCTTCTCTGCTTCGAAAACCGTCACACGGTTGTCGCCGGCAAGCATGTGCGCGGCACCAAGACCTGATATACCTGCACCGATCACGGCAATATTTTTATGTGGCCGGTGTCCGTTCTGTGTTGGCATTCAAAGCGCTCCAAAGCTAAATACTGATAGATGTTATGAGAGTGTACGCAGCTTCGCTGTAATCGGATGTAAATGAAGAAAATTAGCAGGCGAGTGATCCAATTCAGCAAAAGACGCGTATTAATTTACGTTGATACGCGTGAAAGCCTTGGAACACGATCCAAATACCCCAGTTTCGGTCTAAATATCCGCATTTGGGACGTACAAAAGTAAGAAAAGCCAGGACTGAACTGACGTGAGCAACACAACGAAAGACTGGACCGCGCAAATTTATGCGATCAGGGACAAACAGGATCAGGCAGCCTTTGCCGAACTGTTCGCCCACTTCGCGCCGCGTGTGAAAGGCTTTTTAATGAAAAGCGGCGCTGATGCGTCTTTGGCAGAGGAATGTACCCAAGAGGTGATGGCCACTTTATGGCGCAAAGCGCGCATGTTTGATCCGAGCCGCGCGAGTGCGTCTACCTGGATCTACACAATTGCGCGAAACCGTAAAATTGACGCATTGCGCAAGCAACGTCGGCCTGAACCGGAAGATTTACCTTGGGGTCCCGAAGCTGAACCCGAACAAGCCGATGCAATCGGTTTGAAACAAGAGACAGAGCAATTGGCAGTTGCGATCAAGGAATTGCCAGAGAAACAAAGGAGTTTGATTGAACAAGCCTATTATGGCGACCTTTCGCATAGTGAAATTGCAGAAATTACAGGTCTCCCACTGGGCACAATCAAATCCCGCATTAGGTTAGCTCTAGAACGTTTGCGCCACGCTATGAAGTGATGAACATGACAGATACGATTAAACACCACCTGACGCCCGAAATTCTGATGGCTTATTCCGCTGGCACTTTGCCAGAGGCGTTTGGCCTGATCGTGGCAACCCACGTTTCGATGTGCGATACATGTCGCTCTGATCTGGATAGCTACGATGCTGTCGGCGGTGTTGTCATGGAAGATGCCAAGTTAGCCAATGTATCTGATGACGCCTTCGCCGCGACAATGAAGCTTATTTCTTCAGGCGACAGCACCCCGTTAACGCCACGTCGATCATCAGGAACGCTCCCTAGCCCGCTTCAGGATTATGTCGGCGGCGATCTGGATCAGATCAAATGGAAGCCACTTGGCATGGGCGTAAAACAGGCGATCTTGCCAACGTCAAAGGCGGCAACTGCGCGATTGCTCTATATTCCAGCAGGCGCAGCCGTGCCGGACCATGGACACAACGGCACTGAAATGACACTCGTTCTGCAAGGTGCATTCGTCGATGAAGACGACCGGTTCGCACGTGGCGATGTCGAAGTCGCGAACGAAGACCTAGAGCACACGCCAATCGCGGATGTAGGCGAAGACTGCATTTGCTTGGCCGTTACCGACGCGCCACTCAAGTTTAACGCGTTCCTGCCCCGTCTCGCACAGCGCTTCTTGCGAATCTAAATGTCCTCGTGACAGGCTGATGCTTGCGTCACTTGCCCGTTCTCATCAAAAAGCAACGTCTCTGCCGCGCGCACACCGCGGTGGTTCAGGTATGTGATCACCATCATCTGATGACCTTTGAAAACATGTAAGACCTCGAACTTGAGGTCCGGTTGTTTTTCTAATGCACGTCCCCAGTAATCGCGTAATGCTTCAGTTCCATGCAACTCACCCGCACCCACCAAAGCCACGGCCTTGAGTGAGCGAAAACAAACGTCATCGCTATAGTGCGACAGAATACGATCTAGATCGTGGCTGTTCCAAGCGCTTTCCCACTCGCGCGCGAATATGTCGAAATCAACGTTCAATCTTTGGCCCTGCCAATGGAACGACTTTCGCGATTGGATCGGGTGACAATTCTTCAAAGTCAAAGTTATCCAAGCGACGCGCGCGCCGTCCAGCTTTGTCGGAGCTTATCTTGATCTCGGCGATATCTTTCGACGCCTGATTGAAATGACGATCAAGGTTCTCAACCCGTGTCCCCAACCGTTCAATATCCCCGAACAACAGCCCCAACTCACGCCGGATCGCGCCAGCTTGTTCTTGCATACGCGCGTCTTTCAAGATCGCGCGCATCGTATTCAACGTCGCCATGCAAGTAGTGGGTGATACGATCCAAACCCGCGCTGCAAATCCCTCGCGCACAAGTTCAGGAAAATTCGAATGCAGCTCTGCATAAACAGCCTCAGAAGGTAGGAACATCAATGCCCCATCTGCCGTTTCACCGTCCAAAATATACTTATCCGAGATCGCTTTGATATGCGCCTTAACGGACGTGCGCATCATCCGCGCCGCATCATTCAATTGCTGCTGTGTTTCTGCATTACGAAGCGCCTCATACGCCTCCAAAGGAAACTTGCTGTCCACCACAATTGGTCCCGGAGGATTGGGTAAATGGATCAAACAATCCGCGCGCTTGCCGTTTGAAAGCGTCGCCTGCCACGTATAACTGTCCGCAGGCAGCGCTTTACTCACGATATCTTTCAACTGAATTTCCCCAAACGCCCCACGCGTTTGTTTGTTGCTCAATATATCCTGAAGGCTCAATACATCGCCCGACAGTTTGGTTATATTATCCTGAGCCTTATCAATCGCTTGCAGACGTTGCTGTAGCTCACCCAAACTTTGCGCCGTGCGCCGAGCCGAGCCTTGCAGGTTCTCGTTCATCGTCCCACTCACATGCGTCAGGCGTTGCTCCATCAGCTGCAAGAGATTGGCTTGTGACGCGGCGGCGGCCTCTGACACATGGTTCAAACCACCCGCCAATTGTTGTTGTCCATCGGACAAAGACTGCACGCGCTGCCCCAACATTCCCATCTGGTTCGCCAGTGGCTCTGTCATCCTCGCAGATCGCCCTGCTGCGCGGATCACCACGATCAAGAGCACAAATATCAACAAAAACGCCAACACCCCCGCGATCGCGGCAAGTACGAACGGGTCTTCTAAATCAATCGTCATCAGGTCCGTCCAAACAGCCGTTCAATGTCGGCGAGTTTCAATTCCACATAGGTCGGTCGCCCATGATTGCACTGGCCCGAATGCGGCGTTGCTTCCATTTCACGCAACAGCGCATTCATCTCTTCACCGCGCATCCACCGGCCTGAACGAATGGACCCATGACAGGCCACACGGCTCAGGATCGCTTCAATCTTGGCTTGCACCGCGATGCTTTCGCCTTGGTCCGAAAGTTCATCAAGGATGTCGAGCAACATCGCTTTCGCGTTCACTTCCCCCAAAATCGCAGGTGTTTCGCGTACGGCAATCGCGCCGCCGCCAAAACGCTCGATGCCAAGGCCGAACCGCTCCAACTCTTCCGCGATCTCCATCAATCGCGCACAATCGCCATCGGATAATTCAACTATTTCTGGGATCAACAAAGCCTGCGCCGCAACACCATTCGCAGCCATTTGTTTCTTTAACTTCTCATAGACCAACCGCTCATGCGCTGCATGTTGATCAACGATCACCATCCCATCCGCTGTCTGCGCGATGATGTAATTCTCATGCACCTGCCCGCGTGCAGCCCCCAACGGAAACTGCTCCGCTGGTGTGTCTTCAACCACAGGTTCAACGCGGCTGAACACACCCGCCGTTTCTTCAAATCCGGGCGCTTGTGCTTGATAGCTTGCGCGCATTGCACCCTGAGATGGGCGATCCATTTGATAGACCCGCGCAGGCCCAGTCGGCTCAGCCCGCATCGCGCCCAAAGTCGCATCTGCCACAGTCGTAGAGGCGCGGTGCCCTGCCTCTGCCAAGGCGTGGCGCAAGGCCGATACAATCAACCCACGCGCCAGCCCAGGGTCACGAAACCGTACCTCTGATTTCGCAGGATGCACGTTCACATCCACCAACTGAGGATCGCAATCGAGGAATAGCGCCGCGGCAGGATGACGATCGCGCGAAAGAAAGTCGAAATAAGCTCCACGCAAAGCACCGTACAAAAGCTTGTCGCGCACAGGGCGTCCATTGACGAACAAATACTGCGTCACCGCAGATCCCCGCGAGTAAGTCGGCAAAGCTGCAAAACCCGTCAAATGCAGACCTTCGCGTTCAGCCTCAATACGTAGGGAATTATCAGCGAATTCTTTGCCAATAATCTGCGAAAGTCGCCCGTGAAGCGCATCAAACAAATCACCGTTCTCTGCATCTACTCGGAACGTCACACGTCCTTCGCCGCCACCCGTCACATCACGTAAAGTAAATCCAACAAACGGCTCCGCCATCGCCAACCGCTTGACCACATCCGTAATCGCCTGCGACTCCGCGCGATCCGTGCGCATGAATTTCAAACGCGCGGGCGTTGCAAAGAACAAATCGCGCAGCTCGACAACGGACCCTTTGGACAACGCCGCAGGCTTTATGGCACTCATCGCGCCGCCGTTGACAGCGATCTCATGCGCATCATGACCGGCAGCGCGCGAGGTAATCGTCAGTCGGCCAACAGCACCAAGCGAGGGCAACGCTTCGCCGCGAAACCCGAAAGTATGGATGTTTAGCAGATCACTGCCGTCAATCTTCGAGGTCGCATGACGCGACAGCGCAAGCGGCAAAGCATCAGGGACAATTCCGCATCCATCATCAACGACGCGGATCAGTGTTTTACCGCCATCTGCGTAGGCCACTTCAATCCGATGCGCGCCAGCATCGATGGCATTCTCGACCAATTCCTTAACGGCGGAAGCAGGGCGTTCGACCACTTCACCCGCAGCAATCCGATTGATCGCAGCATCATCAAGCTGACGGATAACAGGTTGGCTATCGCTTATGTTGGGGGCAAGATCATTCATACCCCAACACATAGCATAAAGACGCGCGATTCTGCCACGCACCAAAACAGCGTTAACCAACAAAAAACCCGGGCGCGGACGCCCGGGGTAAAGTCTGTCTTAGACTTTGGGAGGTTAGCCTTTTGAGAATTCAGGGTAGGCTTCCATGCCCAGCTCAGTTGTGTCGAGACCGCTGATCTCAGCTTCTTCGCTGACACGGATACCCACTGTCGCTTTCAGGATGAACCAAATCGCGCCGGACACCACGAAGGTGAACACACCGACAACCATGATGGAATAAAGCTGCACACCAAGGTTCGCCGCATCATTGGTGAACGTCACTGCGATTGTGCCCCAGATACCTGCGAACAAGTGCACAGGGATCGCACCAACAACATCGTCGATCTTCAGCTTATCAAGGAAGGGAACCGCGAAGACCACGATTACACCACCAACTGCACCGATCAGCGTCGCTTGACCAAGGGAAGGTGTCAAAGGCTCTGCCGTGATGGACACGAGACCCGCAAGAGCACCGTTCAAGATCATGGTAAGGTCAGGCTTTTTGTAGAGAAGTTGCGTCAAGATCATCGCTGTCAGAGCACCGCCAGCCGCAGCTGCATTGGTGTTGGAGAAGATGCGAGAGATGTCGGCAACGTTCGCAGCGCTGTCCATATACAGCTGGGAACCGCCATTGAAACCGAACCAACCGAGCCACAGAATGAACGTGCCAAGCGTTGCAAGCGTCAGGTTGGAACCCGGCATCGGGATCGTGCGGCCGTTCTTATACTTACCAATACGTGGACCAAGGATCAGAGCACCCGCAAGTGCCGCCCAACCACCGACAGAGTGCACAACTGTGGAACCCGCGAAGTCCTGAAAGCCCATGCCGTCAAGGAAACCGCCGCCCCATTTCCAGCTCGCTTGGATCGGGTAAATCAGACCAACAAGGATCGCCGTAAAGGCGAGGAAGGGCCAAAGTTTGATACGCTCCGCCAGTGCGCCGGACACGATAGATGCTGTCGCCGCACAGAACATCAGTTGGAAGAAGAAGTCAGATCCGACAGAAGCATAGGTCAGGTCAGGCTCAGCCCCCTCAAGACCGACAGGCTCGAGCGACGTTAGCGAGAATGCGCCAAGCACGCCTTGAATCGACCAACCATCGCCAGGATACATCAGGTTGTAACCGATCAGATAGTAAACAATCGTAGCGAGCGAGAAGAGACCCATGTTCTTGGTCAGCTGCATCGTCACGTTCTTACCGCGTACAAGACCAGCTTCCAGCATGGCGAAACCAGCGGCCATGAAGAAGACCAGAAAGCCCGCAACAAGGAACATAAAGGTGGTGAAAATAAAGCCGATCTCGGCGTTGGTCGGCGTTGTGTCCGCCTCTTGCGCCAGTCCCAAACTCGGGAGCAGCACTAACAGCGCGGTGGCACTCAAAAGTGTCGTCTTTTTCATATCCGTATCCTTCAACATGCGCGCTTAAATCGCGTCGTTATTTGTTTCACCTGTCCGCACACGCACCGCTTGCGCTACGTCGAGGACGAAAATTTTGCCGTCACCGATTTTGCCAGTGCGCGCTGTGTTAGTGATCGTCTCGACCACTTGGTCGGCCATGTCGGCACCGATCACAATTTCCAGCTTCACCTTGGGCACAAAGTTCACCGCATATTCAGCGCCGCGATAAATTTCTGTATGGCCAGATTGGGCACCGAACCCTTTGATCTCTGTAACCATCATGCCGCGCACGCCAATATCTGTGAGCGCTTCGCGGACGTCCTCCAGCTTGAATGGTTTGATTGTTGCTATGATGAGTTTCACCTGAAAACCTTTCGTAAGAGCGAGGGATCGAATCCTCTGTTTGGACTTGCAGCAAAACGGTCTTGGCGCAGGGTTGGAAGAAATCTGCGATGATTTTATTGCGAAAACGCGATTGTGCGTCTAAATTTTAATCACCTTCAAATATTTGCATAATATTTAATCGTATTGAATGCGAAATTCTCCACTCAACATCCAAGCCGCAACGCGATATGCTATGAAAAAATAAGATCCGAGCAGGTTCGTTGAATGGTTCAGAAGAAACGCGGCAACTCAAAACTTGTCGCAGAAAAACGCTATAGCAGCTCTAAAACAGCCGCTAAGCCACGCGCCAAACCCCGCAAAAAACGCGCGGTGCGCAAACCTATGCGCGGTCCAATCGGTTGGATTGTCACGCTGTTTCGTTGGATCGTGCGTCTGATTTGGGGCTTCACGTGGCGCATTGGCTTTGTCACGGCGGTTATTCTTGGCCTTGCTGTTACCTATTTCGCGCTGCAACTGCCCGCAGCGAACGCTCTTTTGGATGCGCGCGCGCGCGGCTCTGTCACTTTGTTGGATCGCACTGGCGAGACCTTCGCATGGCGCGGCGATCAATTCGGCGGGGCCATAACAACTGAGACTGCATCACCACATCTGACGAATGCGATCGTCGCCACAGAAGACAAACGCTTCTACTGGCACCTTGGCGTCAGCCCCCGCGGTATCGCGAGCGCCGTGCGCATTAACCTTCGCGAAGGGCGCGGGCCTTTATCAGGTCACGGCGGATCAACAATCACGCAACAAACCGCAAAACTTCTCTGCCTTGGTGTGCCCTATGACAGCGCCACTTGGAAAAGTGAAAAGGAATACGAGGCCGACTGCCGCCGCACAACCATGTGGCGCAAAGCCAAAGAAGCACTCTTCGCTATGGCGATGGAGGCGAAATACTCCAAAGACGACATCCTCAACATCTACATGAACCGCGCATTCCTTGGCGCTGGTGCGCGTGGGTTCGAAGCAGCAAGCAAACGCTATTTCGGCAAGTCCGGCGCGGACATCAACGCGGCAGAAGCAGCGATGCTTGCAGGCCTTTTGAAAGCACCGACACGCTACGCGCCCACAAACAATCTCGCGCGCTCCCAAGACCGCGCGTCCGTTATCATTGGCCTCATGGCGGACCAAGGATATCTCAGCCAGAAAGATGCAGACATCGCGCGCATCGCCCCCGCGCAACTCTCCGAAGCGGCTGAAGCCAAAGCAGGCGGATATTTTGCGGATTGGGTCATGGACAGTGGTCCCGAGTTCTTTACCCGCGACACGACCGAAGACGTCATCATCAAAACAACGCTTGATCGCCGCCTCCAAGCCAGCGCGGAAGAGGCGATGAAATACATCTTCGCAAACAAAGTGCGTGAAGGCAGCAAAGCCCAAGCCGCGATTGTCGTGATGAGCGCAGATGGCGCCGTGCGCGCAATGGTCGGCGGGCGAAACACCAAAGTTTCCGGCGGTTTCAACCGCGCGACGCAAGCGATGCGTCAAACTGGATCAGCCTTCAAACCTTTCGTCTACGCGACTGCGCTGGAACTCGGTCATAGCCCGAATGAACTTATCGTAGATGAACCGTTGACCATCAATATTCCCGGCTCCGGCCCTTGGACGCCCAAGAACTACACCAAGGATTTCAAAGGTGCCGTGACGCTCACGGATGCCCTCAAGGACTCACTCAATATTCCTGCGGTCAAACTCTCTGAACTTGTCGGGCGCGAAAACGTGCGCAAAGTCGCCAGCGAATTTGGCATTGAAAGCGACCTCGCCGCTGGCCCTGCTCTCGCGCTTGGAGCCTCTGAAAGCACGTTGATCGAAATGACTGGTGCTTACGCTGGCATCCTTAACGGCGGTTCTTCCGTAACGCCTTATGGGCTTGTTGAACTTAGCCTGCTTGGGGATAGCGAACCCTTGATGGGCACAGGTGGTGGGATCGGCGAACGCGTGATCCGCGACGAAGCTGCGGGCAAACTGATCTACATGATGGAGCGCGTCGTGAGACAAGGTACGGGCCAACGTGCCAAACTGCCCGATCGCGAAGCCGCTGGTAAAACAGGTACGACCCAAGCTGCACGTGATGCTTGGTTTATCGGATTTACAGCTGATTACGTTGCTGGCGTTTGGATGGGATATGACGACAACACGCCGCTAACGGGCGTGACCGGCGGTGGCCTTCCTGCTGAAATTTGGCACGAAGTCATGGTACGTGTGCACCAAGGGTTGCCCGCGCGTCCATTGCCAATGATTGCACCTGCACCGATGGCTCAACAACCACAGCAACACCGAAATGGTGATTTCGCTCCCATTCCAGCTGACGGAGTCGCGGAAACAGTGCTTCAACGTGTGCTTAGAAGTTTAGGGGGCAGCAATGGCCCTGACCCTCAGCGACGTAAGCGAGATGAGTACATCATCGACAGATAAAAAGGAGTGCTTACTTAGCGTTGCGCAAATCGGCGATCATCTTATCGATGCTGCCACCACGTTTGTCGATCATCGCGCCGATTTCTGTGCGCTCTGTCAAAAGCAGGTTGATGCCTTCGATGAACATGTTGAAAAACTTGTCGCGACCTGTGCGATCAGAAACAAGGAAAGTGACGGTAAAAGGCGACTCACCACGCAAAAACGCGGTTGTTTGCACTTCAAACCAGCTCTTCACAGGGCGGACGCTTTTAACTTCTAGGCGGCCACCAATGAATTCGCGGAAGCGCGAACCATATTTGCGAGAGATGTAAGTCTGAAACTCAGCTGAAAATTTCTTCTTTTGTGCATTGCTCGCACGTCGGCCATCATTGCCCATCGCATAGGCTGCAATATAGGACGTGTCGCCATACTTCGCGAAAATGCGTTTGAAGTCGCTATACATCGCTTGCTCGGACTTACCCGACGCAATCACGCGGTTTATTTCACCGACCAAAGCATCGACCAGCTTCTTAGCGCTTGCATTGTCCAACGCGGATGCTGTGGTTGGCATCAATGTGAACGTTGCGACGGCAGCGCCAATCAAGCAAGTTGCGGCGCGGCGTGTATACTGTGTCATGCTTAAAATCCTTCGGTATTTAGATCAAACGGGTTGATCTCTTCGGCAGCGTCACCATCGCCCAATTCAAAGCGACGGTTTTGCAAATAAATCCCACGCGCTTGGCTGTAGCTATCCGCACTATTGTAAAGAACGGAATCAACTGTTTCAGCATAGCGCCCGCGATCCCCTACTTTTGACGCAACTCCAGCGGCAGTGCCAATATATTTATCCGGGCTCGGCAAGACATAGCTCAGCGGGTTGGTAAACAGATCAACTGCACGACCAACCATGGCCCGCTCTGTCGAGGGGCCAAGTACCGGCAATTCGACGTATGCGCCTTCGGGCACACCCCAAACATAGAGCGTTTGACCAAAATCTGCTTTCACTTCGTCAATCTGAAAATCGCCAGCCACATCAAACAGCCCACCAAAGCCAAGCGTCGTGTTGAATACGAAACGCATCGTATTAGTAAACGCGCCTTCCACGTTGCCTTGGAGCAGGTTGTTAACCACCGTCCCGGGCAAACCAAGGTTAGAGGCAAAGTTGCCAATGCTACCTTCCAGATCATCTGGGACAATGGCGGTGTAACCAACGCCAACAGGGCGCACCAAAGCTTTGTCCAAGGCACGGTTCAATTCGTGGGTTTGTCGGTTGTTTTCCTCGTAAGGATCAAACACATCGCCAGAAACACGCGCGCCATCTGGCGTCGCACATCCAGCAAGAATTAGGCAAAGCGGGGCGAGCGCCATAAAACTGATGCGACGTGCTCGAATTGGACTGATCTTCAACACTTCACCCACCAAACGGTTAATCTTTTGTTAATACCTAAGCTGCGTTGACCAGAGAACCAGCGCTAAACCCGTTAAATCCCAGGGTTGTGACTCAATCGTGACAACTTTCTTCAAATATCTGCCGCATCATCGCACATTGACGCAAAAGGGTGAAGGTTGGCCGCCCAGATTAAGCTCAGCGCATTTGGATTAACTCTTTGGAAAAGGGAATTGGCAAAGGCTCTTGCCCCAAACGCGCGCGATAGATCGGCAAACTCTCGGTTACGCGCATCGCATAATTGCGGGTTTCGCGAAACGGAATATGCTCGATCCAATCCACCACATCAATTTCGCCTTTACGCGGATCGCCATAAACTTCCATCCAACGCACAGGGCGTCCCGGACCTGCGTTATACCCCGCAGATATCATCACCGGATTGCCGCCAAACTGCTTTTTGAGGCGCGCCAAATAGGCCGTGCCAAGCTGCGCATTATACCGCCAATCTGACGTCAGTTTTTCTTTGGCATAATCAACGCCCAACTCGCTCGCGACATTCTTCGCAGTGGCAGGCATCACCTGCATCAAACCACGTGCACCCGCGCCTGAAACAACAACAGGATCAAACTCGCTTTCGCGCCGCGCAATCGCCAACGCGAACTCCGTCTCAATCGGATGTGCCGACTTCGCGAGGTCATGGAGCGCGTAGTACGGAGCAGGGATCGTCACACCACCGCTTGCAGCACGTTTTCCAATCATTACAGCGATATGCGGTTCATTCAGATCAATGGCGACCTGCCCTAACTGCGCGGCTTCTAGGGGGCTCAAGCTCTCTGTAAGATGCGTGAAAAACCGCTCTGACACAGTCAACGCGCCTGCCTGAAGCGCGAGGACTGCGGCTTGAAACACGGTTGATCCCATAAAGGACGCCTCACGCCAATCAGGCAAAGCAGCTGCACCTGCGAGGCTTTCATCAAACGCGATTCCACCGCGCTCAGCCGCCAGCAATCCATAGAAGCTCGACTGATATTCAGCGCCCTGTACATACGACGCTTTGGCCGCTTTAGCGTTGCCAAGCGCTTCTTGCGTCCGCCCGATCCAATAGCCCGCGCGCCCGCGTGAAATAGGTGTCACAACCGCACCCTGATGCGCCTTGAAATGCTCCAACGCTTTGGCTGGGTCATTTAAAAAGCGCAACGCAATATAGCCGCTCAACCACTCCAAATCAGCAAACGAAGATCCTTCACTCAAGTGGTGCTGACTGGCCAACGCGTAGGCCCGCTCATACGCATCATCACGCATTAACTGACGCGAAAGCGACCGGCGCCTATTCGCCCATTGCTCAGGCTCACCCAAGGTTTTCGCACTTTTGCTAGCCGCCAAGGCCAACTCAATCGCATCCTGTTGTCGCCCTTTGCGCGCGCGCCACACAAATCGCTCGAACGTCAGACCGGGATCATTTTGCAAATTCTCAGGCACAGATGCGACCAAAGCATCCGTTCCTTTCACGCGCGCGCGCAACCCTTGGCGTGCTTTAGCGAGCTTGCGGTAGCCCTCAGGCACCAGCGGCAACATGCGCTCCGTGTTGCTTTTCCAGTCTTTCCAAAGCAACATGTCTAGTCGCGCGATGTGATGCTCGGCGAGCAAATCACCATGCTCTTCCAGCATACGCGTATGCATCTGCGGACCAATCGCCATACTACGCCACGCCAACACCAATCCCGCTTCTGCGCTGCCACCCTGACCACTGGCCTTCAAAGCCCACGCATGCGCCAAAGCGCCTTGTGCACTTTGTGGCAATTCATCGCGGAAAAACAACAAAACATCCGCATCCGTCGCGTCCAGCATCGATGGTTCGCTCTTGCGGCGTAGCCAATCAAGACCCGGCCAATCAGGGTTTAGATCGAGGAACAGCATCACCTCTTCAGCCGTGCCAATCCCGCCGCGCAGGCGATGCCACTCGATCAAATCATAGGCGACTGGACTGACGTCGCTGGCAATCGTGCGCGCTGTCGTCCAATCGCCAGCACGCATCGCTTCAAAGGCCCGGGTCAAAGGAACATGGCCATCTGCACGCGCAAAAACGGGTGCACACAGCATAAGAAAAAGGAAAAGGGCGAGACGCATCATGGCTTGCAATTCATTCAATGACAAAGGATAGACATCGCACAACCTAGCCTCTGGAGCGCTGGCCGCAATTCACAAATGCGCGCATCGGCGAATGCTTGCGGCAGGCCGTGAATTCATCCGGGCATTTCGTCCGCCAACACGAAGAGGAGCGTGTCATGTTTAAAGGGTCTCTACCCGCACTGATTACGCCGTTCACGAACGGCGAACTGGATCTGGATACGTTGAAAAAACTTGTCGAGTGGCATGTGGGCGAAGGCAGCAACGGACTTGTTCCTGTTGGCACCACGGGTGAAAGCCCGACGCTCACCCACGAAGAGCATGACAAAGTTGTCGAAGAAGTTGTACGCGCCTCAGCGGGTCGGCTTCCTGTGATTGCGGGCGCTGGTAGCAACAACACCCTCGAATCTATCCGGCTTGCGCAGAGCGCCGAAAAGGTCGGCGCGGACGCGGTTCTAGTTGTCACGCCTTATTACAACAAGCCGACGCAGCGCGGCTTGATGGCGCATTTCACCGCCATTCACGACAGCACGAATATTCCGATCTTCATTTACAACATCCCGGGCCGCTCCGTTGTGGACATGACACCCGAAACGATGGGCGAGTTGGCAAAACTGCCTCGTATCGTCGGTGTGAAAGACGCCACGGGCGATCTTGCGCGCGTGCCATTGACACGTCTGACATGTGGTCATGATTTCATCCAGCTCTCTGGCGAGGATGCAACCGCACTCGGCTATAACGCGCATGGCGGCGTTGGCATGATTTCGGTTACCGCAAACGTCGCGCCAAAGCTTTGCGCGCAAATGCAGGCGGCAACGCTTGCGGGTAACTTTACAACCGCGCTTGAGATTACCGACAAGCTGATGCCTTTGCACAAAGCGATCTTTACCGAGCCGGGCCTTGTTGGTGCGAAATACGGCATGTCCAAGCTGGGTCTGTGCAGCGACGAAGTCCGCTCGCCTTTGACCAGCCTCACAGATGAAACCAAAGCGATGATAGACGCGGGCATGCGCCACGCTGGTTTGATCAACTAAGCATCAAAATGGGGCAGGTTTCGCGACCTGCCCTTATTTTTGCGTGCGATACGCAGCTGGCGAGCATCCGTAGACCCTCTGAAATTCTCGATAAAAGTTAGACCGCGTCAAAAACCCTGATTGCGCCATAACCTTGGTCACGCTCTCATCCGTGCCGCGCAACAGGTCCGCCGCATGCGCCATGCGAAACTGGTTCACATATTGCGACACGTTCATGTCTTGCGTGCGATTGATCGCAACAGACAAGGCACGCACAGTCACATGCAGACGACGCGACAGACGTTGAACAGATAGGTCTGGCTCAAGATACAGTTGGGTTTCATTCAAAAACGCCCGCGCCTCTTGCTCTAGTCTCACATTCTCGTCGCGCTCGCCTTCAAACAACGCGGCACTCTTGGCGCGCGGCGCGGCAATCAGAGAAGGCAGCACAAAGATGAATACAAGCAAGCCCACGATAAACGGAATCGACGCGAGTGAGATCAACGTCTTTGCATTTCGGCCCTCATTGAGCATGAAATCGAGCGCGATAACCGTATCAATCAGCAAGATCGTCAACAGCAGCACCATCCCACGCAACATCCAATTCGACACTTTTTGCGCCACGTCGAAATAAGCGTGGATCAAATAATCCGGCCCCCTACGCCAAAGCCGCCAAAGTGCTGCTAGATAGAAAACGTAGCTTAACGTGATCACCCAATCGAGCGCATAAATCGGTCTAGGCGACAGCAAAACCACAGCAATCACCGCGAAAGCCACACCCAAGTGAAGCCAAAGCGCCCGGGTAAAACGTTCCTTAGGGATCACAAAAGCCGCGAACCCGAGATAAAGCAACGGTCCAACAAGCATCGGTAAGGTGCGTTGGATCAGGATCACTTGCTCCAAGCCATAACCAAAACGCAAACCAACAAGCAGCGAACTAAAGCTGAGCAAAGCAAACAAAAGCGCAAACAGAACCGTCGCACTTTTGCTCCCTAGATCGAGCCGCAAGATCAGCACAGCGATTCCCGCACCAAGCAAGGCCGTCAGAATGGGCAGCGGTAAAACCAGCAAAGCACTGTCCTGCATATGTCCTCTTTCACGATTTGCCTGTCCTAGATCGGGTTTCAGGACAGGTTTTGCGGTGCTGAGCGATTGCGAGAGCACCATTCCTTGAGCAATTCCATTGGTATCACGCAACCATATCGGAGTTCGACATGAAACGACTTTTACACATTCTTTCCCTCGGAATGCTCATTGCAGCGGGGCAAGCGCACGCAGACGACACAGTCATGGGTTGGCAGAAATTCAAAGTCAGCGATGCGCAAACAGAACGGCCAGTCAGTGGGCTCATCTGGTATCCTGCTCACGATGATACGCGCGTTACGCGGATCCAATCCAATGGTGTTTGGGTCGGCGTTGATGCCGCAAAGAAAGCGACGCCATTGGCGGGCACGCATCCTTTGGTCGTGCTCTCGCATGGGATGTACGGGAATGAACGAAATCAGAATTGGCTTGCAGAGGCGTTGGTGTCTCAAGGCTATATCGTTGCGTCGCTTAGCCATCCCGGAACATCCACTTGGCTGCGCGACCCTGATGATGCGCGCCAACTTTGGGAGCGTCCGCGCGATGTCTCTCGGGTGATCACACATCTGCTAGATGACAAAACCTTCGCGCCGCTCATCGACCCTGAACGCATCTTTATGGGCGGTCATTCTCTAGGGGGTTGGACAGCCGTCTGGCTTGCTGGTGGGCGGTATGACGGCGCAAAGGTCAAAGCCGATTGTGCCGCTGATCCTAACGATTTGATCTGCTCAATTGGTGACATGTGGAATATCGCAAAAACGCCTGAGGACGTGCAAGCGATGGAGCAGGACCTGAGCGATTCACGTATCAAAGCGATTGCCGTGTTTGATCTTGGTGGCACACAGACCTTTGCGTTTGATACCCTAGCCGCTGTGCAAACCCCGCTCCTTGTCGTTGGGGCGCCAAAACCCTCTATGGGGTCGCTCGATCTGAACCGCGAAAGTCGCGCACTTGTCGCCGCTTTGCCAAAGGCAACCACCCGCTATATCGAGCCTACAAGCCTCACCCATTTCGATTTCCTCGGCGTGTGCACAGAACGCGGCGTGGACATTCTAGAGGATGAAGTCACGGGCGACGGCGAACTTTGCGAAGGCGGTACAGATGAGCGTATTGCCGATCATGCGCTTATCGCGAATGCTGTGATCGACTTTTTCGCCAATCCGTAAACGAAAACGAGCGCCCTTTAATCAAGGGCGCTCAATCTTTCTCAAAGCCCGTCGGGCTTGCCCACGACAGTGAAGTGCAGCTCATCGGGCAAATACACTTCTTTGATCACACGATTGATGTGCTCAAGCGTCACTTCGTTCACTTTGTCATTGCGTGTGTTGATGTAATCAATCGGCAATTCGCCCATCTGCATCCCCATCAAAATCCGCGCAATCGGCGCGTTGCCGTCAAAACGCAAAGGATAGGCACCCGTCAGATAGGTCTTGGTCGCGTCCAACTCTTCTTGCGTCACGCCCTCATTCGCAATGCGCGCCCACTCATCCTTGATGACTTCAATCGCGGCACCAATCCGGTCATTGGCAGAGGCAACTTGCCCCAGCACCATTTCAGCATGCTCACGCGGGGACAGATAGGAATAGACGCCATAGGTCAAACCACGCTTGTCGCGCACTTCGTCCATCAAACGGCTCTCAAAACCGCCACCGCCTAGGATCGTGCTCGCAATGAAGGCTGCGAAAAAATCGGGGTCGTCGCGTTTAATGCCACGATGCCCGAACAATGCAACAGACTGCGGTGTGTCGTATTCTACAACCGTCACGCCCGGCTCTAGCGCAACTTCCACGCGCTCAGGCATAGCGGCACCTGTTTCAGGCAAATCAACCAACAGATCATCAATCAGCGCCCCAAGCTCATCAGCAGTAATGTCACCAACCGCACTGATAAACACACGATCCCGCGCCATCGTATCGCGATGCGCGTTCAAAATGTCTTCGCGCGTCAACGCACCAACAGACTCGAGCGTCCCTTCAAGCGCGCTGCCATAAGGATGATCACCGAAAGCTGCGGCATTAAACGCAGTGCGCGCAATCGCATCGGGGTCTTTCAGATCAGAGCCGATGATCGACACGACCTGCCCGCGCACACGATCAATCGCAGATTGCTCAAACGAGGGCGCAGTAAGCGCACCCTTCAAAAGCGCAATCGCTGCATCACGGTTTTCGCTTAACATACGCGCCGAAATACTCACGGAATCCCCAGATGCGTCAAAACTGAACGACGCGGCCAGCTCATCCACTTCACGCGCAAACTCACGTGCATCAAGATCGCCTGTGCCCTCTTCCAGCAAGGCCATCATCAATGAAACAGCGCCACGCTTTTCAGGACGATCCAGCGATGCACCGCCTTTGAAACCGATGCGCAGGGCCATAAACGGATGCGTGTGATCTTCGACCAGCCACGCTTTAAAGCCCATGGGCGAGCTTATCTCTTGGATGTCGACATCTGCGCGCAAAGGAGCGGCAACAAGGGTAACAACCGTTAGAACACTCAGGAAAAAACGCTTCATTGTGCCGCCTCCCGACCGGATGTCAGCCATCCTGTCACTGATGATTTATTGTTCAACACCGTGCGCATAGCGGTTTTGATGTCCTCTTCCGTGATGTTTTCAACAACGTCGGGCCATGCCAGAATATCCGCAATCGTCAGCCCTGACGTCAACGCGCGCCCGTAGCTATTCGCTAACCCTTGCACGTTATCTTTGGCGTATATCCGGCTGGCGCGCATTTGGCTTTTGATCCGCGCAAGGTGGGCTTGATCAATCGGCGTTTCCATAAATTCTTCGAGAACCGCGTCCATTTGCGCTTCCGCTTCAGACAGGCTGACACCGGGAACAGGCACAACAATCGTGGTAAAGCTGGTGTCATCAAGCGATGTGCCGCGATAATATGCTGTCGCAAACACCGCTGTCTTGTCCTCGAATTGCAATTTTTGCGTCATAAAAGAGGTCTGCCCATCCCCCAGCAAATTCGCACCTAACATCAAAGCCGCTGCGGTTTTCTGATCCTCGCTGTCACGCTCAGGCGCAAGGTAAGAGCGGCGCACATAGGGCTGCGAGACGCGCGGATCTTCAAACACCAAACGGCGCTCCACATTGTGAACTGGCTCTTGCGGACGCGCCCGCGGCTCAAGATCTGGGTTCGCTTTCAGCGGACCATAATGGCGCTCCGCCATCTCTTTGACCTCTTGCGGCGTCACATCCCCCGCAACAATCAAGATCGCATTATTCGGCGCATAGAACTGCTCGTAATACTCAAGCGTGTCTGGCAATTCGAGCGTTTCCATCTCATGACGCCAACCAATCACAGGCACGCCGTAGCGATGGTTCATATAAAGCGCTGCACTCGCTTGCTCACCAAACAACGCATTCGGATCATTCTCTGTGCGCTGATTGCGCTCTTCGATAATCACTTCGCGCTCGGTCAAAATATCCGCCTCTGTCAGGCGCAAATTCACCATGCGGTCCGCTTCCATCTGCATCATCAGCTCTAATCGATCCGATGCAACACGCTGGAAATACGCAGTGTAGTCGTATGAGGTGAACGCGTTGTCCGAGCCACCATTGGCTGCAACCGTCTTGGAAAACTCGCCCGCTTCCATATTGTCCGTTGCTTTGAACAACAAATGCTCCAAGAAATGCGCAACACCGGAAACACCGGGCTGCTCGTCCGCAGATCCAGCGCGATACCACATCATATGAACCACGACAGGCGCGCGATGATCCTCGATCACCACAACTTCCATGCCGTTATCGAGATCAAAGGTGCTCACCTGTTCATCGAAACGCGTAATCTCTGCAAACGCACTGATGGGCGCTGCCAAAAGCGCCAAAACAGGCCCAGCCATACGAAGTCCAAAGCGCATTACATACTCCTCACGCAGGATAAATTCAGATTGGTCTGCTCATAATCTACGGTTGCGCAGTTGCGTTTCAAGCGCACTGACAGCTTCGTGAGAGCGTTTTAATTCACAGGTGGAACAGTCGGCGTGATGCGACCTGTGCGACGTGCCTTCAAAAGAGCGTCACGCGCATCTAGCTTCTCGCGTTTGTAAACGCTTCCGTAGCGATCCGTCCTGAACAGTCGAATATTCGAAAAACGCCCGCGTTGCTTACGGAACTTCGCATCCTCAGCAGCGGTCTTTTCGCGAATGTTTGGCGTAACGCCATAGCGCGACGCGCTCGCGACCAAAGCTGAGTCACTGCGCGCAACACCTTGCGCATCCAGCAATGCAGGACGCCCACCCAAAGCTGCAATTGCATCTTTCTTAGGTGTCGCATCGCTCAGATTGGCTTGACCAGGTGTTGGCGTTGGCAAGGTCGTGAAACTGTCAGGCGTCTCAAGCGGCTTGTTGGGAATAATGTCGAATTCCTCTGGACCCGCTGCCGGATCAGACAAATCGCGCAGCTTTACTTCGCCACATGCTGTAAGCCCAAGGGCCAAAATCAAGATCAAACTGCTCGCCGGTCGCATGGTTCACTCCGCTCCGTTCGCCGTGGTTTTAACCTATTGTTAAGGCGACGTCACCTAGGCTTTTTCCATCGTTGCAAAAGCCCGCTTATATCTCTGTTTTTGGGTCTTCTTTACTGTCGCCCGCAAAGATCACCATTCCCAAAGCCCCCGCAAAAATCGCGATATCTGCAACATTAAAGGAGAAAGGATTGCTAAAGCCACAGCAGCTCATGTTGAGAAAATCCGCGACTGCACCGTAAAGAATGCGATCAATGATATTTCCAAGCGCGCCACCAATAAGGATACCCGCGCTGATCAACCCGATTTTGCCAAACTCTTCCTTGCGCAACCAATAAAGCACAAAGGCCACGATCATGATCGCAATGCCAATCAAAATCCAACGCGTTGAATCACTATCACCGGAAAACAGACCAAAGTTGATACCATAGTTCCACGCCATGCGCAGGTTCAGCAAAGGCGGCATCACGTCAATGCTACCAACTTCGCGCAGATTCATCCAGTGAACCACGAGATATTTGCTCGCTTGATCCGCGAGGAACACCCAAAAGCCTGCCCAAAATACCAGACGCATCTGCGTCCTCCCTTAACTCTTACTAATGGCGGAAGTGCCGCATACCTGTGAACACCATCGCCAAGCCAGCTTCATCTGCCGCCGCAATCACTTCGTCATCGCGCATAGACCCTCCAGGTTGTATAATGCAAGAGGCACCAGCGGCAGCGGCTTCCATCAGTCCATCCGCAAATGGGAAAAACGCATCAGACGCGACAGCAGAACCGACACTCAAAGGCGTCTCAAGTCCTAGCACCTCTGCCATGCGTTCTGCCTTTTTCGCGGCGATCAAAGCACTATCGAGCCGGTTCATTTGCCCTGCACCAACACCAACAGTCGCACCGTCCTTCACATAGACAATCGCATTCGATTTCACGTGTTTTCCGACTTTCCAAGCAAACAAAAGATCGCGCATTTGCTCATCAGTTGGCGCAAGCTTGGTCACGACTTTCAGGTCGTCCATACCGACAAATCCAACGTCTTTGTCCTGCACCAACATGCCACCCGCGACTTGGCGATAAGTCAGCCCACCCGCACGATTGTCAGGCAGACTATCGGTTGTCAGAAGGCGCAGGTTTTTCTTGGCTGAGAACACCTCTCGCGCGGCGTCCGATGCACCCGGCGCAATCACAACTTCGGTAAAGATGCCAACAATCTCTTTCGCCGTCGCCTCATCAAGGGTTTGATTAAGCGCGACAATTCCTCCGAAAGCAGAGGTGCGATCACAATCAAACGCGCTCTTGTATGCTTCCAGCAACGTGCCACCCAAGGCCACCCCACAAGGGTTCGCATGTTTGATGATCGCACAAGCAGCACCATCAGCAGGATCAAACTCAGCCACCAATTCAAACGCAGCGTCTGTGTCATTGATGTTGTTATAGCTCAGCTCTTTGCCCTGATGTTGAACTGCTGTCGCAACACCCGCGCGCGCAGTTCCATCCACATAGAATGCTGCTGTCTGATGCGGGTTTTCGCCATAGCGAAGCGTTTGGGACAACGTCCCCGCAAATGCCCGACGACGCGGCGCAGAATTGCCCAGCGCATCTGCCATCCACGTAGACACAGCCGCATCATAAGCGCCCGTGCGCGCATAAGCCGTTTGCGCCAATTTCTGACGGAACGCATAGGTGGTTTGACCGCCGTTCGCGTCCAATTCCGCGAGCAAAGCATCGTAGTCTTCAACATCCACAACCACACTCACAAACGCGTGGTTCTTTGCTGCCGCGCGGATCATTGCTGGGCCACCAATGTCGATATTCTCAATGCAATCTTCGTAATCGCCGCCCTTCGCAACCGTCTCCTCGAAAGGATAAAGGTTAACAACAAGCAGGTCGATCGCACCAATGTTGTGCTCATCCATAGCCGCCACGTGGGCCGCGTTATCGCGCAACGCCAGCAAGCCACCATGTACCGCAGGATGCAGGGTTTTCACGCGGCCATCCATCATTTCAGGATAGCCCGTCACATCCGCAACATCACGCACATCCAAACCCGCATCGCGCAACGCCTTGGCGCTGCCACCTGTTGAGAGCAGTTCAACTCCGCGCTCAGACAACGCCTTTCCCAGCTCAATCAGCCCCGTCTTGTCAGACACAGAAAGCAAAGCGCGGCGGATGGGGGAAAGATCAGTCATAAGGTCATCGTCCTAGGGTCAAAATTGCGGTTCGTTATCCGGCACAAGATCGCGCACGCCCACCGCAGTATCTTGGGTTTTGGACAGCGACCACCGAATACGCGTCGCATAATCCATCGCGCGCCCAGTTAAAACGATCTGTTTTGTCGCGCGTGGCTGAAGTCGGCCTTTTTCAAGGTAAACGCTCGGCTCTAAGCTTAGTTTTGCAACGCCATCATGGCGAAACACCCATAACTCGCCGCTCTTTTGCGCAATTGAAACTGCCGTGTCGCCCATATCAAGCGCTGAATCGACCTCGGGATGTAGATGAAAGCGGATCGAATAGGGTACGCCTTGCAAGCTGACTTCGTCCATTTTCGCGTCAAAACGTTTCTTGGCCGCATCTTCCATCGCCAGAAGCATATCTTCGCCCGCAAGACCACGACCATTGAACGTCAATTCCAAAGTCCGCGCGTGGGTCAAACCATGCGTGCTATCGTACCCGTCATGCCCCGCTTGCAAACGTGTGCCATCTGGCGCTTCGCTGATTTGAACCGGAACATGTTTGGGACTGTCCACAAGCAATTCAAGTTGACGTTTTTTGCTACCAGATGCCGCGAAACGCGCGCTGGAATAGCCGTCAATCGAAAGGACAGAATGCGACTGTGACGCGCGCCCAGCGCGGCGCCAATCTTCGCCAAAGACCTTGCCAGAGCCACAATTCACGATCAATGGACGTCGTCCAGACGTCAGCTCAAACGCCAAAGTCGAGGCATGTGCGTTGTGCGAAGCGACCCCTTTTGGCGGCTCGCTCGCGTCCACCACCAAACTGGTACGCCCGCCTGAAAGGCGCACAAACCCCATCGACAAACCATCCGGCACAGCATGACGCACCTCAGAATTAGACAGCGCTTGATCCAAACGCCCATCGACACCGCGCCCACCACCATGGAACCGCGCAAGGCTTCCATCTGCATGGCGCAACGTGCGCAGCGTCGGCGCAATACGCTCAATTGCATCTAAATGCTCTTGCGGGGGAATAATGCCTGCTTCACGCAAACTAACCGCAGCCCATGTAATAAGTGTAAACACATCCAATAATTCTTCGGGATTGCGCGTCGAAATTCCGCCTTCGGCATCGATCTGTTCCGAACAGGCTCGTGCTAAAGCTTTGACCGCAGGGTTCACATGCGCTTCCATCCCGCTCAGCGACAGGCCCGCATAGATCATGCCAGTGAGCGCTTCAAATCGCGCAAGGCCCGGTTCGGTCTTGTGCCAACGGCGCGACAAAAACGTGGTTTGCTGGGTGAGCGAGCGATAAAATGCCTTAGACGACTCACTGTCCTGAGAGCGTAATAAAAACAAAGCGTGGTTAATCCATCGGATCAAACGCCGTCCCGTCAGCGCTGGTGTCCACCCCGGCCCTTTGCCACGACCGTAAGCTTCGATCCAACCCCAAACCCAGGCTTGCGCCGTTTCGCGCGCGGCCAAGTCACCCACTGCCGCAAGATCATCAAGCCAACTAAAGCCATGCGCCTCTTCGGCAAACGCAGCATCTGGCGCAGGAATATCCCATAGGTTGGTCTTCGCCGCTTCGACCAAATGGCCTGCAAACATGATGTTTCCAGCACTCAGCTGACGCCCTCGCGCAAAGCTTCCGATCGTGCGAGGTTCTGGTTGCGACACAAAGCCAGTCGCCGCCGTTTGACGGGTCACAAGCCGCGCATGAACGCGGTGCATCGCGCGGGTTGTCCGCGCTGACCATTTACTCGCTTTAGACATCTGCTCTGCCCTATGCGCTCTTTTGGCGCGTTGATTAAAGCGACCTTACCTCGAGATCAGCTCAGAGTCATCGCTGAAAATCACGCGTTAAGCTGGTTTGCGCAGCAGTGCGATATAAAACCCATCCATGCCACCCTGCTCTGCCCAGTAATCTGGACGCAAACGCAGACCGCCTTCCTGTGTGATCCACACGGGATCAACACCATCAACCTTCAACGCTTCGCGATCAGTTTCCAATTCCGGATGGGCCTCAAGCAGGTCTTCAATCTGGCATTCGCCTTCATCAGGAAGCAATGAACATGTGCAAAACACCAAACGTCCACCGGGTTTGAGAAGTGTCACCGCATGGGCCAACATTTGCGCCTGTAATTCAATCAATTCACCAAACTCAGACCCATCTTTCACCAGTGGCAAATCAGGGTGTCGACGGATCGTACCCGTCGCAGAACACGGCGCATCGAGCAGTACCGCATCGTATTGACCGCGCGTCTCCATAGCGTCCCCGACAACTAAGTCCGCCGAAAGCTTCGCGCGTTCCAAGTTTTCACGCACGCGTTGCATCCGGCGATCTGACGTATCAACCCCTGTCACCTCAGCACCGCTCGCGGCGATCTGCATCGTTTTGCCACCCGGGGCGCAGCACAAGTCGATAATCTTTTCGCCACTCTTAGGCTTCAAAATCGCAACGGGCAAAGCTGCTGCCGCATCCTGCACCCACCAATCGCCTGCCGCGTATCCAGCCAACGCAGACACTTGAACAGCGCCTTCGATCCGAACAGACCCTGTCGCCGTCAAAGTGCCACCAACAGCATCGGCCAATGCAGCGCCATCACCCTTTGGCGTCAAATCCAAAGGTGCGCCTGCAAAATGCACACGTTCGATCGCACCGACATTCTCAGACCCATACGCCAGCGACAAAGGTGCGCGCAGCCATTTGGGTAAGCGCGGCACACGCAATTTTGCCCATTCTTCCGGTCCTTTGTCCACGACCTTGCGCAAGACCGCGTTCGTCAAACCCTTCATCTTTTCAGTGCGCTTGTTCGCGCCGACACTGCTGACAGCATCATTCACAACACCATGCGCTGCACCACCTGTGCAAAGTTCATACGTGGCAATTCTTAAAACATTATGGACAGCCAAAGGCGGCGGTTTGCGCAAAAACGGCTTCATGATTCGATCAACACGCTCCAACGAGCGCAGCGTCTCTGTCGCCAAGCGTTGCGCCCGCGCGCGGTCTTCATAATCAAGCTTTTGCATATAGGACGCGCCTAGCGCTTCCGAGAGCATCACTTGCTCGCCTAGCACTTGTCCAAGCAATCCAGCCGCTGCACGTCGCGCTGCTACACCATTATCTGCCATTGCTTGCCCTTTGCGCTGCTTGCCGATCCTGCTTCGCGGCGTATATCAAGGGTGCACCCCCATGGAAAGGAGCGCTCGAACATGGCCGACATAGAAAACAATGATCTACCCCCAGCCGCCCAGCGCGCATTAGCCGAAGCAGAAGAGCGCCGCAAAAATGCAAAAGCACTCGACCTTGCACCAGAGTTAGGTGGTCGCAACGGTCCAGAACCTGTGCGCTATGGTGATTGGGAGAAAAAAGGAATCGCGATAGACTTCTGACCGCTTAGCGCAGTTTGAATTCAGCAGAATCGCCTGTGCCCTGATCAGAAGTGAACCGCACCTTACCATTGGAAAGCCCAACTTCTTGGCAATTATAGCCAAGCTCGGTGCCGCCCCAATTCAGGTTTCGACAAAAATAGCCGTTCTTCCACGTCCATTTGCCCTCAACATCCCACGTCGCACCGCGACCTTTGATGCTTCCAGCGGACGACACTTGAAGCTTCACCAAAGGGCGCGTCAGTGTTTTGCCGTTCACTAACTTTACGAATTCAGCCTTGTCATTGATCTTTGTATAGTTCGCCGCAAAGGCAGGGGTCGCCACCAAAGCAGTCGCAAAAGCGCAAAATCTCAACATAGTTCGAATCCCTTTTAATGTACCCACTATACGCTAGTTTGACCTGATCGGATCAAAAAACTCTCTACAGTGGGCCACTATCTAGCGTGGGTTTTTGCCTAATTTAAGGAGAATTAAAGACCAAGCACGTCAAGCATATCATATTCACCCGGTGCTTTACCCTGTCCCCAAAGCGCGGCTTTCAAAGCTCCTCGCGAGAAAACGCGCCGATCCGTCGCCATATGACGGATCACAATCCGCTCGCCAGCCGCTGCAAAAAGCACATCGTGCTCGCCCACAATATCGCCGCCGCGAATGGCCGTGAAACCAATATCGCCCCGCTTGCGCGCACCTGTAATGCCATCACGCCCACTGTCGCGCACATCCTTAAGATCGACGCCGCGACCCTCAGCCGCCGCTTCACCCAACATCAGCGCAGTGCCAGAGGGTGCGTCCACTTTCATGTTGTGATGCGCCTCGATCACTTCGATGTCGAAATCTTCATCGAGCGCCGCCGCGACCTTTTTTGTCAATTGAGTCAGCAGATTAACACCAAGGCTCATGTTGCCAGCCCGCACAATCGTTGCGTGACGCGCAGCCGCTTTGAACACGGCCAAGTGATGATCTTCAAAACCCGTAGTGCCAATGACATGCACAGCGCGCGCTTGCGCGGCGAGACCAGCAAAGGCGACACTCGCATCGGGCGAGGTGAAATCAATCACCGCCTGCGCCTTGGCAAACACCTCCAAAGGATCATCCGTCACCAACAAACCAGCCTCGGAACCGCCCATTGCGACACCAATATCGCGACCGACCCAATCGTGCCCCGGACGCTCCAAGGCACCAACAAGATGCGCGGTATCGCTTTCCTGAATGGTTTTAATCAACATCTGACCCATGCGGCCAGAGGCACCAGTCACAACAATTCCAGGCGTTTCAGTCATCGCAATATTCCTTCTCTCGTTGCTCTCTCTTAACCCGCGCACAGCAGCTTGGCAAAGGCGGCGATAGCGCTTAAGTGGGGCACATGGCTAAGAAATCCTACTCCAGTGGCTCCGGCCCATCACAGCGTCAACTTCGGGTCGGTGAATTGATCCGTCGTGGTCTGTCTGAAATCCTGCAACGCGGTGATCTGCACGACGTTGAACTCAACCGTTTGTCTGTGACAATCGGCGAAGTGCGCGTGTCCCCTGATCTGCGTGTCGCAACTGTTTATGCGCTACCCCTTGGTGGCGAGGGCAAGGATGACGTTGTCCAGCTGCTCGCCAAGAACAAAGGCGAACTGCGTCAATTGATCAATAAAAAGCTCGCGTTGAAGCACTCGCCTGACATGCGCTTCCGACTTGATGAAACCTTCGACAAGATGGATGAAACACGCCGCATGTTCGAACAAGAACACGTGCGCAAAGACATTGAACGCGCAGACGAGCGTGACGACGAGGAAGAATGAAGCGCTGGCTCTGTGCATTCTTAATTTGCTTTGCGGCGCCTTTGACCGCAGCCGAATGTCGCGAGCAAAGTTATAAAGACAATCGCTATGTCGTCTGCGATGTGGACCTTACCACCGAAGACCTCCGCCTGTTTCTCAAAGACGACACCGGCGACGTGCATGGCTACTTCTCTTCCGTTAATTCCGAACTGAAACAAAACGGCGAAAAGCTAAGTTTCGCGATGAATGCAGGAATGTATCATGAAGATCGCGCGCCTGTTGGCCTCTACCTTGAGGACGGCGAACAAGAGCAACGCATCATAACATCTGAGGGTCCTGGCAACTTTGGCCTACTTCCAAATGGCGTGTTCTGCATCGGCGAAAAGCGCGCGGATGTGATTGAAGCCCGCAAATTTGCCAAACGCCCCCCTGAATGCACATACGCCAGCCAATCCGGTCCAATGCTTGTGATCGATGGCAAACTTCACCCGCGATTCCTGATCGACAGCACATCGCGTTACATCCGCAATGGCGTTGGAACCAGCGCAGATGGCCGCACTGCAGCCTTTGCAATCTCGCGCAACACGGTCACGTTCCATGAGTTCGGCTCATTCTACCGCGATGTTCTAAAGACACCGAATGCGCTGTTCTTTGATGGCAATATCTCGCGCGTTTATGCCCCTCAGGTCGGATCCTCTGGTGTGGGCTGGAACAAACTTGGCCCTATCGTCGGCACTGTCATTCCTGCTGAGTAATTGACGCGCCTCTACAGATTGGCTAGGCGGCGCGCTTAGGCAATGGCTGAAGTTTTCAAGGACACCCCAAATGGCACGTAAACGCAAAGGTCGCGATATCTCGGGTTGGCTCGTTGTCGACAAACCTGCGGGCATCACCTCGACCGCTGTTGTGAACAAAGTGAAATGGGCGCTGGATGCGAAAAAAGCAGGGCACGCTGGCACGCTTGATCCTGAAGCGACAGGCGTTTTGGCGGTTGCACTTGGTGAAGCAACAAAGACGGTTCCCTACATCACTGACGCGTTGAAAGCCTACCGCTTCACCGTGCGTCTCGGCCAAGCCACCAACACCGACGATGCCGAAGGCGAAGTGATCCACAGCAGTGACTTGCGTCCAGAAGACGCTGACATCACCGATGCGCTGAGCGCGTTCATCGGCGACATCCAGCAAGTGCCGCCTAAATTTTCCGCCGTCAAAATCGATGGCCAGCGCGCCTACAAACTTGCCCGCGACGGCGAGGATGTTGAACTGTCTGCCCGCGCGCTTTGGGTCGAAGAGCTGCTCTTGATTGATCGCCCTGATGCGGATCACGTTGAGCTTGAAATGACCTGCGGCAAAGGCGGCTACGTCCGCTCTATCGCACGTGACTTGGGCGAAGCGTTAGGCTGTTATGGCCACGTTTTGAAACTTCGCCGCATTTGGTCTGGCCCGTTTGAAGCCACCAACGGGTTGAGCATGGATCAGATCAAAGAGTTAGAACGCACTCCCGCGCTCGACGATCACATCCAACCGCTTGAGATCGGGCTGGATGATCTGACCGAACTGCGCTGCACTGAAGAAGGCGCCGCCAAACTGCGCAACGGCAACCCCGGTATGGTTTTTGCGGCAGATGGCGTCGAATACGGTGATGAAGCTTGGGCCTCTCTCAATGGCGAAGCTGTGGCCGTTGGCGTCTACAAAGCAGGCGAATTACACCCCTCACGCGTGTTCGTGCGACCCGCTTAACGGTGCTGATCGACCAAGATCGGGTTCCCGTCTGGATCGATCACGGTGAAACTCGCAGGCCCTGACGTCTCGCCCTGTTCATGCGCAATCATATGCCCTGCTGCCATCATCTTGGCCTTGATCGTGCGCACGTCCTCAAACGGGTCAACCACATTAGCAGACTGATCCCAGCCAGGATTGAACGTCAGCATGTTGGTCTCAAACATGCCCTGAAACAAACCTATCAAGCTCTCTCCATTCTTCATGATCGCATACCCATGCTCGACTGTTCCGCCGAAGTGGGAAAACCCTAAATCTTCATAAAACGAAATGGACTTCGCCAAATCCTTCACTGCCAAACTGACCGAAAACGCACCTAACTGCATATAATGTCCTTTCTGTTCACCCGCACACGATAGCACAGATTTGCACAGCCGCACGTTTCAGGCATAACGCCCTTATGATCACGCGAACTCATATCAAAGGCGATGCGCCCTCCACTGCGATCTATTCAGATTGCGAGCGTTACCGCTATTCGCTGAGCCGTATCTGGTATCCCGCAGGCAAGCATGTGTGTTTTGTGATGCTCAACCCCTCTACCGCGACGGAGGTGCAAAACGATCCGACTGTAGAACGCTGCGAGCGCCGCGCGCGCGCGCTTGGGTTCGGCAGCTTTACGGTGACCAACATATTCGCGTGGCGCGACACGGATCCGCGCAATATGAAAGCCGCCGCAAATCCCATCGGCCCTGACAATGATCAAGCGATTCTAACCGCGAGTCGCTCGGCAGATCAAATCATCGCCGCATGGGGCACACATGGGGCCCATCTTGCGCGCGGAGCCGAGGTACAGACACTTTTGTTAACTCTTGGTAAACCGCTCTTTCACCTTGGTCTCAGCAAAGCAGGCCACCCCAAACACCCGCTCTACATCGCCTACACTGAGCAACCGCAACTCTGGGAATTGCCCTATGAATGACGACACCGATGCGCGTCTCGACAAGCTCACCGCAGAGCTGGAAACGCTCAACAGCCACCGCTTCATCCGCGTGCATAACTCTTTGTGGCGGCTCATTCTTTTTCAGTTCACACGTGGCTTGGCCTTCGGCCTTGGCTCGGTCCTTGGGGCCTCCATACTCGTGTCGCTCGTCGTTTGGTGGCTCTCTCAGTTCGAGTTCATTCCGATCATCGGCGACTTTGCCAGACAGCTGATTGAATGGATCGAAATCCCGATCTCAAACGCCCGCGAACGTTAACTAAAAGTTTTAAATAAGTTTGCTTATACCGCTGCTACCCCAAAACCCGAATTTTTTCATGGGTTATGACGCGGAAATTGTCTGA
>NZ_MLCB01000080.1 GCF_001890925.1 Planktotalea frisia
CCCGATTACATCTTAGCTGAGCCACAAACCTGTCCGAATTAGTAGGACCACTTCAAACGCCTCTAGCCTTTTCTTGCGACGCTTCGCCTTTGGGGTATCGCCAATGATGATGTCATCCGCCGCCGCACGGTCTTCAAGAGCAAGGGTAAGGGCTGTGCCTCCCGTTTTCGGGATGTGCACAAAGACATAATTGCGGCTCTTGGAAATGATCATAGCGTATTGCTCTCAAACTCTCGTCGCAAAACTCTGCACCCTCACCCTTTGGAGCGCAACGCGATCAACGATCCTGCCCCCGCGATCATCACAATTCCGATGAGTTGGTTAACTGTGATCCCCTGCCCCATCAGGACGTAAGCAAAAAACGGACCAAAGATGAAAATGGAATACTCGAACACAGTCACAAAGCTGGGTTCAGCGCTTTGATAAGCTTTCACCAGAAACCCAACGCCAATGAGCGAGCCAACCGCTTGCAGCAAGATCAGCGACCACGTCAGCGAAGTCGGCCAGATCAAACCGCGCAGCAGAAAACCATCGCTGCCCGCGGGGGCTTCTGGCGCGACAATGGCTAGTCCCGTTAGCATGACAGCTCCGATTACCCCTTGTAGCCCGAAAATTCCCGCCAGCATCACCAGAGTGTTTTCTCCCGCACATATCTTTTGCGTGGCGACGGATCCCATCGCGTAAAACAGCCCTCCAAAAACAGGCAGGAAATTCACCCATGTCATGGCACCATCATTTGGACCAAGAACCACGATAATTCCCGCGAACCCCAATAGAACCGCAAAAATCCGCAAAAACCCGACCTTCTCACCAAAGGCGAAAACGCTGATCAGCAAAACAAAAATCGGCGCGGTGAAAAGTCCTGCCAAAGCCTGTGCAATCGGCATAAACGCGAGCGAGCCAAAGTAGAACACCATCCCAAGCGCAATCAGCCCGTTGCGCAAAAGCACCGCCCAAAGCCGGATAGGGCGCAGCGTGCCGAACCCGAAATAGGCAACCAACGCAAGCATCGGCAAACCCATACAGGCCCGAAAGAACTGAAACTGCCACAGGCTGATATCGCGCGCGATCACTGCAATATAGTTGTCGATCAACCCAATGATCAGCATCGAGATCACCATAAACGTCGCGGCTTGCTTAGGCTGATGCGTCATTGCTCTTTCCATCTCTCAAAAGTGCTGCCAGTTTAACGAAAATTTGCGACATGACACGTGGGAGGATCATACGCACATGGGATGGATGAAGGATGAAACCGGATTAGACAAGCGTGCTGCCAATTATCGCGCGCTGACGCCTCTTTCACATTTGCGGCGCGCCGCCAAAGTTTTCCCCAAAAAGACTGCTGTGGTCTACGGCGAACAACGCTTTAATTATGTCGAGTACCATCAGAGATGCACGCAACTTGCCTCTGCCCTTACGCAGGTTGGCATTGCCTCTGGCGACGTCGTAGCGACGCTGCTTCCCAACGTCCCGACACAAGCAGAAGCGCATTTCGGCGTTCCCGCAAGTGGCGCGGTTTTGAACACAATCAACACACGTCTCGATGTAGGCACCATTGCCTACATATTTGAGCACGGCGAAGCCAAAGCGGCACTCGTAGACACTCAGTTCCTCCCAGTCGCAGAAGCTGCGATTGAGCAAATGGACGGTGCAGGTCCCCAGATCATCGAAGTTCCTGATGACGCCGCAGGCTATCCAGCAACGGGCCGCCACATAACCTACGACGCGCTCATTGCAAGCGGCGATCCAGCGTTCGAGTGGATCATGCCAAGCGATGAGTGGGAAAGTCTCGCGCTCAACTACACTTCAGGCACCACGGGACGTCCCAAAGGGGTCGTATATCACCATCGCGGCGCGTATCTGATGACGATGGGCACAGTTGTCAGCTGGCAACTCACCCTCGCGCCCGTGTATCTGACCATCGTTCCGATGTTTCACTGCAATGGTTGGAACCACACGTGGATGATGCCGATGCTGGGCGGAACAGTCGTCTTCTGCCGCGATATCAGTGCGAAAGCGGTTTATGATGCCATTGCCGACGAAGGTGTTACGCATTTCGGCGGCGCGCCTATCGTGCTTAACACCCTCGTCAATTCCGCCCCGGAAGAGCGCCGCGCGTTTGATCACACGGTCGAAGTCTTCACCGCTGGCGCACCCCCTGCCCCAGCAACGCTCGCGGCGATTGAAACGATGGGCTTTCACATCACGCAGGTTTACGGACTGACGGAAACCTATGGGCACGTGACCGAATGCCTCTGGGATGGTGATGCATGGGACGGACTTGAGCAAGACAAACGCTCTGCCATTAAAGCACGCCAAGGCGTTGCGATGCCAATGATGGACGACATCACTGTGCTCGACCCGGACATGGAACAAGTCGCGATGGACGGCACCCAGCAAGGCGAAATCATGATCCGTGGGAACTCGGTTATGAAAGGCTATCTCAAGAATCCCGAAGCGACGGAGGACGCTTTTGCAGGTGGCTACTTCCACTCTGGCGACCTTGCGGTGCAACACCCGGACCAACACATCCAAATTGCGGACCGCGCCAAGGACATCATCATTTCGGGCGGCGAGAATATTTCGTCGGTCGAGGTCGAAGGCACGCTGATGGGCCATCCCGCGGTCTCGCTCTGCGCTGTTGTCGCCAAACCCGATGACAAATGGGGCGAAGTACCCTGTGCTTTCGTTGAACTGCTTCCCGGCGCGAGCGTCACAGAGGCAGAGCTGATCGCCTATGCACGCTCACAGCTTGCAGGCTTCAAAACGCCCAAAGCAGTGGTGTTCCAAGAGCTTCCCAAGACCTCCACAGGCAAAATCCAGAAGTTCGAATTGCGCAAAAGCTTGCAAAGTTAACAATATTGCCCGTCCCCCGTCGCGCGTGTTATGCTATGTTTAATCAAGAGGCAGAGCAGACCCGCCCAACATGACAGCGATAACCAAATATGACCGACTAGAGGCTACAGGCCTCTGGCGTGCTTCGCCTGACAAACAGCGCGTCGATGTTGTCGTGTGCATTGGCGATGCCACTCTGACCATCAAGGATATGCGTGATCAGGCGCTGACCCATTGGTCATTGGCGGCGATTGAGCGTGCGAACCCTGGCAAGCGACCTGCTCTGTTTCATCCCGAAGGTGATACAACCGAAACCCTCGAAATCGCCGACGACGAAGACGAAATGATCCGTGCCATAGAAAAGCTGCGCAAAGCGGTTGAGCGCGCACGCCCGCGAAAAGGTCGACTTCGTGGGTTTCTCACAGTTGCTTTACTTGCCGCTGGCGCTGCCGCTGCTGCGTTTTTGCTACCTGATGCGATTGTTGATCAAGCGTTGAAAGTCGTACCTGCCGTGAAGCGCGCTGAAATTGGCAATAGCCTTTTGACCCACATGCAGCGCTCGACAGGAATTCCGTGCAGCAGCCCGACAGCGACGCAATCTTTGGTCGAGCTGACCCAGCGCATGACTACGGATGAGGGCCCTACGTACCTTGCCGTGATGCGCGCTGGCGTCAAAGATGCGATCCATATTCCCGGCGGCGTTATTTTGCTGAGCCGCACTATGGTCGAAGACTACGAAAGCCCCGATGTGCTTGCGGGCTACATCATCGCGGAACAAGCGCGCCGCGCAGATCGTGACCCTTTGCGTCATGTGCTAGAGAGTGCGGGAACCATGGCGACGTTGCGTTTGCTTACCACAAGCCGCCTTCCTGATGGCACGCTGGAAGCGCATGCAAAACAGCTATTGATCGAAGACCCTGCACCCGTCGCGGTTGCTCCAATTCTCGCGCGGTTTGAGGCACAATCCATCCCCTCAAGCCCTTATGGCTATGCGATAGATGTTACAGGCGAGCAAACGCTTGAATTGATCGAAGGTGATCCCCTTGCGGGTGTCGCGCAGATGCCGGTTTTACCGGATGCTTCATGGGTGCGTCTTCAAACCATTTGCGAAGGGTAGCGCGCATGACTGTAAAACGGATCGTTGCGAACATTTCGACCGACGCACTTTCTGAAGTACGCGCCTTTTATGAAACGCTCTTTGATCTAACACCTGTGATGGACCTAGGTTCAGGACTCATAACCAGAATATGACGGTTGCAGCGAGGGCGATCGCTGAC
>NZ_MLCB01000081.1 GCF_001890925.1 Planktotalea frisia
GTCTTCAAGGTTGGATACATCTTAGCACGCTGTCCAGTTTTGCCGGACCACTTCAATCGCCAGTTTGAAACATTGTAGCTAATTGGTTTAGACTCCAGTCCGTAGCTGTAACAACTATATTGAATTCAACTGTGGAAGTTTCTGTATCATCATCAACATTGTCATCAACACTAACTTCTTCGTCCACTTCAACAACCATCAGAAAATCCTTTTCATACGTTCCCATCACTTGATGGCAATCTGCCCTAAGTTGCAACAAAGATTGTTTAAAGCTGTTCATAACACCCTTTAGACAATGCCATATGTTGGCGAAGATCTCACAACGCCGGACCAAAGATGGGCGCTCCAACCTATGAACAGCGCGCTTTATGGCGGCAAAATCCGATCAACCGATCGTCGGGGATTGAAACACCAGCAAAAGCGCCGACCCGTGGGGTCGGTCCGGCGCTTGGCGGGGCAGTAAACTGCTATTCCCGCCTTGGTGGGTTGCGAGTGATGCGCCTAGATTACTGAGGCCCCTGCCCCCAAAAGAAAAACCCCAGCCACTCGCGCAGCCGGGGTTTCCCGAATTCATCAAAGATAACAGATCTTAGAGACCAGTGGTCACGTCGATTGTGTTGCCTTCTTCAAGCGTTACATACGCTTTCTTGACGTCTTTCCGGCGACCCATTTGGCCACGGAACCGCTTTGACTTACCCTTAGTGATGGACGTGTTCACGGCCTTCACCTTGACGCCAAAGAGCGCTTCAACAGCTTCTTTGATCATTGGCTTGTTAGAGTCGATTGCCACTTCGAAAACCACCGCGCCATTTTCGGACGCCATTGTTGTTTTCTCAGTGATAAGCGGCTTGCGGATCACGTCGTAGTGTTTTGCTTGAGCGCTCATTTCAAACGGGCCTCCAATGCTTCGATACCCGCTTTCGTGATGACAAGAGTATCACGCTTCAGGATATCATAGACGTTTGCACCCATGGACGGCAGAATATCGAGACCTTCGATATTACGTGCTGCTTGCATGAAGTCTTCGTTCACGCTTGCGCCGTCGATGATCAGGGCACGTTTCCAACCCATTGCAGTGACCTGTTTGGCCAAAGCAGAGGTTTTCATTGCACCAGCCGCCTCATCGATGATCACCAACTCGCCAGCTTTCGCTTTTGCGCTGAGTGCCAGCTTGAGACCAAGTGCGCGGACCTTTTTAGGCAGATCGTGGCCGTGGCTACGAACGACTGGACCTTTGTAGATACCACCCCCGCGGAAGATAGGTGCAGAGCGAGCACCGTGACGTGCGCCGCCAGTACCTTTCTGACGATATATCTTCTTTGTGGAGTACTTAACTTCGGACCGTGTCTTTACCTTGTGCGTACCCGCTTGAGCGTTGTTACGCTGCCAACGGACCACACGGTGCAGAATGTCTGCGCGTGGCTCAAGACCGAACAGGGCCTCGTCCAAGTCAACAGAACCGGCTTTGCCGCCGTCCAGTTTCAATACATCTAGTTTCATGCTTCACCGCCTTCTGCAGGAGCTTCAGCAGCCGGAGCTTCTGTTGCTGCAGATTTAAGAGCCGCAGGGAAAGGAACGCCATCAGGCAATTTCTTTTTCACAGCGTCTTTCACTGTGACCCAGCCGCCTTTGGAGCCTGGGACTGCGCCTTTGATCATGATCAAGCCACGATCGAGGTCAGTCTTAACGACTTCAAGGTTCTGCGTTGTCACGCGAGCAGCGCCCATGTGACCAGCCATTTTCTTGCCTTTGAAAACCTTACCGGGATCCTGACACTGGCCAGTCGAGCCGTGCGAACGGTGAGAGATAGAAACACCGTGTGTCGCGCGAAGGCCGCCGAAGTTGTGACGCTTCATAGCACCCTGAAAGCCTTTACCGATGGATGTGCCGGACACGTCCACTTTCTGGCCTGCGAGGTAGTGCTCAGCAGAAATCTCTTCGCCCACGTTGATGAGGTTCTCCTCGGAGACGCGGAACTCGGCAACTTTACGCTTCGGTGCAACTTTCGCTGCTGCGAAGTGACCGCGCATCGCCTGAGAAGTACGCTTGGTTTTTGCTGTGCCTGCACCGAGTTGAACCGCTGTGTAGCCGTCCTTGTCGGATGTACGCTGTGCAACAACCTGAAGCGCGTCGAGTTGGAGAACGGTGACAGGAACTGCCTTGCCGTCTTCCATGAACAGTCGGGTCATGCCGACTTTCTTTGCAATGATTCCAGAGCGCATCTCTATGATACTCCCTTAAACCTTGATCTCGACATCCACACCAGCGGCGAGGTCGAGCTTCATCAGCGCGTCAACGGTCTGGGGGGTCGGATCAATAATGTCTAGCATACGCTTGTGCGTGCGAACTTCCCACTGGTCGCGGGACTTCTTGTTCACGTGAGGCGAGCTCAGAACTGTGAATTTTTCAATCTTGTTCGGCAAAGGGATTGGGCCGCGAACGTCTGCGCCTGTCCGTTTTGCTGTATTTACGATTTCCTGAGTGCTCGCATCGAGAACTCGGTAATCAAACGCCTTCAGGCGAATGCGGATGGTCTGGCTACCTGCCATAATCATCACCCCTAAATTCAGGGTCTAGATCGGAGAGGAGGAACGCGGCTCATCCGGGCCCCTCTTCGCGTCTTTATACACGACATAAAAGAAGGGCGCGTCTGTCGCACCCTCATCGATAGCGCGCGTATAGGGGGAGTCGAGGAGTGGTGCAACACAAATTTTCTAACTTGCGATCGACTTTCTGCTTAGATCGAATGCTTGAATTCGCATAGGTTTTTTCGCGTTTGGAACCCAAAAAGGGCGGTCATTCTTAACCATACGCTCAATTAGTTTCTTCTGACGCAGCATCTTTGGGAAATTACGGGCAGGTTTACATCGCTCATGGTTCGTTAATTTCACCAGGCGAGCAGCGCGCCGGCCTGTTGCTGTAGAGGACATCATTTTCAAGCCATAGTCGCCAGGAAAAAACGTCTCAACAGGATAGCCTGCAGAGAAAACAATTTCATGTCGCTCACAAATGAGATGATAGTAGCGCATGTTCTCTAACGCAGGCTTTTGAACCACTTCATCGCATTCCAAAAACGCCTTTGCACTGATCAAAACCTCCTTTTCTCCGAACATGCGTTCAGCAACGGGAGAAGATACCATAAGCCTGTGCTGTGGCGACAACCACGAATCTGAATTGGGCAATCCATTACACAATGCACCTTGAGGTATAAGGATGGGTTGATCGCTTGCTTGGTTTCCAACGGGTGTAGAAAACGCCCCGATCAAATGGACGTACCCGTTATCCAACGTACGGACAAGATCACCCGCACTAAGCGTTTCAACCGCACGTTCACCCATGTTTGTGTCAATTGGCGAACCGCTGGCAAAACAAATGACCGAAGTGTTATCGACAGAAGAATCTGCGAAGAAGCCTGTATAGTTTGAACTGGCAAGACTGGTAAGAGAAAAACTTTGGACTGACAAATTGTCAAAAGATCCACCATTTGCATAGTCGGTTAAAAACGTATTTCCGTCTTGGCTTTGTATGACCGTTCCATAAATTCCTATCGTGGATCCGTCACCGAGCGTAACGGTCACATTATAGACCAGTGTTGTGTCAATAAACTGGGTAGTCGCACCAAAACCAACATCGAAGGAAATGTCTTCTCCCGCAGTGGTTCCCATTTCATCATCACTTAGAGCACCGTCGTTGTTCGCATCGGATACAGTTACGTTTATTAGTTCCGGTGACGCATAAGTTCCCAGAATGAGCCCAGGATTTTCAGCCTCAGTGTTGGATTCAACCGTGTCCATTGCCGCAAAATTGCCCAAGTAAAACATTTGGCTGTTAAAGGTTGCCATTCTTTAGAGCTCCAATCCACCGATCTGGTCGATTGGGTGCAAATTTCATACCAAGCCGAATGAGCGCTTACCGAAACAGAAGTTTTCTAGCTATACCGCTGCTACCCCAAAACCCGAATTTTTTCATGGGTTATGACGCGGAAATTGTCTGA
>NZ_MLCB01000082.1 GCF_001890925.1 Planktotalea frisia
TTCGTGAATCATGACGACAAACCAGCATCAAGGCAATTAATGGGTCCTGAGCCTACAGCACTCTTGGAAGGCCGGTTCATATGTTTGCTCATAAATTCGTAAAATTGGGACTTGTTGGTTTCACGTTTTCCGTTCTCAGCGCGTGTAATGCGAGCCAGACAGAGACAAGTGTTTCAAACTCGGGAACGAATACAGGTCCTAATACCGGTGACAATGTTGAGCGCGTTGTTGGTTCTGGAAATGAACAGAATGTCGGTTTTAGCACGGCGCAATTTCCCAGCGCGAGAATCGGTGTTGTTGCCCCAAACACGGCAATTGGCGACGCAAATGACTTGCTAGCGGCGCCCTTGTCTGGCGCGAGCGGCGTTGTGCCAATTAGTGTTCTGACCTTTAATACAAGAAACGGTGACATTCGTAGCGTTGCTGGCATGTATGACCCTGTTTCCAACGAAGCCACAGTGTCTGGAAATGGTTATAAAGTGGCGGCTCAAGGTAATCGGTACGCTGGCAAGTTGATTTCTGGCGGCGACAACCTTGTCGCTGTGATCCCGACACCAAATGGGATGATCCCTGCAAGCGGCAGTGCGACGATGCGCGGCTCTGGGGATGTGATCTATGTCAACACGCCGACGTCGCAGGTCTTTACCGGTGTGATGGACGCAACCGTGACAGCGAATTTCACGCAAGAAAGTGTAAATATCACTATGAGCAATCCTGTGGGACAAATTGATGGTGTGGCTTATTCTGGTGGCGGCATCATTGCGATAAATGAATTGGCGCTAAGCGGTGGTGTTTATCAAGATGACAACCGTACGACTGGATCGGTGACTGGTTTTAGCGGTGCTGCGGATCTAAATTCGGGATCTCAAATCGTAAACGCACTTGGTGTGATAGGCGGGCCGAATGCTGAAGAAACCGCTGCGATTGCGCAAATTAATGACCGCAGTAACGGCACGGCAATTATGCGCATTACAGCGCAAGAATAAAACGCTTGAACAATACAGGCGCGTGGCCTAAACGCGCCCTACTAAATCCCGCAGGTGGGGTTGGGCCTTTGAGGGAGAAATCCTCAAAACGTCCGCCGGTTTGAACATCCGTTCATCACCCCCACCGAGGCGAAACCGGAAAAAGGAAGACTGACATGGCTCTACCAGAGTTCACCATGCGCCAACTGCTCGAAGCAGGCGTACACTTCGGCCACCAAACGCAGCGTTGGAACCCACGTATGGGTCCGTTTATTTACGGCGCGCGTAATGGCATCCACATCATGGATCTCACACAGACCGTTCCAATGCTCGACGCAGCGTTGAACGCGATCCGTGATACCGTCGCAAAAGGCGGCCGCATCTTGTTCGTTGGAACAAAGCGTCAGGCGGCCCAGCCAGTTGCAAACGCAGCTGAGCAGTGCGCACAGTATTACATGAACCACCGTTGGTTGGGTGGCACGCTGACAAACTGGAAAACAGTTTCCCAGTCCATCAACCGCCTCAAGTCCATCGACGAGAAGTTCGAGACAGGCTTTGAAGGTCTGACCAAGAAAGAGCGCCTCGGCATGGAGCGCGATCAAGGTAAACTTCAGGCGTCCCTCGGCGGTATCCGCGAAATGGGTGGCGTTCCTGACCTTATCTTCGTCATCGACGTGAAAAAAGAAGCGCTGGCAATTGCAGAAGCCAACAAGCTCGGCATCCCCGTCGTTGCGATCGTTGACACGAACTGCTCGCCTGACGGCATCGATTACATCATTCCTGGCAACGACGACGCGGCACGTGCAATTGCACTTTATTGCGATCTCGCGGCACGCGCAGCACTTGACGGCATGTCCGCTCAGCTTGGCGCCGCTGGCGTTGACCTTGGTGCGATGGAAGAAGCCCCAATGGAAGAAGTTGTTGCAGAGGCAGCACCTGAAGCAGCGGCTGAAACTCCAGCCAGCTAAGCCTTAAGCCTAAACGCGCGAGGGCAGGGGATCACCCCGCCCTCGTTTTCCCCATTCTAGGAGATATGAAAATGGCAATCACAGCAGCCATGGTTAAAGAACTGCGCGACACATCTGGCGCAGGCATGATGGACGCGAAAAAAGCGCTCACAGAAGTTGACGGCGATATGGAAGCAGCAATCGATTGGTTGCGCACCAAGGGCCTCGCGAAAGCGGCGAAGAAATCCGGTCGTACAGCTGCAGAGGGCCTCGTGGCCGTTGCAGTTGAAGGCGGCAAAGGCGTTGCAGTTGAAGTCAACTCCGAGACCGACTTCGTTGGTAAGAACGCTGAATTCCAAGAGATGGTTGGCGGTATCGCAGCTGTTGCAATGGGCACGTCTTCCGTTGAAGAGCTTGCAGCCGCAGATATGGGCGGCAAGCCTGTCGCTGATGTCCTGACAGCCAAGATCGCTACAATCGGTGAGAACATGTCCTTGCGCCGTATGGCTGCCGTTGAAGCGCCTGCGGTTGTGTCCTACGTACACAATGCTGCGGCTACAGGCATGGGCAAGATCGGTGTTTTGGTTGGTTTGTCCGCTGCAAACGATGCGTTTGGCAAGCAGGTCGCGATGCACATCGCTGCTGCAAACCCTGCCGCTTTGTCCGAAGCGGATCTCGACGCATCTGTTGTTGAGAAAGAAAAGCAAGTTCAGATGGATATCGCACGCGAGTCCGGCAAGCCTGAGCAAGTCATCGAAAAGATGATTGTGGGCCGTATGAAAAAGTGGCTCGCAGAGAGCACGCTATTGGGCCAAGCTTTTGTTGTGAACCCCGACCTTACGGTTGGTGAAGCTGCGAAAGAAGCAGGCGTTGAGATCGCATCCTTTGTGCGTCTTGAAGTTGGCGAAGGCATCGAAAAAGTAGAAGAAGATTTCGCGGCGGAAGTTGCGAAAACAATGAAGGGCTAAACGCTTTTTATTGTTTCTGAGTATTGAGAGCCGCCGTGGGATTAGTTTCTCGCGGCGGTTTTTTGTTAAGTCCGTTTGCGAATATAACAGCCACTATTGGATTTCCGCCATATTTTGACCCTTTTGGGGTTTTAGAAATTTATCCCTATGAAATTTGTGTTTCTGATAGTTCTCTTACTCACGTTCTTGACTGTGTATGTAACGTCCAGAACGCTGAATGTAAGCATTGTGGCGCGTGTCGAGGTAAACACCCCGACCGGGATCAAGACGGGTTCAAGTTTGATGAGGTTGACTTACAAACGCCCCAGTTTCCCGGGGTTTTTCCCTTCGTATTTGAATAATGTTAGGCGAGGTTTGCAAGGCGAGGCGATCGCTGTAGAAGTTTCACCGGGACGTTATCTTTTTGCTCTGTTGGGAGAGGGTGGTTATTACACCGAACCAGACGCTTGGCTTGGTGCTGTTTTCTATCCGCCGGTCATTTCCGTCAATCGTGACGCAGGTTATAAACGCTGGATTGGAGAGTTGAAGCGAACAAAAACTGCATTCCCAGTCCCTGAGCGGGCCTATCCACCTTTTGTTGTTTTCTCGGACATGAATGACTTTACGAGTATTCAAGTACTGGAGCCAGACGACATAGCAGCTTTCTTCGGATCTGGTACGTCAATTAAATCGCTGACAATTGAAACAACTTCAGGAGCTCCAGTTTTTGGCAAAGTTGAAAAACTATTGCCATGGCTTACGACTGAAGTTGTAACACGACTTTGTCCGCCAACTTATCAAACAACTGGTCCTCATTGTGGCTCGATAAGTCATGGTGATTTTTTAATGAGGGATTTCTAATGTTTGGTTTTATTGTTTGAGATAATCTAGAATTTCAACCCCAACATGCATCACATAATCCCCGATATCAGTATATAAGTAAATAAGCCGTGGGCTGGCTCAACCTAAAGTCGTAAACTGCAAACCCCAAAAAAATGAAAAGGCGACGCAACCCGAGGGGGCGCGCCGCCAAAAACAATCGCCAACCCGTTACATGGGAGTTATTGTCAAATCTGGTGTTTGAGGATTGTTGGTCATGCAGCGATCTGGTCA
>NZ_MLCB01000083.1 GCF_001890925.1 Planktotalea frisia
GGGTTCCTCCCAACAAAGGTACTTAATGCGACATAGCGTTCACGCCATGATGTTGGTCTGATGGCGTTTTTCGTGTTTTCGCCCCTCCCGTTTTGCTGCTTTGTTTATGCTGCCTTTTTCGGGGGCAGGATGCCAAGGGTATCGCGGAGCTTTTCCTCGGAGAAGTCGTACTCGCCGAGCATGTTGATATGTGCCCATGACATGGGCGAATGGGAGGCGATCAAGCATAGCAGGTTTTTTCTGGCATGGGTGTCTGGAGCCTTTTCAACCTGTCTGGTCAGGTAAAGATAATTCCAACAAATGATGCTGTTTTTGATGAGGCGGTTGCAGGCCTCTGCGACTTCCTGTTCTTCCTTTTCCACTTGGGTGAACTCACGGGGGTTGCCGACGGCCACGGCGCGGGTGAAACGGTTGGCCAGCTCAACCTTGTTGAGCTGACGCTTGATAGCCTGGCGCAGGGTGAGATCGTCGATGTAACGCAGGATGAACAGGGATTTGATGATCTGTCCAAATGCCTTCAGAGTCTGATAAATTGCGTGTTGGCGTGAGTAAGAATTGAGCCTGCGGAAGATGTCCGAGGCGGTGTTTTCCTTCAGCTTGATGGTGGCCACGAGGCGCAGCAGGTCGTCCCAGTTTTCGCGCAACACGGCTTCGTTGATGGTCTTATCAGGCCGGATAGCCCAGTCTCTGGCCCCCTGATTTATTGGCTTGAAGATATAGAGTGTCTGCTTGCCAACCCCCTTAATGCGTGGAGCAAAGGAAAAACCCAGCAGATGGGTCAGGCCAAAGACAGCCTCAGTGTAACCGTGGGTGTCGGTGGAATGGATGTCGCTTTTAACGACATCGTTGCACATGAGGCCGTCGATCACATAGGCACTTTCGCGATCCGCCGCGCTGATCATCAGGGAATGCCACAGGAAATTACGCTCATCGACGAAGGTATAGGCGCTGACGCCTTGTCCCTGTCCGAAGTATTTGAACGACCGGCTGGCGTGCAGGCTATCACCGCGCACTTCGAATTTCTGGCCATCGCTAGCAGTATGGAGCTGATCCTGCGACTGACGATACAGATTTGGCAGATCCATCGCGTCCATAGCTTTGATCACCGCGTCATTGGCAGCTCGGATGTTCTCAAGTGAGAAGCGCCAATTCACGGTGTGATCCAACTCGCTTTCGGTGATTTTCGAGGAAATCCGCGCCATCTTGCGCACGCCGATGCCACAGCCCAATCCCATGATCCCGGCGAGCAAGGCAGGATGGGAAGTGGCCCGCCGGACATGGGTCTGCTGCCAATGCTCAAAAGAGTGCAGCATGCTGCAGTGATTATTGACGGTCTCCAGAACCTGCGCGAGCGGAACATCCTGCCGCTGGGGAAAGAGATCGCCCAACGGATCGGCTTCACTGGGATCGGAAGCCGGGGTGCCAATATGAAACGTCCCGTCCTTGCGCAGGTTCAGATGGGAATTGTCGGCAGCGCGATCATTCGTTGCCTGATACTGGGCGGAGAGTGCGGAATTCAGCGTGGCCAGTACGGGGGCGGGATCAGTAAATTCAGTCAAACCTGACCGTTCCAACAAATGGCCCTTTTCTTGTTGCCAGCGTTCTTTGTCGATCAGATAGGCGTCCATGGGCCTATATTTGTAGGATTGTTCCACGTTGAGGTCGCCGGACTTGATGGCCGTGGTGACAGCCTGGAACAGAAAAACCTTGTAGAGCGATACACGGAACGTACCATCCGCGCGGACAAGTGTCGCCCTTTGCTCTACATTGAGGAACTCCGTTGGGGCATGGCTGGTAGATAAATCCCCATCCGCCTTGAAGTGATCAATCGCAGCCAGCAGGGCTGCGGCCCGTTTGTTCGGCATGAAGTTCAACGCCCGTAGCAATGGGCTGAGACGATTTTGGAGTTTCAGCGACCGCGCTTCCAGAATGGCGTGCCAACTGGCGTCTTGAGCTGTCGATGCAAGATCATCCTTCAGCCGGTCGAAATCTTCCGTCTGCCCCTGCTCGAGAAGGGCTAATGTGGCGGCAACCTTTTCAGCGTCTGATAGATTGGCCGCAGACATGACGCTCCGAATATCGCGCATGACACCAAAGACGGAAACCTCCAAGCCATTGACGACGATTTCGATCTGCCGTTGCTGGTTCTGACGCTCCTGTACGAGCGTTTCCTGATAGTCTCGGGCCGCAGCGGTTTTGAAGGACGCCATGACGCTGAGCCACAGATCAACCATGTTGTCCTGACAGCGGTAGAATTGGTGGGCAACAAAGGCGGCGGCATGAATGTATCGGTCATTTTGATCCCGGCGCCGCATCTGGAAAATCTCTGATCGCAGCACACCGCCCGCAAAATACCGAATGCCTGCGGTGCCAAGATCGAGTTGTACAAGAATGTCGCCCAACTGGTGATGCAGCTCCGACAATATTGCAAAATCAGCGACGGCTTCCTTGATCCTTGAGGGGCTGGTCGATTGTGACAATCGCTTAAGCAGCGTTAGGCGGTAGCGGTTCTGAGCATCCGGTGCCGTGAACAGGTCATCAAGAAGGTTCCGCGTTTCGGCAAGCAGTTGACTGTCCATCAATGCAATCATCTCTGCCTTGCGTTCGTGCAGACTGGCACGGATCAAGTCATTCAACCGATGGGCGGATGGCACTTGCACGCGCCGCTGGATCAGAAAATCCACGCAGCGGTCGAAGATCAGGCGCGGCTTCAAGTGCATTCGCGCCATTGTCGCGATCTCGGTGGCCAAGGTAGTGCTGGCGCTCAGATCAAAGGGTGTGAAGCCATGGAAATCCAGGATGACCTGTTGATGGCGCTGACGCGTGCGATCTGGCTAACGGACGTTTGATGGAACCGAATGGTCAAGCTGGCTAGCAACATAGGCAATATCGCGATCCACGAAATCCGCAGGCGCATAGAACCGTCGTGTCGCACGAAAATATCCGCAGCTTACCAGAAAACTGATCTGATGATCCGGATTGCGCATGGTCGCGGCGACTGCCAGCAAAGATTTTGGAAAGTCGAAGAACTTCTTCCGGTCGCGATGGTCGAACGGGGGTGGCTTGTTGAAGGCCTCCTGTTCATTGACCGTGAGAATGCGCATTCGGGGCATAAACTGATCCTGTCAACGGTGACCGAAAAGGGACGATTGCGGACAGGGGCTTAAAGCATGTCCGTAAAATATCTTGTAATATTATAGGACATAGGTATCATTCCGTACACCTATTTCGTAAAGAAGATTGTCCATGTCACGCACTTTTGCCTATGCCCGCGTCTCCACTTTCGACCAGACACCCGAAAATCAAATCCGGGAAATCGAAGCCGCTGGTTTTGCAGTTCAGCCGCACCGCATTGTTGCCGAAACCATCTCAGGTTCGATGGCCATCGCGCTGCGCGAGGGTTTTTCCAAATTGCTGGACAGAATGGAGAAGGGTGACGTGTTGATCGTCACCAAGCTCGACCGGCTTGGGCGCGATGCTATTGATGTCAGCACCACGGTAGCCAAGCTCGAAGACATCGGTATTCGTGTCCACTGCCTCGCACTCGGCGGTGTTGATCTCACCAGCTCCGCCGGAAAAATGACTATGAACGTCATCAACGCCGTGGCCCAATTCGAGCGTGACCTCCTGATCGAACGCACGCAATCTGGCCTCGCCCGAGCCAAAGCAGAAGGAAAAATGTTGGGCCGACCAGCAGCTCTATCAGCCGATCAGCAAGCTGAGGTGAAAGAGAACATCAAAAACGGCGAGGCAATCTCAGCCATTGCACGCCAATTCAAAACCAGCAGGCAAACAATTATGCGCGTCAGAAATCAGGGATAATCCTATGTCGCGTTTCGTACCTTTGTTGGGATAGACCCATTGTTG
>NZ_MLCB01000084.1 GCF_001890925.1 Planktotalea frisia
CGGATCATGCGGTTAGCTGAATCGTTCTACGGTCAGACGTCAACCCGTCAAAAGTCGGGTGCTCGAGGACTCTGTGTATAGAGCATTTTCTGGACCTACAAAGCTTGGCGCGGGCGGCGTTGGATATCCGTTCGCATGATCCTGCGTTGGCGGCTCTGAAATAGCGTGCGAAAACTCTGACGGACGTCGCGTTTTTGCGTGTTTGCCTTGCGATTGGGTCAGGTGCTGCGTTACCGAATGGCATAATGAATGTTCAGCCACATCCACCCTGCCCGTCGCCGTTCAACATGGCAGCCTATGTTTTAGGCGCTGCATCTAAAGCGCCCGACAAAGTGGCTTTGGAGGTGCTATCTCGAGAACGAGAATCCTGGAGTTTTGCGCAGCTTGAATCCGCCGTGCGCGGTGTCGCGACGGGGCTTGCGAACTTGGGGTTACAGCCAAACGATCTGGTGATGTTGCGTCTAGGCAATTCGGCTGATTTTCCAATTGCGTATCTGGGGATTATTGCGGCTGGTATGGTCGCTGTTCCAACGTCCTCCGCGTTGACGCAATCCGAGATTACCAAGATGGCGCAAGCAGTGAACCCAGTCGCGATTTTGCAAGATGATGCAATCGCAGCCCCTGATTTGTCTGGCGTCCAGAGCATTTCGCTTGAAACACTGCGTCAAATGTATGCGCTTCCCCCTGCCGCTTGGCACATGGGTGATCCTGAACGACCCGCGTATGTTGTGTTCACGTCAGGCACATCTGCTGCACCGCGCGCTGTTCAGCACGCGCACCGCGCGATTTGGGCGCGCAGGATGATGCACAAAGACTGGTATGACATTTCGAGCGATGACCGTCTTTTACATGCGGGTGCGTTCAATTGGACCTTCACGCTTGGCACAGGACTCATGGACCCCTGGAGCGTTGGCGCGACGGCGCTCATCCCAGAAGACGGCACATTGCCCGAGGACCTTCCCGATTTATTGGCTACCCACAAAGCCACGCTTTTTGCCGCTGCCCCCGGCGTGTTTCGCAAAATCCTGCGCACTGAAATGCCCAAGCTTGCGCACTTGCGCCACGCCCTAAGTGCAGGTGAAAAGATGCCCATCGCGCTACATCAAGCATGGAAAGATATGACGGGGCTAAACGTTTACGAGGCGTTCGGCATGTCTGAATGCTCTACCTTTATTTCCTCCAGCCCCAGTCGCGAAGCGGGACATGAACAGCTTGGGACACCACAAACCGGGCGCAATGTCAGTGTGATTAAAGAGGATGGTCAGCAGGCTAGTCCATGTGAAATAGGCACGATCGCGATCCATCGTTCTGACCCGGGCCTGATGTTGGGATACCTCAATGATACCGCAGCCACAAAGGCCCGCTTTCACGGTGAGTGGTTCTTGACTGGTGACCTTGGCCATGCGGATGAAACAGGTGCGATCACCTATGCAGGGCGCAGCGATGATATGATCAACGCGGGCGGCTTTCGCCTGTCGCCGCTCGAAATCGAAGCGCTCTTTCAAAGCGAACCTGCGATCAGTCAATGTGCCGCCATTGAAATCTCACTTAAACAGGACGTTACAGTGATCGCATTGTGCTACGTAGCAAACCGCGATGTCGAGCAAAGCACGCTTGAAGCACTGGCAAAACGCAATCTTGCACGTTACAAGCAACCCAGAATTTACCACCCCTGCGACACACTTCCGAGCAGCGCCAATGGCAAGCTGCTGCGCCGTGTGTTGCGTGCTGAGATTGAGGCCCATTATGGTTAAGCTAGACATCATTTCCGATCCGATCTGCCCTTGGTGCTATATCGGCAAAACGTTACTTGATCGCGCGCTAGAAGCAGAGCCTGAGCATCCGTTTGAGATTGAATGGCATCCGTTTCAGCTTAATCCCGACATGCCGATGGAAGGGATGGATCGCCGCGCCTATCTTGAGGGCAAGTTTGGTGGCAAAAAAGCTGCTGTGAAGGTCTACGGCCAAATCGATCAGCACGCACGCGATGTTGGTTTGGAGCTTGATCTTGGCGGCATCAAACGCACGCCTAACACGCTCAACGCCCATCGTTTGATCCACTGGGCTGGTATCGAGCAGCGTCAGTCTATGGTCGTTTCAGCGATGTTTCGCGCTTATTTCAAAGAAGGACGCGACATCAGCGATGTCGAAGTGCTGGCAGATCTTGCCGACACCTGTGGCATGGACGCAGCATTGATCCAACGGTTGCTTGCTACTGACGAGGACCTTGAAGGCGTCCGTGAAAAGGATGCAGGGTTTCGCAAGATGGGCGTGAATTCGGTGCCGACATTCATTATCGCGGGACAACATGCAGTGCCCGGTGCGCAATCGCCAGAGATGTGGCGCAAAGTCATCGCAGATATCAAAGCGCAGCTGAACGAGGAGGCATGAAGCCTTCTCAAAATTTACGCATGGGGCGGGTTGAGTTCATTGCCTTTTGCGCAATGCTCTCAGCTACGACAGCATTTTCTATCGACTCTATGCTTCCGGGTTTGCCGGAAATGGCGCGCGAACTCAGTCCGCTTGACCCCAACAAAGTTCAGCTGGTGTTGACCAGTTTCGTTCTTGGTATGGGCCTTGGGACGTTTATTGCAGGGCCTTTGTCCGACAGCTTTGGGCGGCGCACAATCATGCTGCTTGGCGCTATAATTTATTGTGTAGCAGCCTTTGTCGCGTGGCGTGCTGCCTCGCTTGAGGTGATGTTGATCGCTCGCATGTTCCAAGGTTTCGGGGCCGCCGGACCGAGAATTGTCTCGATGGCGGTGATCCGTGATCTTTATTCAGGTCGCCAAATGGCGCGGATCATGTCCTTTGTGATGATGGTGTTCACACTAGTGCCCGCCATTGGTCCGTTGATTGGAGCCGGTCTGATCGCGATTTCGGATTGGCGCGGTATTTTCCTCGCGTTCATCCTGTTCGCGGTGATTACGATGATATGGATGCTTTTGCGTTTGCCAGAAACCCTGACGCCAGAAAACAAGCGCAGTTTCAAATTAAGTACTCTGCTTGAGGCGAGCAAAGAACTGTTTAGCCATCGCAGCGTGCGCATCTCTATTTTGTGTCAGTCTACGATTTTCGCGCTTTTGTTCGCCATGCTTTCTATGGTGCACCCGATTTATGACGTTACATTTGATCGCGCCGAGAGCTTTCCTTACTGGTTCGGGCTAATTTCGATAATTGCTGGCAGCGCATCCTTGTTAAATGCGACGATTGTTGTGCGTTTTGGAATGCGCAATGTTGTGACCGTTAGCTTCGCGATTCAGATCGTTTTCTCGCTTATCATGCTGGCTCTGAGCCAAAATCCACCAAGTGATACGGTTTATTTTACTTTGTTCATGATTTGGCAAACATCGGTGTTCTTTCTAGCGGGCATGACAATCGGTAATCTCAACGCGCTTGCGATGGAGCCTGTGGGCCATATCGCAGGGATCGCAGCGTCTTTGCTGGGGGGCATTGCGACACTTTTGGGCACGTGTATCGCGATCCCTGTGGGCTTGTTGTTCGCTGGAACCCCTGCCCCTTTGGCCGCAGCTGGCGCGATTTTGTGCTTTATCGCGACACTTTTGATGCTTTGGCTGCGCCATTGCGAAAAGCGCGTAGATTGATCTGTCGTTTCCCTTGCCGTCTAACTGAGATAAAGACCGCGCAAAGATACAATCTGCTGCGCAGCGTTCGCGATGTGGCAATTCATATGTCGTGTAACATTCGTTGAGCTTAGATGGCCGTGATGCGGGACCTAGCGCTAGTTCGATGCACACAAGTCAATGGCAGCTTTTCGACCCATGAAGTGGTCCTACTAATTCGGACATGTTTGTGGCTCAGCTAAGATGTAATCGGGTTGGTTTCATGCCGCCTTCTGGGTTC
>NZ_MLCB01000085.1 GCF_001890925.1 Planktotalea frisia
ATAAAGAATATGAAATCCAAACCCGCAAACTCTCGTTATGAATGAGGGAGCCTAGGGGGGCAGGTCATCCGCCATTAATCGCGCGACAGGTGAAAATGTTTCTCGCTACATCAACGCGCGCCGGATAGTTGCGGCGTGTCGTGCATTGGATCAGGGCGAGAGTGTTATTGAGGCGATGTTGAGCGCTGGATTTAATACAAAGTCGAACTTTAATCGCGAGTTCCTGCGCATCACCGGCAAAACACCACGTGAATATCGACAATGAGGAGGGGGGCTAGCCCCCCATCTGCAGGTGCAGATTCCCCCCAAAGTTTATTTAGAAAGATGAAGCTTATTCAGCCGCAATTTTGATCACTGGCTCCATCTCGGCGAGCTTTTCATCGCTCAAGTGACACTTCACTTGGTGATTGCCTTCAAGGACACGCACAGGCGGGACTTCCTTTTCACAAAGGCCGTCGGGTACTTGGGATTTCCAACCACAGCGCGTCTGGAATGGACAGCCCGACGGCGGATTCATCGCCGATGGGATATCGCCTTCAAGCACGATATGCTTTTTCACGATACTTGTGTCGGCGATTGGAACCGCTGAAAGCAAGGCTTCGGTATAAGGGTGATAGGGCGGCGAGAAGACTTGATCTGTTGTGCCCAGTTCCACCACGTGGCCCAAGTACATCACCATCACGCGATCACTGAGATAGCGCACGATTGAGAGGTCGTGAGAAATGAACAGCAGTGTGGTTTTTTCTTCGCGCTGAATTTCCATCAGAAGGTCAGTGACTGCGGCCTGTACTGATACGTCCAGTGCTGAGACAGGTTCATCCGCGACAACAATCCGCGCACCGCCAGAAAAGGCGCGCGCGATACCGACGCGCTGTTTCTGCCCACCGGAGAGCTGGCGCGGCATGCGATCTGCAAATTCACGTGGCAGTTTGACGAGATCGAGCAGTTCTAACATGCGGTTTTTGCGCTCGGCCTCGTTCTTGCCGATCTTGAAGATTTCAAGCGCGCGAATGATTTGACGACCCACTGTCATCGAGGGGTTCAGCGTATCAAACGGGTTTTGGAATACCATCTGAACGTCCGCCACAGTCTTTGTGTCTCGCGCCTCAATCGGGGTATTTCCAATGCTTTGATTGTCGAGCAGAATTTCACCATCGGTGGCGGTTTCCAGCCCCATCAAGACTTTGGCAAAGGTTGATTTACCGCAGCCCGACTCCCCTACAATCGCCAGTGTTTCGCTCTCTCGCGCTTCAAAACTGAGAGTTTCGTTGGCTTTCACAACCTTCTTGTTGGCACCCCCAAAGAGCGCATTCGCTGACACCTCGTAATATTTCTTAAGGTTGTCGATCTTAAGGACCACTTTGCCGATTTCGCCTTTGACCTTTTGCTCGCCCAAGGCAATTGGAGCGTCCCAATCAATCTCTTCATGTTTTAAGCAACGCGTCGCGTGGCGATCATTGCCATCGACCCCGACCATTGCAATGTCACCTTGATCACAGCGCCCAGCTTCGAAGTAGTCGCAACGCGGGCCAAAGTTACAGCCATTCGGACGTTCATGCGGCAAAGGGAAATTGCCGGGGATCGCCACCAAAGGGCGCGCGTTTTTGTCAGCGCCGGGCAATGGGATCGAGCGGAACAGCGCCTGTGTGTAGGGGTGCTGCATTTCGTCAAAGACGTCTTCGATAGAGCCGCGCTCCACCGCTTCGCCGGAATACATCACGCAGATGCGGTCACAGGTTTCCAAGACCAGACCGAGGTTGTGCGAGATGAATAGCATCGAAGTGCCGTATTTCTTACCCAAGTCCCGCACCAGTTCAACGATAGCCGCTTCAACAGTCACGTCCAATGCGGTCGTTGGCTCATCCAAAATCAGCAGCGCAGGTTTTGACATCAACGCCATTGCGATAACGATACGCTGTTGCTGACCACCCGAAAGCTGGTGAGGATAGCTGTTCAAAATGCGCGCAGGGTCGGGGAGTTTTACATCCGTGACCACTTGCAACGCGCGTTCTTGCGCTTCCTTTTCCCCGATGCCTTCATGGATCATCGGCACTTCTGCCAGCTGACGACCGATTTTCATCGCAGGGTTCAAGGATGCCATCGGCTCTTGATAGATCATTGCGATTTCATTGCCGCGCACGTCGCGTAATTCTTCGGGGCTCATTTCAGACAGATCACGGCCTTTGAACTTGATCGAACCGCCAACAACGTGGCCGTTCTTTCCCAAGTCCTGCATCACACCCAACGCAACGGTGGATTTGCCGCAACCAGATTCACCAACCAGTCCAACCGCTTCACCGGGTTGCACTGTGACAGAAAAATCCATTACAGCCGGAATCTCACGCAAACGCGTAAAGAAGGAAATCGACAGCTTATCAATCTCGAGGATCGGTCCGTCATAATCCATTTTAGCCATTCTCAAGTCTCCCTTTGGAGCAAAGATAGAAAACCCATGTTTCCTCTCTTTCTAAATATCCCGGGGGTCGAGGGGGCTGGCCCCCCGTCCGCCCTCTCAATCAATCGCGCAAACTTTCTTCGCGCAGACCATCCGCCAGTAGGTTTAGACCCAAGACCAGCGACAGCAATGCCAAGGCAGGTGGCAACGCAGGGTGCAGATAGATCGACAAAAGCTTGCGGCCTTCGTTAATCGTGCTGCCCCAGTCAGGGCTTTCCGGTGGCAGGCCGAGGCCAAAGAAACCAAGGGTTCCAAGCAAAATGGTCGTGTAGCCGATGCGCAGGCAGAAATCGACGATCAGTGGACCTCGTGCGTTGGGCAAGATTTCCCAAAGCATGATGTACCAAGCGCCTTCACCACGTGTTTGCGCTGCTGAAACGTAGTCGCGTTGTTTGATGTCCAATGTCAAACCGCGCACAATTCTGAAAACTGTAGGCGAGTTGACGAAAACCACGGACACAAACACAACCAAGATACCCGATGCAGGATTGAAGAAATCCACAGGTCCTAGCACGTCGATCTTTGTGCCGGGCGCATTGATCGTGACCACATACATAATCGCCAGTGGGATCAGTATAGCGCATAACCAGACTGTGTTCTTTTGCGGTTGTTGCTTGAGGCGTGTGTGGATCAGGACTGCAAAGAAGATCAGCGGGAAGAAGAATAAAACAATTGCCATAAACTGGGGCAGGCCAGTGTTTACGATTTCTGGCGTGACCAAAAGGTAGAACAACAAAATCACCGGAAAGGCCAAGACAAGGTTTGCAACGAACGACAGCAACATGTCGAACCGTCCACCGTAATATCCAGCGGGCAAGCCCAAAGTGATGCCGACCATATAGGCGAACAAGGTCGCCAAAGGTGCGATCAAGATTACGATGGTTGCACCACTCATCACACGGCTAAAGATATCGCGCGCCAGATTATCGCCACCCAGCAGATAGTGCATGTAATCACCATCCTCGGCACCGCGCAAAGGCGTGCCCGGCACTTTGTTCTTCATACCAGAAACCTGGCTCAGTGGATCATGTGTCAGGATCATATCCATCGACCCTAAAATGGCGACAAACACCCAGAACATAACAAGGAAAAACCCGATCATGCCAATCGTGGAATCAAAGAGTTTACCATAAAGCCCCAGCTTACGTTTGTAAGCTATAGAGACTGCGAAAGTGACAACCAGTGCGATCCAAACAGGGATCAACTGGATGAACATGCCGGCGAAAATTTCGCCCCAAGAAAGCGGTTCCATATCCAGTATTCCTTAGCTGACGCTAATGCGTGGGTTGAGATAAACGTAGCCGATGTCCGAAATCAGCTGTGTGATCAGAACGACGACAACAGAGACAACGGAGACGCCGAGCAGCAATTCAAAGTCGTTGTTGCCTGCCGCTTGGACAAGAACCCAGCCAAAACCTTTGTAGTTGAACAAGGTTTCGACAATCACAACGCCGTTCAAGAGCCACGGGATCTGCAACATGATAACCGTGAACGGCGCGATCAAAGCGTTGCGCAGCGCGTGTTTGACCACGATGTTCGGAAAGCTCACGCCTTTCAGACGCGCGGTGCGGATGTATTGCGCGGTCATGACTTCGGCCATCGAGGCGCGGGTCATGCGCGCGATATAGCCCATGCCGTAAAGTGAAATGGTCAAAACGGGCAGGAAGAAGTTATTGAAGGTTGCTTTCTCCATTGCAGATGTCGCAGTCCCTTTGAACAACGTTCGCCCTTCGATCCAATCCATCGAGGCAAGCCATTGGTTCAGTGGTGACGCAGAGGCGGCGAAAAGCGCGATGAAGATGACGCCGGACACATATTCGGGCGTTGCCGTTGTGGCGATAGAGAGCGTGGAAAGTGTGCGGTCTGTGCGCGATCCTTCACGCATGCCAGCCAAAACGCCGATCAGCAAAGCGGATGGGATCATCAGGACCATGACCCAGAACATCAGCTTACCGGTCAGGGAAAGGCGCGTTTTAATGATGCTGGAGACGTCATCTTTGAAAACTGTTGAGGTGCCCCAATCCCCTTGCAAAACGCCGCAATAGCGCGGGGTATCCGCAATCTCGACACCAGACTCGATGCAGCGCCCATAGGTGCGCCCGTCATCAGTGTTAATAATTTTCGAGGGCCAAACCCCGAGCCATTCACCATATTTGATCGGCAAAGGTTGATCATATCCGCGATTGGCGAGCCAACGTTCAACTTGCTCGTCGCTCATACGCATTTCGCCTTGCGTTTTCGCAAGCTTTTCGAGGTTCGGATGGAGATTGGTCAAGAAGAAGACGATAAACGTCAGGCAGAGCGCAGTGAGGATCATAACCCCCAAGCGGCGCAGAATAAACAGTCCCATGTATGCCCCTGTCGGTAAGGCTGAGCAGATCGATAGTTAATCTGACGATGTATGGCAGACCTTTGTGGCCCACTCATTTTAATTCGAAGTCATAAGCCCTGTGGATCGGGCAAAAAGGCCGCGTTCGAAAAATCAAACGCGGCCGATTTAGTGTGCGATATTAAGCAGCTACAGCCCACTTATAAAGCTGGGACGCATATGCGATGTGCATATCTGTGCCAACAAAGCCAGGAGCCGTGTGGCGATAGATCGAGCGCCAGTATGGCTGGATCGTCACGCCTTCTTCGATCACGATGGCTTGGATTTTGCTCATCACTTCGCGGCGTGCATCTGCATCCGCGATAGAGTTGGCTTGATCCAGAAGACCGTCGAACTCTGTGTTGGACCAAGCGAACTCGTTCCAAGCAACGCCAGACTTATACGCCAAACCCAGAACCTGCGTACCCAATGGGCGGTGGTTCCAGTTTGTGGAAGAGAAGGCATACTTCGTCCAGTCGTTCCAGAATGTGGAGCCAGGAAGGATCGTACGCTTCACTTTCATGCCTGCATCACGCATTTGCGCTGCAACCGCGTCCGTTGTGTTCTTGCGCCAGTCATCATCGATGGAGTGGAGTTCGAACTCATAATCCGCCATGCCAGCTTCTGTCAAAAGCGCGAGAGCTTTTGCTGGATCATGTGGAAGACGGGTTACGGAAGCGTCGTGCTCAGGGTGTACTGGGCCAACGTGGCAGTTGTCCGCTGCAACACCTTGGCTTGCGTTACCAAGCTCGAGCAGAACAGCATTGTCGACACACATTGCAATCGCTTGACGCACGCGCTTGTCTTCAAAGATGACTTTGCCATCTGCGTCTGTCGCGGATTGGTTAGGGCGGATTACGATTGTCGAACCTGTTGCAAGCTCGGATTTGTTCCAACCAATGCTATCGAACACAGCAACGAAGTCGCCGACGTTTTCATAGATTGTGTCGATTTCTTCAGCTTCAGCCGCTGCAACCCATGCGGATGGATCTGTGCCGTAGTCGATGAATTCGATGCGATCGAGGAAGGCACCTTTACCTTCGGCATAGCCCCACCAGTCATGGCCTTCGTTGCGTACCAGAACAGACTTAACACCAACTTCGTGGCTGTCGTTGCGGTATGCGCCTGTACCAATCTGCTTCTCGAGCAGGTTGTCCATGTTGTCGTCTGGATGCGAGATTGCCGCTGGATAGTCAGCAATACCCGGGATCAACGTGATGTCTGGCTGACGCAGGTTCAGACGAACCGTGTGTGAGTCAACGACTTCGATTGCGCCGTCCATTGCTTTCTTCGTCTCAGGATCAACAATCGCGTCAACACGTGCCGCCATTGAGTTGCCTTCAGCTTCTGCTTCAGCCCAACGTGCAAAGTTGTGTGCAACATGCTCGGCTGTGAAGTCGTCGCCGTTGTTCCACTTAACACCCTTGCGGATCTTGAATGTGTACTGAGTTGCGTCGTCGTTCACTTCCCAGCTCTCTGCGAGCCAACCGTTGAACGTACCGTCGGAGTTGTACTCTACGAGATACTCAAGCCAGCCGTTTGCAACGAAGGCAATCTGCGTCCAGTCCCAAGAGCGTGGGTCTTTCATCGCGCGCACTTCCATCTGCATGCGGATCGTGCCGCCTTGCTTGGCATGTGCAGCCGCGGCGGCTGGCTGAGTGAGGCCACCCATTGTATAAGCTGTCGCTGTAGCAACACCTAATGCGGACACACGTGTCAGAAATTCTCGGCGATCTAGAAGACCTGCTTTGAATTCATCAGCGTACATCTTCGCTGCTGGGTGGATTTTGGCCTTATGCGTCATCTTGTTCTCCCTGTGACACAGTCTCTTTATATCTTTGTTGGGGGCATTTATTGTGCGCGCAGACTTTACGCGCCTTTTTTGTTCAGTCCCCAAGTCGTCGCATTCGGCCCTAGAAAAGGTCTCAGGTCAATTCACACTTTCGCTAATTTGAGGTCTGTTTGCGACATACCATTAAGAAATGCGACATCGCTTGGAAACGCAAGGGCTAAACGAGACTGTGCGCGTGTCAAAAAACAAAAGCGCTTTGGGAATGAAGGTAATTTGACCAAACGGTTGATTATCTTGCAGCGGCGAGGCGCGCTGCCTTCGCTTGGTTTCGCAACTCAGAGGGGGTCGCGCTCGCGTGCGTCTTAATAAAGCGGGTAAAATAGGCGGGGGTCGAAAACCCAAGTTGTTTGGCAATGTCGACGGCTTTCAATCCATCGTCTTCTAACATGCGACGCGCACGCTGCAGGCTGTGTTGCGTTAGCAATTCTGCCGCAGTAAAGCCGCAAGCTGTTTTGCAAACGCGCGTCAAATGCGTCGGTGTAACCCCAAGTTTAGCCGCGAAATCTGCCATACTCGCGCCTTCGAAATTTGAACGCTCACTTTGAGCAAGCAACGCACAAAATGCTTTCAGTAATCGACGCGCAGCATCTTCACGTGGCACAGTTTGATGGAGTTGATAACGGTGCGCCCAAACCATCATAAGTTGCGCATGCGCGACAGCAGCCAGACGCGCTTTGGGTTCTGCATCAAGCAGTTCAGTTTAAGTGGCTTCTACATAGTGTGTCAAAGTGAGCTGCGCTTTAGGTTCTCTTACGCGCAACAATAGCGGACTGTCTGGCCAATCAAGCAATGGACTTGGGGGCAGGGCGACGGTCTGGCCAAAACACGAAGTCTCGAAATTAAAAGAGAACATTGTGCCCGCAGGCACGAAGAGCGCGTTGTGACTGCTCATAGCAGAACTTTGCGCTTCCACATTGCAGCGTGCCGCGCCGCGTGTGACCCAAATTAACAGATGCTGCTCGCGCGCATGAAACAATCCGAGCCGCCAAGCCGTGCCTCTTGCGCGTTGGGAAATAGTCGCAACCGAGCCGATTTCGGGCTAAATATCCGATACAATGTTCATATCACCCAAATCACCCAATATGTGGCGTTAAGACAAGAAATGCCTGCAAGTGTAAGATTGATAAATTGAAAATGTGGCTTTTGTACGCTAGGGTAACTTGATGGAGCGCCAGTTTTTCATTCGAGCTCGAAACCATGTACGCTGACGTTTTGCGAATTGCCGCGTGGCAATTGTTGCCGCTTCGCGCGCGTCATCTAGCGTGATTTCGCCGCGCAAATGAGCCGCTAATTCGGGTGCGCCAATCGCTTTGCACGAGAGCAATTCAGGATCATAGCGTGATAGATTGGCACGTGCTTCGTCCAGCGCCCCTTGCTCCAGCATAAGATCGAACCGTCGTGCGATGCGCGCGTTAAGCCACTGCGTATCCGCATCCAAAACAAGAGCCGTGCAGTGATCCAGCGGCACCAAAGGGGCAGGCGTCTCGTCGTGCCATTGTGCAAGACCTTTGCCCGTTTGTGTTTGTACTTCCCAAGCCCTTTGCACACGCATTGGGTTTTGCAAATCAATCTTTGCGCTCGTTTTGGCGTCTAGTGCGGCGATCATTTGCGCCAGCTTGTTACTGTCTCGTAGTGAATTTGCCTGTTGGCGCACTTCACTTGTGGTTTCAGGAATATCTGCAAGCCCTTGCGTAAGTGCGAGGAAATACAGGCCAGTTCCCCCTACAATGATCGCGCGCTTTCCTTCGCGGTTAAGCAACGGTGCGACATCGCGCAGCCATTTTCCGGCGGAATATGCGGAGTCAAATGGCACATGACCATAAAGTATATGCTCTGCGCGCGCCTCATCCGTGTCATCTGGCCTTGCCGTCAGGACGCGCCAGCCGTCAAAAACCTGACTTGCATCTGCATTGATGATCACGCCCCCTTGGGCTTGCGCAATTTCAAGCGCGAGCGCCGATTTACCAGAGGCAGTCGGTCCGGCAATAAGCACAGGTAAATCCCTGTCGATGGCTGAAATATCTATTTGTGACAATTTCTTACCTATGCTGCTTGAGGCGAAATTAACAATTTGCCTGTTTTGCCCAGATCAATGATTGAACAATGACGAATTGTTAGGCATTTTGCGCTCATACTACCCCACACAACCCGGAGTTCAATATGACCGACCTCACCACCGCCGACGGAACGACGTTTAACCGCGTTATGCTTAAGATTTCCGGAGAGGCGTTGATGGGTGATCAGGGCTTTGGGCTTCATCCGCCAACGGTCGAGCGGATCGCGCGCGAAGTGAAGACGGTCCATGATATGGGCGTCGAGATTTGCATGGTGATCGGTGGCGGCAATATTTTCCGTGGTTTGCAAGGCTCCGCACAGGGAATGGAGCGCACGACAGCTGATTATATGGGCATGCTCGCGACGGTGATGAACGCGCTTGCGATGCAATCCGCGCTGGAGGGTTTGAAAATCCATACGCGCGTTATTTCGGCGATCACGATGAATGAAGTCGCCGAACCCTATATTCGCCGCCGCGCCGTACGCCACCTCGAAAAAAAGCGCGTTTGCATCTTTGCCGCAGGCACGGGCAACCCATACTTCACCACGGACACAGCGGCGACTTTGCGTGCCAACGAAATGGCCTGTGAAGCGATCTTTAAGGGCACGAAAGTTGACGGTGTCTACGATAAAGACCCCGTAAAACACGCAGATGCGAAGCGTTATGAGACGGTCACTTTCGATGAGGTTTTGCAAAAGCATCTTGGTGTGATGGATGCCTCAGCGATTGCTTTGGCGCGTGATAATAACCTGCCGATCATCGTTTTCTCACTCGATGAGCCAGGCGGATTTAAAGGCATTCTTGCGGGTAAGGGCACTTACACGCGTGTGGAAGGCTAACAAATTTCAAAACTCTTGAAGATGGGTCAAAAGAAACGGACCTATACAAGTCGCAAATGCTGACTTAAAACAATAAAAACGACTTCTGCGAGGCTAAGAAAGCACTATGTCCGACGATTTCATGCTTGATACCGACGATCTTCAACGCCGTATGGATGGCGCGATGAGCAGCTTAAAGACTGAATTTGCCAGTCTGCGCACAGGCCGCGCCTCCGGTTCGATGCTTGAGCCGGTGATGGTTGATGCTTACGGCAGCATGACACCAATCAATCAGGTCGGCACGGTCAATGTTCCAGAGCCACGTATGGTGACGATCAATGTCTGGGACAAAGGGCTTGTAGGTAAAGTCGAAAAAGCCATTCGTGAGAGCGGGTTAGGGATCAATCCTCAACTTAACGGCACGATCATTATGCTCCCCATCCCAGAGCTTAACGAAGAGCGTCGCCGTGAATTGACTAAAGTTGCCGCGCAATATGCCGAAAGCGCGCGTGTTTCTTCGCGCAACGTGCGTCGCGACGGGATGGACCAGATCAAAAAGGCGAAAGCCGACGGCATGTCCGAGGATGATCAAAAATTCTGGGAGGCTGAGGTGCAAAGCATCACCGATGCTGCGATCAAAGCGATTGATGCCGCGCTTGAAGTCAAACAAGCCGAGATCATGCAGGTTTAAGTGGTGGTTGCTGCTCTGGAAAAACCCGGTACTTCAAATGCCAGCCCAGAGCAGGGGGATGGAACAGGGCCACGCCATGTCGCTGTGATCATGGACGGTAACGGTCGTTGGGCGCAAATGCGCGGACGACCACGCTTGTTTGGCCACCATGCTGGTGCACGTCGTGTGCGTGAAATTGTGGAAGCTTGTCCACCTAACGGTGTAAAATACCTGACTATTTTCGCGTTTTCCACAGAGAATTGGAAGCGCACTCAGGTCGAAGTATCCGGTCTGATGAAGCTCTTTCAACGGTACATCACGAAAGAGGCGCGCGCGCTTGCTGACGCTGGTGTGCGGGTCCGCTTTATTGGGGATCGCGTCCGTCTCAATAACAAGCTTATCGAATTGATGGATAACCTTGAGTTGATCACCTCAGGAAATGACAAAGTGCACCTGACGATTGCTTTGAACTACGGTGGTCGTGACGAGGTTGCGCGCGCCACCAAGCGCCTTGCGCAGGACGTTGCAAGCGGTAAACTTGATCCTGAGACCGTGGATGAAGAAACGCTTCCAAAGTATTTAGATACTTATGTTTTACCTGATCCTGATCTTGTTATTCGGACCAGCGGTGAAGCTCGTATCTCTAATTTCTTGCTCTGGCAGTCGGCTTATTCAGAGTATGAATTTATCGACACGCTTTGGCCGGATTTTACCGCGCAGGAATTTGGCGAACTGACGGCTAAGTATGGCACAAAGGATCGCAGGTTTGGCGGCGTTAAAGTATGAATGAGGTAAGCTCCAAATGGGGCGACCTCGCGCCACGTTTGTTCAGCGCGATTGGCATGCTTGTTGTTGGCATTGTTGCGGTTTGGGCAGGCGGTGTGTGGATACATCTCCTTGTGTCTTTGTCTTGCGGTTTAATGGTTTGGGAATTGGTGCGTATGTTGAGCGGCGCAAGCTCGCAACGCGCGATCTGGCTCGCCGTTATCAGTGGTTTCGCCTTGTTCGCGGCGAGTTACGCGCCCTACGCGACGCTTATCCTGCCTTTGCTGCTCGCGCCAAGCTTTGTAGGTTTTTCATTGCTATCAGCCGGATCACGGCCCTTTACAGGGCGGCGTATTTTTATGAGCTACACGGCAATGATCCTAGTGGCCGGGTTTAGTCTGATCGCGCTTCGGGATGATTTTGGTATAATTTGGATGGCGTGGCTTTTGATTGTTGTGATCGTCACTGATGTTGCAGGCTATTTTGCGGGTCGTATATTGGGCGGTCCAAAGTTCTGGCCCGCGGTGAGTCCCAAGAAAACATGGTCCGGTACGATTGCAGGGTGGTTTGGTGCTGCGCTTTTCGGTGCTGTTTTTGTGGGGCTTTATGGCGGGGGCATCACGGTTGTTGTCGTTTCGGTTGCCGTCGCATTTGCGTCTCAGCTCGGTGATATCGCCGAAAGTGCAATCAAGCGTCATGTGGGCGTGAAAGACAGCTCTAATCTGATCCCGGGACACGGTGGTTTGCTGGATCGCTTTGATGGCATGCTCGGTGCGGCACTGCTTTTGATTATTGTTGAGCTCTTCCTTGATTTTCCACCAAGCGTAGCTGGTTAGAGCAGGGCTATGCGCAAGGTTTCGATACTTGGGGCGACTGGCTCGATTGGGCAAAACACAATTGATCTGATCAAACGTGCGAGCGGTGAGTATGACGTTGTTGCGCTGACGGGTGCGCGCAATATCAAGCAACTTGCTGAAGATGCACGAGATTTGCACGCTGATTTGGCAGTGACTGCGGATCCATTGTTGCTTGATGACTTGCGAGATGCACTTGCAGGCAGCGGTATAGACGCAGCGGCAGGGTCCGAGGCGCTGGTCGAAGCGGGTGCACGTGACGCGGATTGGGTTATGTCAGCTATCGTTGGCGCAGCTGGGTTGGCCCCAGGTTTAGAAGCGTTGAAGCAGGGCGCATCATTGGCCTTGGCCAACAAGGAATCGATGGTCTGCGCGGGCGCTTTGGTGAAAGCGACAGCAACTCAGCATCAGGCGCGCGTGCTTCCTGTGGACAGTGAACATTCGGCGGTGTTCCAAGGGCTCATTGGTGAGGACATGAAAGCGGTTGAGCGCATCATCATCACGGCCTCTGGTGGCGCGTTTCGCGATTGGCCAATGGAAAAACTCGCGGGCGCGACACCTGCGCAAGCCGCCACACATCCGAATTGGGATATGGGGAAGCGCATCACAATTGACAGCGCTTCCATGTTTAATAAGGCCTTGGAAGTCATTGAAACGCGTGAATTTTTTGAAGTTGACCCTAGCATCATCGAAGTGCTTGTGCATCCACAATCCATGATCCATGCGCTGGTTGGTTTCAACGATGGCGCGCTGATGGCGCATGTTGGCCCACCCGATATGCGTCACGCGATTGGCTTTGCTCTGCACTGGCCCGAGCGGCGCAAACTGCCTGTTGAACGCCTTGACCTTGCAGCTCTTTCACAGCTCACTTTCCGCGCACCGGATGAGATACGCTGGCCCGCTTTGCGTCTGGCGCGCGAGGTTATGGAGGCGGGTGGACATTCGGGCGCTGTCTTTAACGCAGCTAAAGAACGTGCGCTGGATCATTTCATTGCGCAAAAGATTGGCTTTATGCAGATGGCCGAAGTCGTGGAAGAAGTTCTGACCCGTCTTTCTGCGCAATCCGGCCTCACAAATGCCGAAATGACCCTTGATAGCGTGCTCGAGATGGACCATCTGGCACGTAAGTGCGCGGATGAGATCATCGCAGGGATGTAAGTCCCGCCAAACAAAAAATAAGCGCGTGAGCAGCAAAAGGACGTAGACCACATGGATATTCTGGGGCTTTTGCCGCAATTTGGCAGTGTAATCTGGACTCTTCTGGCCTTTGTGCTGGCGCTTTCTGTGATTGTCGCAATCCATGAATATGGTCATTACATCGTTGGACGTTGGTCTGGCATTCATGCCGAAGTATTCTCGCTTGGCTTTGGTCCAGTCCTTTTCAGTCGCGTTGATAAACACGGCACGGTTTGGCAGTTCGCAGCGCTTCCTTTTGGCGGGTATGTGAAATTCATGGGCGATGCGAATGCCGCAAGCGCGCCAGACGGCGAAGCTGTGCGCGAGATGAGCGATGCGGACAAACGCCGCACGATGCCGGGTGCACCGCTTTGGGCGCGCGCCGCCACTGTTGCAGCGGGTCCGATTTTCAATTTTGCCCTGTCTATTATTGTGTTCGCAGCCGTTTTGATGTGGCGCGGTGAAGAAGCTGATCCGCTCGCGGTTGGTGCGCTGCGCGAAATGCCAGCGGTTCAAGAACTACAAGTTGGCGATCAACTGCTGGCCATTGATGGTATCCCAGTTCCAAGTTTTGAGGATGGGGCAGGGTTCAATGCACTTGAGCAGGCGATAAGCAAATCTGCGTCGGTGACCTACACAGTTGGCCGCGATGGCGCTGAACTTGATGTCATGGGCCCATATCCGTACCCCGCTCTTGTGACGACAGTGATGCCGCAATCCGCAGCCCTTCGCGCAGGTCTCATGGTCGATGACGTGATCACCGCAATTGATGGCGCACCTGTGTTTGCATTTTCGCAGTTGAAAGAAGCGGTTGAGACGGGCGACGGTGCTCCGCTGCTCTTGGACCTGTGGAACAAGGGCGAAACCCGCCAAGTGACGCTCGCGCCCAAGCGCGTGGATGAGCCGCAGGCAGATAATACGTTTGTGACACAGTGGCGCATTGGTGTGGCTGGCGGCTTCTTCTTTGAGCCTGCGACGCAACCGACCAGCCCGCTTACGGCCATTAAGAATGGCGCGCTGCAAACGCAACGCGTGATCGAGGGCTCGCTCTCTGGAATGTATCATATGGTGACGGGGGCGATCAGTTCTTGTAATTTGTCCGGCCCGATAGGCATCGCGCAAACCTCTGGCGCTATGGCGAGCCAAGGCGCGATGAGCTTCATCTGGTTTATCGCCGTACTGTCCACGGCTGTCGGTCTTTTAAACCTGTTTCCCGTACCTGTTCTAGACGGCGGACATCTTGTTTTCTTTGCTTATGAAGCGGTTACAGGCAAGCCACCCAGCGACAAAGTGCTGCGTGTGTTTATGTCGATTGGCTTGATGGTGATCTTGTCGCTGATGCTGTTTGCATTGGGGAACGATTTGTTCTGCCCATAGGGCCAAACAATTCGTGCTTTGCCCATTTTTCGCCTTATTCCTCGGGTAAGCATCGGTCAGAGCAATAAAACCCGAGCGCGAAAAGCGTTTCAGAAATGAGTGATGACATGCAACTAATCCAATCCGGCACACGTAGTCTTGGCTTCTTGCTTTCGCTGAACTGGGACCGTTTTTTGTATTTCGGCATGCTTGCGCTTTGTCTTGCGCTTTCGGCTTATGTCGCGTCAGTGACCTTTGCGAACCCCTTCATCTTGTAGGGGCATCTAGGGGCTAACTGTTTCGTGTGTTTGCGAAATTTAGCCTATCCGCTTTTGACAACAACGCCCAATAGAGCTACTCAGAATACACCTGGGATGTCTGTTGGATCGGTATCATGATCAATACAAAAGCAAGCGGCGAAAAACGCTGCGCACCACGAGCACGTAAAGTTAATGCACTTCGGTCTGGTATCGCGACGATTGCCTTAGGGTTCTCAGTGGCTTACATCGCTTTGCCAAGCGTTGCTGAGGCACAGCAATTCCGTTTCAACTCGGTTACAATCGAAGGTAACCAACGAATTGAGCCGTCCACAATTCTGTCTTACGCGGGAATCGCTCGCGGTCAGAGCGTCTCTGGATCGGATTTAAACGGTGCCTTTCAGCGGCTTCAAGAAAGTGGTTTGTTCGAGAGCGTCGACATCGAGCCGCAAGGTAGCCGTCTCGTTATCAAAGTCACAGAATACCCGACGATCAACCGCATCAATTTTGAAGGCAACCGCCGTCTCAAAGATGATGATTTGGCCACGGTTGTGCAGAGCCAAGCACGCCGCGTTTTCAACCCGACAACCGCTGAACGTGACGCCGCTGAAATTGCGACCGCTTATTCGCAGCAGGGCCGTCTTACCGCGACTGTCAGCCCGCGGATCATTCGCCGTTCTGACAACCGCGTAGATTTGGTGTTCGAAATCTTTGAAGGTGGCCTGACAGAGATCGAACGGCTCGGTTTTGTTGGCAACCAAGTTTACTCTGATCACCGTTTGCGCCGTGTTCTGGACACCAAGCAGGCTGGATTGCTGCGGGCATTCGTGAAGCGCGATACATTCGCTGAAGATCGCATCGAGTTTGACAAACAAGTTCTGCGCGATTTTTACCTGAGCCGCGGCTACGTTGATTTTCGCACGACCAGCGTTAACGCAGAGCTTGCGCGCGAGCGCGACGGCTTTTTCGTGACGTTCAACGTCCAAGAAGGCCAGCAATTCAAGTTTGGTGAAATCACAACTGTCTCCGAAATTGCGGACGCGGATGAGGCGGAGTTTCAGGCCGCTTTGAAGATCCGGCCGGGCGTTGTTTACTCGCCGTCTTTGGTAGAAAACTCCATCGCGCGCCTTGAGCGTTTGGCGATCAAGCTTGGACTTGATTTTGTACGTGTCGAGCCGCGCGTGACGCGCAATGACCGTGATTTGACGCTGGATGTGGAATTCGCGCTTGTGCGTGGCCCACGTATTTTTGTGGAACGTATCGACATTGAGGGTAACGCAACAACGCTCGATCGCGTGGTGCGTAACCAATTCAGGATCGTTGAAGGTGACCCCTTTAACCCACGTGAAATTCGTGAAAGCGCAGAGCGTGTGCGTGCACTTGGTTTCTTCGGTCAAGCCGATGTTGAAGCGCGTGAAGGTTCTGCGCCAGATCAAGTCGTGATCGATGTGGATGTCGAGGAGACAACCACTGGCTCGCTAAGCTTTGGTGGTACTTATTCCAGTGCGACTGGCCCCGGTGCTTTGATCAAATATAACGAGAGCAATTTTCTCGGTCGTGGTCAGCAGCTGGGCTTGAGTGTGACCACAGGCGTGGACAACCGCGAATACTCGCTCACGTTCGGCGAGCCTGCGTTCCTTGGTCGTGACCTGCGTTTCGGTTTTGTTTTGAATTACATCGAAACCGATAATCTTAACGCGACCTACGATACAAACCTTGGTAAATTCCGTCCGTCGTTTAACTTCCCTGTGTCAGAAAATGGCCGGATGGAAGTGCGCTACACTCTTGATTTGACAGAGATGACAGACCTTGGTGCAGATGCCGGTGCTCTTATCACCAACGAGGTCGCGCGCGGGATCGAGTATTCCAATTCCATCGGGTATAGCTACAGCTTTGACACCCGCCGCACGGGCCTGAACCCGAATGCGGGTGTCTTGCTCGAGTTCGGACAAGATTTCGGTGTTTTGGATCAAAGCAATCGCTTTGTAAAAACCACGGCGAAAGCCATTGCTCAGACCAAAGTGTTGGGCGAAGAAGTTACCCTGCGTGCGACGTTAGAGGGTGGGGCTATCAATTTCCTCAGCGGATCTGGTCGCTCGACAGAGCGCTTCTTTATGGGCTCTTCTGTGATGCGCGGCTTTGAGCCAAGCGGTATTGGGCCACGGGAAGCCACGGGCAATGTGAATGACGCGCTTGGTGGCAACATGTTTGCGGTCGCCCGATTTGAGGCAGAGTTCCCCTTGGGCTTGCCTGAAGAGTATGGAATTTCCGGCGGTGTGTTTTATGACATCGGATCCCTTTGGTCGCTAGATCAAACGAATGCGAACGTCATTAACGAAGGCTTTGCAGCGCGTCAGGTGATTGGCGCATCATTGTTCTGGAAAACGCCGATTGGGCCTTTGCGCTTTAACTTTACCAAAGCGCTCTCGAAGGAAGTTGGCGATAGGGAGCAAACCTTTGACCTTACGATTTCAACGAGTTTCTAAAGGACGCGGCAAAGCCGGTATTTGCTGTTCTGTTTGGGCCGCATTTGTCATTGGCTTTGCTGTTCCGAGTAGCGTTTCAGCGCAGGCAAATGCTTTTTCTTTGCCTGAAATCCCAGTTCTGACGATTCAGCGTGAGCGTTTGTTCTCGGAGACGCAATTTGGCCAAAGCCTGTCGCAAGAAATCGCTGCGCGTGGCCGCCGGCTTGCAGCGGAAAATCGGCGTATTGAACAAGAGCTTGCCGTTGAAGAGGGCGAGCTCACGGATTTACGCGACACTATGAGCCCTGAAGAATTTCGTGATCTTGCCGATGCGTTTGATGTGAAAGTCACCGGCGCGCGCAATGAACAAGATCAAAAAATCCGAGCTTTGACGCAGCTTTCCGAGCAGGCCGAGCGGCGCTTTTTGTTTACGATTGCCCCTTATATGCAGCGTTTGATGCAGGAAAAAGGGGCGAGTGTCATTCTGGATCGACGTGCGGTTTTTGTAAGTGCTGACGCTTCGGATGTAACGCTCGAAGCGATTGCGCGTATCGATAGTGGTCTTGGCGAAGGCGTACCGCTTGAGGATTTGTTGACGCCAGCAGAGGGCGCTGCACCAGACATTGAACTCGTGCCTGAGCCGTTACCTGAGCCTGAGCCGACACCAGAGCAAGTCCCTGCAGACAATTAACTTAGCCAGCTGGCGCCTTGCCCAATATTGGCGCAGTTGCTAGGACCGTATGGACCAAGAGTTTTTAGTAAGAGGCCTTTTTATGAGCGAGCTACTCAGTGCTGACATCCAACTGATCCAACGCATCTTGCCGCACCGCTATCCGTTCTTATTGGTGGATAAGGTTCAGGACATTGATGGCACGCAAACTGCGGTTGGCATCAAGAATGTAACGATGAATGAGCCGCATTTCCAAGGGCATTTCCCCGGTCTTCCGATCATGCCCGGCGTCACGATTGTTGAGGCGATGGCGCAAACCGCTGCTGTTATGGTCGGAACTGCGTTGGATATGGCTGATAAAGAGATGAAGGTCTATTTCATGGCCATCGACAAATGCAAATTCCGCCGCAAAGTCGGTCCTGGCGATGTGTTGAAGATGCATCTGACAACGGTGCGCGGCAAACCCGGTGGTAAGGTCTGGAAGTTTTCCGGCGTCGCAAGTGTAGATGGTGAAATGGCGGCTGAGGCCGAGTTTACTGCAATGATGGACTTGCCTGCATGAGCATTGACCCCAGCGCAAATATTCACGCCAGTGCCGTGATCGAACAAGGCGCTGTGATTGGCGAGGGCTGTGAGATTGGCGCGTTTTGTTTCGTGGGCGCTGACGTGAAGATGGGTGCGCGTTGCGTCTTGATGAACCATGCAGTCGTCAAAGGGCAAACCACGCTGGGTGAAGAAAACACCATTTTTTCATTCGCGGTCGTCGGAGAAATCCCGCAAGACAAGAAGTTTGGCGGTGAAATCACACGTCTCGTAATTGGCGCACGTAACCGCATTCGCGAACATGTCACTGTGAATACAGGCACCGAAGGTGGCGGCAGTTTGACCAAAATTGGCGATGATTGCTTGCTGATGGCGGGCTGTCATATCGCGCATGATGTTATTTTGGCCAACAATGTCATCGTTGTGAACAGCGCCGCTGTAGCCGGTCACTGTATCATTGAAGATGATGTGATTATTGGCGGTCTTGCCGGTATTCACCAATTCGTGCGTATCGGCAAAGGTGCAATCATTGGCGCTGTAACGATGGTGACAAACGATGTTATCCCCTACGGCCTTGTCCAAGCGCCGCGCGGGCAGCTTGATGGGTTGAATTTGGTTGGCCTGAAACGTCGCGGTGTTGAGCGTTCGGATATCATGGCGTTGCGGGCAGCTTTTCAAATGATGGCGCAAGGCGATGGTACGTTTCAGGATCGCGTGAAGCGCATGGGTGAGGATAGCGATAGCCGCTATGTGCATCATATCGTTGAGTTTGTGACGGGCGTGACGGATCGTTCGTTCCTAACACCGGGCGGCTAGGATGGGACGGCTTGCCATTCTTGCTGGTGCCGGGGGCTTGCCTGTACGACTAGCTACGCTGCGCCCTGATGCGTTTCAGATCAGTTTTTCGGGTGTTGCCCATGATCTCACAGATGCGCCTCAAGAATTCAGTTTTGAGAAGATGGGTGCTTTGTTCGATGCGTTGAAAGAGCAAGGCGTGAGCGAGGTTGTGATGGCCGGCGCAATGTCACGCCCTCCGCTTGATCCAAACGCGTTTGATGATGTGATGGTACAGCTTGCCCCGCGATTGATTGCTGCGATGCAGGGGGGCGATGATGCGCTTTTGCGTTTGGTCATTGAGATTTTCGAAGAGCAAGGTTTCGCGGTCCGCGGAGCACATGAGATTGATCCTAGTCTGACCGCGTCCGTAGGTGTGCTTGCGGGTGCGCCTTTGAGAGCGCAAACTCAAAGCGATGCAGATCGCGCTATTGATATTCTTAACGCGCTCGGACCGTTGGATGTAGGGCAGGGCGTTGTCGTGGAAAATGGTCTCTGCCTAGGGATTGAAACGCTGCAAGGCACAGATGCTTTGCTCGGTTTTGTAGCCAGCACCGCCAAACATATGCGCAAGAACGGTGGGGTGTTTGTAAAAGCGCCCAAGCGTGGTCAGGACCTGCGCATAGATATGCCAACCATCGGCCCAGAGACTGTAAGGGCGGTGGCGTCCTCTGGCCTGTCAGCCATCCTCCTGTCTGCTGGCAACGTTATTGTGCTGGAGCAGGACGAAACGATCCGTCTTGCTGAAGCGTCTGGCATCTCATTGATCGCGCAGGATATTTAGGCGATGCGGGTTTTCATCATCGCAGGTGAGCCGTCAGGCGACAAGCTTGGTGCTGCATTGATGGAGGGGCTGCAAACGCTGGTTCCTGATGTGGTTTTTGATGGTATAGGCGGCGCTGGGATGAGCGAAGCGGGCTTGCAAAGTCGCTTTCCGATGGAAGAGATTTCGATCATGGGAATCTCTGAGATCCTGTCGCAATATCGGCATCTTAAAACGCGTATTGCAGAAACGGCAGATCAGATTGTGCAAACGCGGCCGGATGTGTTGATCACCATTGATCTTCCTGAATTTTCCTTGCGAGTCGCTAAGTTGGTCAAGGCAAAGAGCCAAATTCGCTGTGTGCATTATGTGGCCCCAACTGTTTGGGCTTGGCGCGCAGGGCGAGCTGCAAAAATGGCGCGTCATATTGATCAAGTGCTCGCGCTGTTCCCGTTTGAGCCGCCTTATATGGAAGCTGTTGGCATGCGTTGTGATTTTGTCGGGCATCCTGTTGTGACTGATGTGCAAGCAAGCGTGGAAGAGGCGCACGCTTTTCGCACAGAGCACAGTTTTGGAGAGGCTCCGGTGGCGCTTGTCTTGCCGGGATCGCGTCGCGGAGAAGTCTCACGGCTGGCACCGATATTTGGCGAAGCGTTGGCCCCTGTTTTACAAGCGCATCCAGACTTGAAGATCGTCATTCCAGCGGCCGCGCCCGTGGAAGAGCTTGTGCGCAACGCCGTTGCGGATTGGTCCTGCACACCGCTGATCATTCGCTCAGAGGACAAAGCGCAAAAGCGCGCGGCGTTCAAAGCCGCGGATGTCGCGCTTGCAGCCTCTGGCACAGTGTCTCTGGAACTTGCAGCTGCCGGCACGCCGATGGTGATCGCGTATGATATGAGCTGGCTTTCGCGTCAGGTTATTGGGCGCATGTTAAAAGTGGACACGGTGACCTTGGTCAATCTCGTCTCTGAGACGCGCGCTGTGCCAGAGTTTATCGGTGCGGACTGCATTCCTGAGCGGATTGCAGGTGGCTTGAACGAATTGTTGAGCAATCCGACGCCACAAACGCAAGCGATGCAGAACACGATGGTGCGGCTTGGTCAGGGCGGCGAAGCGCCAGGGATACGCGCGGCCAAAGCGGTGCTCAGCGGTTTATCGCACAGCGGTAAGACGCATTGAGCTATCAATTTCGCTGGATGCTGTTGCTGAAACCTGTGAATGGCTTTGCGACTTAACTTCTTCTCGATTAATCGCGCTGATTGGCGGTTATTGGCAAAGGTGGCGCTCGTACAGGCGGCTTGTTTAAAGTGCTAGCTCAAGGCCTCAGGCTTTTGAGTTTGTTTGCTTATCTGGCGTGCTTCATCCGCGTTGGGGGTGAAATACAAACCGAACATTTAGCAGGCTACGGAAGGCACATTGATTAACGAAGAGGTTAATATCAATCTCACCAACCGTCTCCTAATGTTTGACGCGGGCGATGTCGCTATAGAATGGTATATTGCTTGAGCTAAGGAAATTTCTGGCGGAGCGACAGGGATTCGAACCCTGGGAACCCTTTAGAGGCTCAACGGTTTTCGAAACCGTCCCGTTCGACCACTCCGGCATCGCTCCGCAGGTTTGGCTTGGAGGTGCGATAATATCTGGAAGGTGAGGGCGCAACTGCTTTTTGAGGAATTGCGCCAATATCATCGTCTCACGCAAGCTTGTGCAGGGCGCGCATTGGCAATGGCGCAAAGCATCCTTAGTGTGGAAAACGTAACCCTTATTCGAGAGCCTTTTATGACCTTGATCCGCACTGCTGTCGCAAGTCTTTGCATTGCTTTTTTACCACTCACGTCTTTTGCAAGTGAAGCGACAGATCGGCTTCTTGCGAGTTTGGGAATGGAGCGCATGATCGATTTGATGCGCGAGGAAGGGCAGAGCTATGCGGTGGAGCTGGCAGAGGAAATGTTGCCCGGTGGGTATTCCGAAAACTGGGGTGCGGTTGTCTCTCGGATCTACAGCACAGAGGCCATGCAAACGTCCGTGCGTCGGGGTTTTGCCAATGCGCTTCAAGATGTTGATATCGCACCATTGCAGGCATTTTTCGATGCACCGATGGGAAAGACCATCGTCACGCTAGAGCTTTCTGCGCGCGAAGCGATGATGGACGACGCGATTGAAGAACACGCCAAAGAGCAAGCACGGGCGTATGAGCGCGCGGGTGACGATGCTTTTGTTTTGGTCGATGACTTTGTCAAAGCTGGGGATTTACTCGAGGCAAACGTGGTTGGGGCGATGAATTCCAACATGCAATTTTATCGCGGTCTTGTGGATGGCGGCGCGTTTGAGCTGAGCGAAGAGCAAATTCTCGCGGATGTTTGGGAGCAAGAGCAAGAAACGCGCGCAGATACGCGCGATTGGCTCTACGGTTTTTTGATCATGGCGTATTCGCCGTTGGCGCCGGGCGATTTGGAACTCTACACCGAATTAAGCAAAACCGCCGAAGGTGCGGCGATGAATGCCGCGCTCTTTGAGGGGTTTGACAGCATGTACTCCGATATCAGCTACGCGCTGGGGCTTGCAGCCGCGCGCGCTATGAAGGTCGAAGATATCTAGCTGGACAGTTTCGCTTGAATTGCTTTTGCTGCCTCAACAGGGGATGCGTGGGTCCATATTTCTTCACCAAGCGCAAAGAAATCGGTCACAGCCGCAAATGCCGCTAAAGCGGCTGCATCAAGCGCGCCCTCCGCAACAATGGGCACTTCGATCACATCGGACCACCACTGAAATAAGTCATGCTCTACACGTTCGCCGTCGCCAAGCGTGTTGGCACCGATTGGTCCGAAACTGACATAGTCTGCACCAGCTTCACCAGCGTTCATTCCGTCATGGCGTGAGGTGCCGCAAAAGGCGCCGACAATGGCATCATCGCCAAGCATTTTGCGTGTCTTGGCCACCCGCCGCGCGCCATCGCTCAAATGCACACCATCAAGCCCGAGCTTTTCGACCAGCAAAATATGCTCATCAAGAACCAAAGCCACATCACGCGCCTGCGTAATTCCGCACAGAGCGTCAGCTGCGCGACAAATTTTGTCTTCGTCTTGTGTGGCCAGCGCCAAACGTACGCACGCGATATCGACATTGTCCAAGACTTCGCCCAGCAGCGCGGGAAATACGTCCAGATCAAATTCCGGTGGCGTGATTAAATAAAGCTGGGGCTGTTCGAGGTCTTGGGCTGTGTCGGACATGGCGAGCGCTTCTTCTATAAGTGTTTGGCACCCTATAACTTGCCCAAACGCATTTGACCACTTTGCTTAAGCGCTTATTGGATCACCCGTCGAGCTGGTCGTTCGCAGCAACGCTTGAAACCAATACATCCCTCGCATATCAGCATCCAAACCCACGCATCGGAGCCGTTCATGCCAACTGATTATCCACAACCCAGTTTTGTCCTTGTTCGACCACAGATGGGTGAAAATATCGGTGCTGCGGCGCGCGCCATGTGGAACTTTTCGCTTGATCGTATGCGTCTTGTTGCGCCGCGTGATGGTTGGCCGAACCCCAAGGCCGATGCGATGGCCAGCGGTGCAGGCCGGCTGCTGGATGAAGCACAGCTCTTCGAGACAACCGCAGATGCGGTTGAGGATTGCACCTACGTTTTCGCTACAACGGCGCGCCAGCGTGGTTTGACAAAACCTGCGTTTTCACCTGAGGGGGCGATGAAACTTGCAGCAGAAAAGATCGCGAATGGTGAAAAAATCGCAGTGCTCTTTGGCCCGGAACGCGCGGGGATGGAAAATGATGACATCGCGCGCGCGAACGCAGTGATCAACGTGCCTGTTAACCCTGAATTTGGCTCGCTTAACCTGGCGCAATGTGTGCTGCTGATTGGCTATGAATGGCAGCGCCAAGTGGGCAATTATGAGAATGAACGGATTGAGATGGCCAAAACAATTTGGGCGTCACAAGGCGAAAGCGAAGCATTGGCCAAACACTATGAGGATCGCCTCGAAGAGGCTGGCTTTTTCTACCCGCCAGAAAAGGTCGATAGCATGAAGGTCAATCTGCGCAACATGTGGTCGCGCATGCCATTGACACGCGCGGATGTGCAGATGTTGCATGGCGTGCTGCGGCAAATGGTGCGCTGGAAGGATAAAGGCTAAACAAATCCTGAGCGACCCTTGAAGGGGCAGGGCGCGCGGCCTAACCTTTGATCAAATAATCTGACGGTTCAAGAGGCAGACCATGAGCACGAAACGCAATATTTTCGAAGATGTTGGCACCGCAGAAAAAGCGGCTCCTGTCACGGGCTTGATTGATGCAGGCAAGCGCGGCGCGCGGCGCGGCATTCGGCTTTGGTTGATCTTGCTGTTTGCATTGGTTGCTGTGATGATTCTAGTGGGCGGTTTGACGCGTCTCACTGACAGTGGATTGGCGATTACCGAATGGAAGCCCGTCACAGGTGCAATGCCGCCTATGACAGAAGCCGCATGGCAGCTTGAGTTCGACAAATACCGTGAAATTCCAGAGTACAAATTGCAAAATCAGGGCATGTCGATGTCCGAATTCCAGTTCATCTATTGGTGGGAATGGGGTCACCGCCAGCTAGGCCGCGTTATCGGTCTCGTCTGGGCGCTGGGTTTCTTTGGTTTCCTTTTGACGCGCAATATCCCTACCGGCTGGACGGGGCGATTGCTTGGTATCGGCGTTCTGGGTGGTATCCAAGGCGCGGTTGGCTGGTGGATGGTGTCCTCTGGACTAACAGGAACGATGCTCGATGTGGCGTCCTATCGATTGGCGACGCATCTTGGTTTGGCCTTTGTGATCCTTGGCTTTATCGCTTGGTTCGTGTTCGAGCTGAAATGCGAAGAGCGCCAATTGATGCAATGTCGTCGGCACCGTGAACAACGGCTTTATACCGCTGCGACTTGGCTGACTGCATTTGCGTTCATTCAAATCCTACTCGGCGCATTGGTCGCGGGCATCGACGCGGGGCGCACGTATACAGATTGGCCGCTGATGGCTGGCGGTTTCATCCCGCCGTATCCGTTTGATCTGGACCCTGTCTGGCGTAATTTCTTTGAAAACGCAGGTCTTGTGCAGTTCATGCACCGAATGGCAGGCTATGGGTTATTCCTATTTGGTATCGTGCTGTGGCGTCAGGCGCGTCATTCGCCGAACTCTGGGACGCGTGGTGCGTTCACTGTCGTACTTGGCATGATGACACTGCAAATGATCCTTGGGATCTTCACTGTGCTCTACGGCGCACCGCTTGAAATTGCTATTATTCACCAGCTGGGCGCAGTCGCGCTTTGGGTGCTGATCCTACGCGCACGCTTTTATGCGGGCTATCCGACCCCTGACACACTGCGAGGAGCAGCATAATGAGTGCATATGATGATTTAATGGCCTTTCAAAAAGAGACCGAAGCGTTGGGCCAGGTCATGGGCCGCTTGGGCTGGGATCAAGAAACAATGATGCCGCGCGGTGCAGCACCACAACGCGCTGAAGAGATGGCTGCACTAGAAGGTGTGCTGCACGCGCGCCGCACCGATCCGCGCATTGGTGACTGGTTGTCCGAGGCGCATGCGCCTGATGAGGTGGGCAAAGCGCAGCTGCGTTTGATCACACGCTCTTATGAACGCGCGTCCAAAGTTCCTGCGGATCTTGCACAACGATTGGCGAAACTTACCTCTGCGAGCCAAGGTATTTGGGCAGAAGCACGTGCGGATGAGGATGTCGCAGCTTTTCTGCCAACTCTGAAAGAAGTGGTTGCATTGAAGCGGGAAGAGGGCGCAGCACTCGCCGCAGGCGGTGACGTCTATGATGCGATGTTGCAAGATTATGAACCGGGTGCGAGCGCTGAAAGCCTAAGCGCGATGTTCGCAGCGCTGCGGCCGCGATTGACGACATTGCGCGATGAAGTGATGGCATCCGAGCAACCTGCCGATCTCGACTTCGATTTTGACGAAGGCAAACAAATGAAGCTGACGCGCAAGCTCGCCAAAGCGTTCGGCTATGACATGAGCCATGGCCGCGTGGACAAGGCGGTGCATCCGTTCTCGTCGGGTTCCGGCCAAGACGTGCGCATCACGACGCGCACGAGCCCACGCGATCCGTTCAATTGTCTCTACTCCACTGTCCATGAAGTCGGCCACGCCTGCTATGAGCAGGGGATTAGCAAGGAGTATCTGCTCACACCGCTTGGCAATGGTGTGTCCATGGGCGTGCACGAAAGCCAAAGCCGCATTTATGAAAACCAGTTGGGCCGCTCAAAGCCGTTTTGTGGTTGGCTCTATGGTCAGATGCGCGACACGTTTGGGGACTTTGGTGTTGCAGATGAGGACGCGTTCTACCGCACCGTGAACAAGCTGCGCCAAGGGTTCATTCGTACCGAAGCGGATGAGGTGCAATACAACCTTCATGTGCTTTTGCGCTTCGATCTTGAGCGCGCCTTGATCTCGGGTGATCTGGCAGTTGATGATCTCGAAGCCGCTTGGAACGATCGCTTCGCGTCTGATTTCGACTTTGAAGTTGATAAACCTTCAAACGGCGTGTTGCAGGATGTGCATTGGTCCGTTGGTCTGTTTGGTTATTTCGCGACCTACAGCTTGGGCAATGTCTATGCGGGGTGCTTGAACGAAGCGATGCGTGCTGATTTGCCAAATCTGGATGAAGCGCTGGCGCAGGGTGATCCAACTTCTGCAACAGAATGGCTCAATGAAGCGTTGCAGCGCCATGGCGGTCTGCGCGAGCCACGCGCGACGATAGCACATGCTTGTAGTGGTGTTGATCCGAGCGAGGAACGTTTATTAATGTACTTGGAGGATAAGTTCTCTAAGTTTTGAGCGATCAAAAGTATGCGGGCGCACCATGCGCCCGCTGCTTAAAGCAAAAAAGAATGGAAATATGAGAGGGCGGATCGGTTTAAGGATCGTCAAATAGGAAGGTAGCAAATCTTGCTAAAACACTTGAGTGGATTGCATAGGTTACTTCATATAGTGTGACTGTCTACGCTTTCCGTGAGGGTCTGAGACGTTGTCGGAACCCTCAAAGTAGAGCGACAAAAACACGAGCCAAATAGCGCAGCTCACCAACAAAAACGAGATCATTGTTGGAAAGAAACCTAAGCCTATATCTAAGTGACAATACAGCACTCCGGCGACGGCTGCTAAGTGTAGGCCTGCAACAAAACGCGAGGCAAAAGTAGCATATATTGAATTAATATCCATTATTTTTCTCCTCCATTCGCTGTATCTTAAACTTATGGTTGAATGTTATACTTTAGTAGCGAAAAGTTTGCAGAAGTAGTTCTGCAAAAATGGCATGGTTCTTACTTGATGGTCTCCAGCCAATTGAAAACGCTTCTAATTATTGGGTCATTCCTACGAGACTCATGACAAGACGCCCATACACTATCGATAAAGACAGGCGAATTTGGTACCTCACCTAGATCGTCAAATTGATTAGCTAATGACCGTGGCAACATGACCATATATGGAAGTTCCTGAATGGCCTTGAGCGCCATATTTAATCCTTGCAACGCGATCCTCGGAGGGGCCTCAAAGTTGTCTTTCAGAAAACTTTGATCAATTTTCTGACCAGGTTGGTCTATAAGTTCGATCCAGCCTTCCAAGTTTGGAAAAAACGCTTTGTTCGCAAAAACAGCATATTCTGTAGATGCCACTTTTTTTCGTACTAAGCGACCTTCGTTCGGCGGTTCGCAAGTGAAAGTCATATCAACTTCGCCAAAAGCTAAAGATGACGGGTTTATACTTATATGAAGGTTTATATTCGGAACCGCGCGTAGCGCTGCACGCCAGTTTTGCGTGAAAAATGCCTGCATTAAGCGCATTTCACTGTAGATTCTCAGCGTGCCCGCCGGAACTGTAGATGTATCGGTCTCAATCTCGTCGATGTTCGTCTTGGTGTTCTTTGCAATCTCGACCAATTGCTGCCCAAATTCAGTCGGGGTCCACTCCTGACCGTTCTTAACGAAAATCGGCTTCTGATAGGTTTCAGCTAAGTTGTTGATGTGCCGAGAAACCGTTGTTGCATTTGTTCTAAGGGCCTTGGCGGCTTTGCTCATGGTCTTATATTCAGCCAGCGCTAAGCAATATATTAGATCTTGCCAATTTTGCATTCCAAAAGCCCATTTTTATAGGGTTAAAAAGACACCGTGCTAACCATTTGTTTTGTTCAAACAATGACTTGGAACAGTCTGAAATGGATAACGCGACTATCTTTTGAAATGCCATATCCTCCAAAGCGCGACTATTCTCGCGAAGGATATCTTTTGGAGTATTAAGATACACTTCTGTTCGTAGGGTAACATCACCGTGTCAAAATACAACTATTGATTGTTATTTTATTGCTTCACTCAACCAAATTGCGCATTTTGCGCTTCACAAAGATTTTGAAGATGATTGTAAGGCAAAGTAAAAATACATTTTATGAATTCTTGACGGACAGCGCACGACACTTCCAGCAGCAACCAAAAGTGAGACTTGAGCATGCTCACTTTTGGTTTCGATACTAAAGATTCGATCGTAAGACTACTTTTTGTCGCGCGCTGCTTTTTCGTCTTTTGTCAGCGTCTGGTTCCAAACGTTCTTTGAAATCCCAAGCTCGGGCTTCATCGGCTTGGTCACACCTTTCTTGACCTCGCCACCCTTTTTCAGAAATTCTTGAATAAGCGCATCTTCGGTGGTTGATTTAGGTACTTGCTTCATCGTTCATCCCCTTATTCTGTTTCGGTTTCAGCGGCGTCGTCACCAAGCTCTTCATCACCTTGATCGGCGATCCAAGCGACCGACACAACGCTTTCGTTCTTACCTGTGTTGAACACTTTCACGCCACCCGCAGAGCGTGAGCGGAAAGAAATGCCATCCACTGGGACGCGGATCGATTGGCCCTTGGACGTGGCGAGCATGATTTGATCGTCCATCTCAACCGGGAAGCTGGCAACGACTTCGCCGCCACGCATTGCTTTGTCCATCGCAGTAACGCCCATACCACCACGTCCACGCAGCGGATAATCATGAGACGAGGACAGTTTGCCCGCACCACCAGAGGTGATGGTCAGGATCAAGTTCTCAATCGCGGACATTTCTGCGTAACGCTCTTGCGTGATCTGGCTGTTCGCGTCGCCTTCTTCCTCATCAGGCAGCTCCGCATCATCCGCAAGACCCGCCATAGCGCGGCGCATTTTCAGATAGGTAGCGCGCTCATCGGAGGTCGCTTCAAAGTGGCGAATGACAGACATCGAAACGACTGTGTCATTGCCTTGTAGTTTGATCCCGCGCACTCCAGTTGACGCGCGCGAGTTGAACACACGCACATCAGTGGCACGGAAGCGGATTGCGCGGCCAGAGTTGGTCACAAGCATCACATCATCATCGTGGCTCGCGATGCGTACATCGATGAGGGTGGTGTTCTCGTGCTCACCCTCGAATTTCATCGCGATTTTGCCGTTACGCATGACGTTGGTGAAGTCCGACAGCTTGTTACGGCGCACGGTGCCTGCGGAGGTGGCGAAGACCACTTGCAGATCATCCCACTCTTTTTCGTCACGATCCACTGGCATGATAGCCGCAATCGACACGCCTGGTGGGATGGGCAAGATGTTCACAATTGCTTTGCCTTTTGCGGTACGACCACCAAGGGGCAGACGCCAAGTCTTGAGCTTGTAGCTCATACCATCCGTCGTGAAGAACAATAGCTGCGTGTGCGTGTTGGCGACGAACAACGTGGTAATGACGTCTTCATCTTTGGTCTGCATCCCAGCGACACCCTTGCCACCACGACGCTGCGCGCGAAAATCAACCAGAGGCGTGCGCTTGATGTAGCCACCTGAGGTGATGGTGACGACCATATCCTCGCGCTCGATCAGATCTTCGTCTTCCATATCGCCGGACCAGTCGACAATTTCGGTGCGACGATCCACTGCGAATTTCTCACGGACTTCTTTCAACTCGTTGCGAATGATCTCCATGATCCGTTCGCGCGAACCAAGAATTTCCAAGTATTCTCTGATCTTTGCAGCGAGTTCTTTAAGTTCATTGGTGACTTCAGTGACACCAAGCTGGGTCAAGCGTTGAAGCCGCAATTCAAGGATTGCGCGAGCCTGTGTTTCGGACAGGTTATAGGTGCCGTCGTCGTTCATCTTGTGGGTCGGATCATCGATCAAGTTGATGTATTCGGCGATTGCCATGGCTGGCCAACGACGCGTCATCAGTTTTTCGCGCGCTTCGGCCGCATCAGCAGAGGCACGGATCGTTGCAACGACTTCATCGACGTTTGTGACAGCCACGGCAAGACCACATAGGATATGGCTGCGCTCACGCGCTTTGCGCAATTCAAATGCGGTGCGACGTGCAACAACATCCTCTCGGAAATCGATAAAGCTCGTCAAGAAGCGGCGCAAAGTAAGGGTCTCAGGACGTCCGCCGTTCAGCGCAAGCATGTTGCAACCGAAGTATGTTTGCATTGGCGTGAAACGAAAGAGCTGGTTGAGAACAACTTCAGGCGTTGCATCGCGTTTTAGTTCGACCACGACGCGCACGCCATTTCGGTCGCTTTCGTCTTGAACGTGGGCTACACCTTCGATCTTTTTCTCGCGAACCTGCTCGGCAATCTTTTCGATCATTGAGGCTTTGTTCACCTGATAGGGAATCTCATCAACGATGATCGCATAGCGGTCTTTGCGAATTTCTTCGACGCGGGTTTTGGCGCGAATAACGACTGAACCACGCCCTTCAAGATAGGCTTTGCGTGCACCGCTGCGACCCAGCATAATGCCACCTGTCGGAAAGTCAGGACCGGGTACGTATTCGATCAGTTCCTCAGTTGTGAGATCTGGATTGTCGATCAAAGCAAGGGTCGCTGTGACCACTTCACCAAGGTTATGCGGCGGGATATTCGTGGCCATACCAACAGCAATACCGCCAGCACCATTGACCAGCATATTCGGATAGCGCGCGGGAAGAACTGTCGGTTCTCGGTCTTTACCGTCGTAGTTGTCCTGAAAATCGACCGTTTCTTTGTCTATATCGGACAAAAGGAAGGCAGCAGGCTTGTCCATGCGCACTTCGGTATAACGCATCGCAGCGGCGTTATCGCCGTCCATGGAGCCAAAGTTGCCCTGACCATCCAGCAAGGGCAGCGACATAGAAAAATCTTGCGCCATACGCACGAGTGCATCGTAGATCGCGGAATCACCGTGCGGGTGATATTTACCCATCACGTCGCCTACAGCACGGGCGGACTTGCGGTAGCTTTTCTCGTGATTGTTGCCCGCTTCGTGCATCGCGTAAAGAATGCGGCGGTGGACAGGTTTCAGGCCATCTCGCAGGTCGGGAATCGCACGTGAAACGATGACGGACATCGCATAATCAAGATAGGAGGTTTTCATCTCCGCCGTGATCGAAATCGAAGGTCCCGTATACGCGGATACTGGTCTTTGATTTTCGTCTTCGTTTTCAGGGGTTTCTGGTGTGTCGTTCACGTGAATTTTCCAGTCCTGTCACCGCACACTCGTTTTGATCGAGCCGCTATATTTAGTTGGCTCGTTTGTAGCAGAAACATGATCTGGGGTGCAATGGGAGGCGCGTTTAAAAGCGCTCAGGAGGGGCCATTTTAGAGTATTTTGTGCCCTCAATCGTGACACCCAGTTTCAAACCGGCTTGGCCGAAAATGATGCTTATGACAGGCGCTGAATTGGTTGTTGTCGATGTACTGAAGGTCTGGCCATCGTCATAGATCGCCGCTTCCACATCCGCGCCAAGTTCCCAGCCATCGCCTGTGCGGAAATTCAACAGCGCATCTTCTGTCATAAAGAAGAGAACATGCGCATATTGGTTAGCGCCGATTTGCACGCCCCAGTTTGCTTTGGTCGTATTGTAATACTCAACAGAGACACCGCCAACACGCAAAGCACCGCGCCCGAAACCGCCACCAAAGCCAAGTCCGGCTTCGGTAATAAGCGGCATCACCAACATACCAGCAGATCGCGCGGCGATGGATCGTGTTTTGCCATACTGGGCGAACATTTCAGCAAGCGTCGCATCAACCCGCGCATCAAGGCGGTCAGGGGCGGTCGTTCCGCTAATGCGATCACACCCGCTAAGTGCGACTGCGCCGCCAGCCAAACCGGAAAGCGCAAATGCGCGACGGGAGAAAGTCGTCATAGGAATACCAGCTTTTTGCCTCATCAACCCAGCTCTGACGGCGGGCGTTGGTGTAGAGATACCCCAAACGCGCGCTTAAGTCATCGCTTTCAAAGGCAAAGCAGCGGAGATCAGCGCAAATTGTTACCCATTTGCCAGAATTTCAGCGACGCGCGGCGCAAAATAGCTCAAAACACCGTCACAACCTGCGCGTTTAAAGCACATCAGGCTCTCCATCATCACGCGCTCTCCATCGATCCAGCCGTTTTGTGCAGCGGCTTCGATCATCGCGTACTCACCGCTCACTTGATACGCGTAAGTCGGCACACCAAAGCCGTCTTTCACACGGCGACAGATATCGAGATAGGGCATGCCGGGCTTGACCATTACCATATCCGCACCTTCTTGTAGGTCACGCTGGATCAAGCGCATGGCTTCATCAGAATTGGCAGGGTTCATTTGATAGGTTTTCTTATCACCTTTAAGTGCACCTGACGCACCAACCGCATCGCGAAAAGGACCGTAATAAGCAGATGCGTATTTCGCTGCATAGCTCAGGATCATCACATTTTGATGCCCTTCAGATTCCAGAGCAGAGCGCATCGCGCCAATGCGTCCATCCATCATGTCTGAGGGGCCAATGATATCTGCACCAGCCTCTGCCTGCGCGAGTGTCATTTTGACCAAAGCGTCAACCGTGCGGTCATTGACGATCACATCATCCTCAACAAAGCCATCGTGGCCATTGATGTTATAAGGATCGAGCGCCACATCCGTCATCACTGCAATATCAGGTGCCGCGTCTTTGATCGCGCGGGTCGCCTGATTGCTAAGGTTATTGGGGTTCCACGCCTCTGCACAATCCTCCGTCTTGAGGCTGTCATCGGTGTAGGGGAACAGACATATCGCTGGGATACCAAGGCTTTGTGCATGTTTCGCGGCCTGTGCAATCTTATCAACAGAGCGGCGCATAACGCCCGGCATAGAGCCAACAGGTTCTTCGATCCCTTTGCCGTCTCGCACAAAGATGGGCCAGATCAGATCGCCGGGCGTGAGCGCGTTTTCTTGGGTCAACGCACGCAAAGCGGAGGTGCGACGTGCACGGCGAAAACGGGCGGCGGGAAAGGGGGCGACTGTCGGTGTCATAAGGGTCCTGCTTTGCAACTTTGTCTCTTGATGAACCTGACACGCGCGCGGGTTCAGAACAAGGCTGGGAATTGCATAAAAGGCCCGCTATAGGGGGCTTGATACTGCCCTTACCATCCGAGACTCGCTTTGGAACTCACAGACGCTCTTTTTGAACTCATTGATATGCGCTCGTTCTCGAACCTTTGGTTTTGGATTGCGCTTGCTGTGATGTGGTCCTCTGCGTCGCATTATGTGCTTGGCGTGCCCTATGATCTGGTTTTGCGCGCGCGCCGAGATGGTGGCTCTGCGGTTGGGGACATGGAAGATCTGGTGCGCATCAACGTGGCGCGTCTTTTGTATATCGGACGAATGTCGGGCCTTTGGTTGGCAGGGATCACGTGTTTTGTGCTGACAGGGCTTGGTTTGCTCGGCTTTATTTACTGGGTCGAATTCGCACAAGCGCTGTTCTTGCTCATGTTGCCGATGACCTTCGTGGGTTTACTCAGCCTCAACACCGCGCGTCTTATCCAAGACACTGCCGCCTCGGGTGAAGCGCTCTATACACGCTTGTTCCGACACCGTATTTTCGTGCAAGTCATTGGGATGATTTCGATTTTCGTCACGGCGATGTGGGGCATGTACACTAATCTCTCGCTTGGCCCGTTTGGCGTTTGACACGCGCGGCTTAAGGATCATCTTCGCCTTATGAGCAACGCTTCCCATATCACCGTTTCCGGTGCCCCTGAGGGCTATGACGCCCAGCTGATCCTGCGCGAACTTGAAAGTGCGGGCGCGCCCATTTGCCATATCGCGCGCGATGACAAACGCATGGTCGCAATGCAAGATGCACTGCGTTTCTTTGCGCCTGATATGCCCGTTGTGGTGTTTCCTGGGTGGGATTGCCTTCCGTATGATCGAGTTTCGCCGAACGCTGATATTTCGGCGGCGCGCATGGCGACGCTCGCGGGCCTCGTGCACGGAATGCCGGATAAATTCATTCTTTTGACGACGTTAGGTGCGGCAACCCAGCGTATTCCTGCGCGCTCTGTTCTGAAAGAAGCGGCGTTTTCTGCCACAGTCGGTGGTCGTGTGGACGAAAGAGCACTGCGCAATTTCTTGGTCCGTATGGGGTTCGTACAAAGCCCGACGGTGATGGAGCCGGGCGATTATGCGGTGCGTGGTGGTATCATCGATATTTTCCCACCGGGCGAGCAGGGACCCATCCGTCTTGATCTATTCGGCGATGTCTTGGATGGCGCACGCCGTTTTGATCCTGCGACGCAAAGGACAACCGAAAAGCTAGACGTTATAGAGCTTGCGCCAGTTTCCGAAGTGATCCTTGATGACGAAGCGATCACGCGGTTTCGTCAGAATTACCGCATCGAATTTGGCGCCGCTGGCACCGATGATCCGCTCTATGAGGCGGTGAGTGCGGGGCGCAAGCATCAAGGTGTTGAGCATTGGTTGCCGTTCTTTCACGAACGGCTTGAGACATTGTTTGACTATTTGCCAAAGGCCACAATCACCTGTGATGACGCTTTGACACCTGCGCGCATTGCGCGTTGGGAAAGCGTTGCGGATCAGTATGAAACCCGCAAAATTGCCATGGGTGCCAAGAACCGAATGGACTCGGTTTATAAACCAGCGCCTGCGGAGCTATTGTATCTCGATGAAGCGGCGTGGGACGCGGCGATATCAGATCGACGTGTGTTGCAGCTGGCCGTATTGCCGCAAGCTGTCGGGCTCGGCACAACAGACGCAAGTGGTCGCATTGGCCGTAACTTTGCGCCTGAACGTCAGCAGGAAAGTATCAGCCTTTTCGGTGCTTTAGCGAAGCATATTAAAGAAAAAATGGAGCAGGGACCTGTCGTCATCGCCTCGTATTCAGAGGGCGCTCGCGAACGTCTTTCTGGTTTGATCGAAGATGAAGGGCTTGCTGAAACGATTGCTTTGCGTGACGGCAAAGGGATTGGTAAGCGCGGCTTGTATCTGGCCGTTTGGGCGCTGGAACACGGGTTCGAAACGCCCGATATGACGGTGATTTCAGAGCAAGACGTGCTTGGTGATCGTCTTATCCGTACGGCCAAGAAACGCCGCAAGGCTGAAAATTTCCTGACTGAAACGCAAAGCCTAAATCCCGGCGATTTGGTCGTCCATGTGGATCACGGCATTGGCCGTTATCAAGGGCTTGAGGTAATTACCGCCGCAGGTGCTGCGCACGAGTGCATCTTGCTTGATTACGCAGACAGCGCGCGGTTGTATCTTCCGGTAGAAAATATCGAACTGCTTAGCAAATATGGTCACGAAGAAGGTTTGTTAGACCGTCTTGGCGGTGGTGCATGGCAAAGCAAAAAGGCCAAACTCAAAGAACGCATTCGCGAGATGGCCGACAAGCTTATTCGCGTTGCGGCTGAACGCGCTTTGCGTCGCGCACCCATTATGGAGCCGCCGCCTGGCATGTGGGATGCGTTCTCCGCGCGTTTTCCTTACCAAGAGACCGATGATCAACTTGGTGCGATTGGTGATGTTTTGGCAGACATGGGCTCTGGCCAACCGATGGATCGTCTTGTTTGCGGTGATGTGGGCTTTGGCAAAACCGAAGTAGCGATGCGTGCGGCGTTCATTGCAGCGATGTCTGGCGTGCAAGTGGCAATCATTGCGCCGACCACTTTGCTGGCGCGCCAACACTACAAGAGTTTTGCGGAACGCTTTCGCGGATTTTCCATTGAAGTCAGACCCTTGTCGCGGTTTGTAAGTGCAAAGAACGCAGAAGAAACGCGCAAAAACATGGCAGCAGGTCTCGTGGATATTGTTGTTGGCACTCATGCTTTGCTCGCCAAGAACACCAAGTTTAACAATTTGGGTTTGCTGATCATCGACGAAGAGCAGCACTTTGGTGTGGGTCATAAAGAACGCCTGAAAGCGCTGCGTACGGACATTCACGTACTTACGCTGACGGCGACTCCCATCCCGCGCACTTTGCAGCTTTCGCTCTCTGGCGTGCGGGATCTGTCGATCATCGGAACCCCGCCTGTGGACCGTCTCGCTATTCGCACATACGTCAGCGAGTTTGATGCGGTTACTTTGCGAGAGGCGCTCTTGCGCGAACATTATCGCGGCGGTCAGTCGTTTTATGTGGTTCCACGTATTTCCGACCTGCCAGAGATAGAAGCCTTCTTAAAAGAACAACTGCCAGAGCTTTCCTACATGGTCGCGCACGGTCAGATGGCGGCGGGCGAGCTCGATGATCGTATGAATGCGTTTTATGACGGAAAATACGATATTTTGTTGGCGACCACGATTGTGGAAAGCGGTCTGGATATTCCGACCGCCAATACGATGATTGTTCACCGTGCGGATATGTTTGGCCTTGCGCAGCTCTATCAAATTCGCGGACGCGTGGGGCGCTCTAAAACGCGGGCCTATGCGTATTTGACGACGAAACCACGCGCGAAATTAACCACAACTGCCGAAAAACGCCTGCGCGTTTTGGGGTCGCTGGATACGCTTGGGGCAGGGTTCACGCTTGCCTCGCAAGACTTGGATATTCGCGGAGCGGGCAATCTGCTCGGCGAGGAGCAATCGGGTCAAATGCGCGACGTGGGATATGAGCTGTATCAATCCATGTTGCAGGATGCGATTGCGAAGATCCGTTCGGGCGAGATGGATGGCCTGTCTGTGAACGATGATCAATGGGCCCCGCAGATCAATCTCGGTGTGCCTGTTTTGATCCCTGAAGACTATGTGCCTGACTTGGACGTGCGTTTGGGGCTCTATCGTCGTTTGTCTTCACTAACCACGAAAGTGGAATTGGAAGGATTTGCCGCCGAATTGATCGACCGTTTTGGCAAGCTTCCGAAAGAGGTGAACACGCTGATGCTGGTCGTGCGTATTAAAGCGATGTGTAAAAAGGCGGGTATCGCCAAGCTTGACGCTGGGCCAAAGGGTGCGACTGTACTGTTTCACAACGATAAATTCGCTTCGCCTGAAGGGCTAGTGTCTTTCATCCAGAGCCAGAAGGGCCAAGCGAAAGTGCGCGACAACAAGATCGTTGTGCTGCGCGATTGGAAAACGGATGTGGAGAAGATCAAAGGTGCCTTCGCCATCGCGCGTGATCTGGCTGAACATGCAGGTGCGATCAAACGTCGAGCGGGGTAGCGAATTTTCTAGAAAATTCGGTCGCTTCGTATCAATGTAAGAACCAAGCTCTGATCTTGGGCGATAACCAAGCCCAAAGCACAGGTGCGCCGCGTTCAATCTTGGAGCCGACACGCGCCTCGATCGTGTCATAGCTCACGCCATAATCGGTCCAACTGCCACCGTTTGACATCAGGTTTTGGTTGGGCGGTTGAAAGCGGTCCAGCGATTTTGCGAAAATCGCGTCGGGGGTTTGGGCGGCTTCGAACTCTTCCCAAATTGCGCGCAGTTCAACGCTTTGATCAACCGGCAGCATCCCGAAGATACGGTCCGCAGCTATCGCCTCATCCGCTTCCATAGCCGCAATATCATGATCACCAAAGATGGGGGCGTCACCTGCATCAATCTCGACCAGATCATGCAGCAACAGCATCTTGATCACACGGTTGATATCGACACCGTCGGGCGCATGTTCGGCTAAAACCAACGCATACAACGCAATATGCCAGCTATGTTCGCCTGAATTTTCATGCCGTGAACCGTCACACAACGTCGTCGCGCGGATCACGTTTTTGAGCTTGTCCGCTTCATTCAAAAAAGACATCTGCGCATCGAGACGCGCGCTCATTCCTTGTCCAAATCAGCGGCCGCTTTGTCGATACGTTCATCGAGAAACTTACGCGCGCGGTTCAAGGCAAGACGCACGCGCGCGGCTGTCATGAACGCTTCTTCAGCTGTGGTCGAAGACGACGCCAACATTTTGCCGATGTTGACCACCAGTTCCTCGTCACCAATCGCTTCTGCGGCTTCAATCGCATCGCGCGCCAGATCGTCGGCCATTTTATCAATGATCGCGGTCATAGCAGCACCTTAGCGGGTTGTTTCGGTCAGACGGCGTTTCACGTAGGTCTGAACATTGCCGATCATCGTGTCCATATGCGGCTCTTCAAAGAAGTGACCGGAGCCTTCAAGCTCTTGGTGCGTGACCGTTATGCCCTTTTGCTCGTGCAGCTTATTCACCAAACCAACCGTATCCGCAGGCGGTGCCACACGGTCGGCAGTGCCATTGATGATCAGACCAGACGCGGGGCAAGGGGCCAAGAACGAGAAGTCATACATATTCGCAGGCGGGCTGACAGAGATGAAGCCGGTGATCTCAGGGCGACGCATCAAAAGCTGCATGCCGATCCACGCGCCAAAGCTGAAACCAGCAACCCAGCAGTGTTTTGAATTGTTGTTCATCGATTGTAGGTAATCCAGCGCAGAGGCAGCATCGGACAATTCGCCTATGCCCTGATCGTATTCACCTTGCGAACGGCCCACGCCGCGGAAGTTGAACCGCAGAACCGTGAAGCCCATGTTATAAAACGCATAATGCAGATTGTAGACGAGCTTGTTGTTCATCGTCCCGCCAAATTGTGGGTGGGGATGCAGCACGATTGCAATCGGTGCGTCCTTTTCCTTTTGCGGGTGATAACGACCTTCCAAGCGGCCTTCTGGGCCTGGGAAAATAACCTCGGGCATATGCGTAAACTCCTCTGCGCAAAGCGTCGTGGCCATTCTTGACGAATAAGTCAGAGCACTTTAGAACCATTCTAAGCTGAGCAAGGCTCGGCCATCGACACGCATCTATGCAATGCATGCGCGAAGGTCAATCAAATCAGTGTCTTTGGCTGCAAAGAGGCATTGGTTTTAGCGATTCAAGTGGGGGCGCTTATGAAGTTATCGACAAAAGGGCGTTACGCTATGGTTGCGCTCACCGATATTGCGCTGCAATCGAGCGACGCTTTGGTCACGCTTGGTGATATTTCCAAACGTCAGGACGTGTCTTTGCCCTATCTCGAGCAGCTGTTTGTAAAACTGCGCCGTGCCAAATTGGTAGAGTCAGTACGTGGCCCCGGCGGGGGGTATCGTTTGGCAAAACCGACGTCGGAAATCCGTGTGCTCGATATTCTGGCCGCCGTAGATGAGACCGTTGATGCTATGCACAAAGGGGCAGGTGCCTCTGGTGCGTCGTCAGGGTCGCGCGCGCAATCTATGACCAATCGTTTGTGGGAAGGTCTCAGCGCGCATGTCTATGTGTATCTGCATCAAACGCGCCTGAGCGACGTGGTGAACAACGGGCTAGCGCCCTGTCCTGCGGTTCCGAACCTCTTTGATATTGTGGACGAATGATGGCGCGCGTTTATCTTGATTATAACGCAACCACGCCTTTGCGCGATGAAGCCCGCGCTGCGATGCGTGCGGCGATGGATCACTTTGGTAATCCATCTTCGGTGCATGCAGAAGGGCGCGCTGCCAAGTCCATAATAGAGAAAGCGCGCGCTCAGGTGTCGTCAGCCCTTGGTGCGGATGGCGCGGATATTGTTTTCACCTCAAGTGCGACGGAATCGGCAGCACTTGCTTGTGCGGGACGCACTTTGGCGAGCGCTCGGATCGAGCATGACGCAGTGCTCAGTTGGACGGCGGGTGATTTAGCGGTGGACGCTCTTGGCGCTGTCGAAGTCTTGGAGCCCAAGCAATCGGCGTTGCAACTGGCTAACTCTGAAACGGGGGTCATGCAACGTTTGCCAGATGGTTTAGCGCTTTGTGACATGACCCAAGCCTTTGGCAAACTCCCGCTTGCGTTCAACTGGTCGGGCGCTGATATGGCGCTGATCTCTGCGCATAAGTTGGGCGGACCCAAAGGTATCGGTGCTTTGGTTATCAAGCGCGGACTTGATGTGCCGGCTCAAATCAAAGGCGGCGGCCAAGAAATGGGACGTCGTTCTGGCACAGAAAACATCATCGGGATCGCAGGTTTTGGCGCTGCTGCAGAAGCGGCGCAACGTGATCTGGATGGCGGGCTTTGGAATAAAGTCGAGAAACTTAGAAACATTCTAGAAAGCGCTATTGCAGAACGCGCTAAACACACTATTTTTGTCGGGAAAGACACAGAGCGCCTGCCAAACACCTCATGTCTGCTGACGCCCGGATGGAAGGGTGAAACGCAAGTGATGCAAATGGATCTGGCAGGCTTTGCAATTTCGGCAGGATCCGCCTGCTCAAGTGGCAAGGTCAAGGCGAGCGGCGTTTTGATGGCGATGGGCTACAGCGAGGCCGATGCGGCATGCGCGATACGGGTCTCTTTGGGGCCTGATACGACTGAACAAGAGGTGCTGCGTTTTGCGGATGCATGGCTGGCCCAACACGATAAATTTCGCGCGCGAGCCGCGTAAGTGAACATGAACTGGAGACCGACATGGTAGCACTGGACAATGGAACAGATTCTGGCGTCAAAGAAGGCGTAGATCAGGAAACTGTCGATGCCGTGCGCGAAGTTGGCGGGGCCTATAAATATGGCTGGTCCACTGATATCGAGATGGAGTATGCGCCCAAGGGTCTGAATGAAGACATCGTGCGTTTGATCTCTTCCAAGAACGACGAACCAGAATGGATGTTGGAGTGGCGCCTTGAGGCGTATCGCCGTTGGTTGACCAAGGTTGAGCCGGATTGGGCGATGGTTGACTACCCTGAGATTGATTTTCAGGACCAGTATTATTACGCACGTCCGAAAAGCATGGAAGTGAAGCCGAAGTCTTTGGATGAGGTCGATCCAAAATTGCTGGCGACTTACGCCAAACTTGGCATTCCGTTGAAAGAGCAGATGATCCTTGCAGGTGTAGAGGGCGCGGAAGAAATCGACGTAAACGCGCCGCGCAAAGTGGCTGTAGACGCGGTGTTTGACAGTGTTTCCATTGGTACGACGTTTCAAGATGAGCTGAAAAAAGCAGGCGTGATTTTCTGCTCTATCTCCGAGGCGATCAAAGATCACCCTGAGTTGGTCAAGAAATATCTCGGCACCGTCGTTCCCGTTTCTGACAATTACTATGCGACGCTGAATTCTGCGGTCTTTTCCGATGGTTCGTTCGTTTATATCCCACCGGGTGTGCGTTGCCCTATGGAGCTGTCCACCTATTTCCGCATCAACGCAGAGAATACAGGCCAGTTTGAGCGGACTTTGATTATCGCCGATAAAGGCAGCTACGTCAGCTACTTGGAAGGCTGTACGGCCCCCATGCGCGATGAATCTCAGTTGCACGCGGCTGTTGTTGAAATCATCATCGAGGAAGATGCTGAAGTGAAATACTCCACCGTTCAGAACTGGTATCCCGGTGACGAGAACGGCAAGGGCGGTATCTATAACTTCGTCACCAAGCGCGCAGATTGCCGTGGTGATCGTGCCAAGGTGATGTGGACGCAGGTTGAAACCGGCTCTGCGGTCACATGGAAATACCCAAGCTGCATTTTGCGCGGGGATGATTCACAGGGTGAGTTTTACTCGATCGCCATCGCCAACAACTACCAGCAGGCGGATACGGGCACGAAAATGATCCACTTGGGCAAAAATACCAAGTCGCGGATCGTGTCTAAAGGTATCTCAGCGGGTCACGCGCAAAACACCTATCGCGGGTTGGTCTCTATGCACCCGAAAGCGAAGAATGCGCGTAACTTTACGCAGTGCGATAGCTTGCTGATCGGCGATCAATGTGGCGCGCACACGGTGCCCTATATCGAGGTGAAGAATAACTCTGCTCGGGTTGAACACGAAGCAACGACGTCCAAAGTGGATGATGAGCAGCTCTTCTACTGCCGCCAGCGTGGCATTGGCGAAGAGGACGCAGTTGCCTTGGTCGTGAACGGCTTCTGCAAAGAAGTGCTGCAAGCGCTGCCGATGGAATTCGCAATGGAAGCGCAGCAGTTGGTTGCGATTTCGCTCGAAGGCTCAGTGGGTTAAGGCGCAGACCATGGCGAAGCGGTCACTCTTATCGGCTTTCATTACAGGCTGTTTCTGCGCGGTTTTTGCGGTCGTCGTGACATCGCTGGGCATGTTGATTTCGCTGGTTCCAGGGATTTTGATCGCTTTCGTTTCCGGCTTTATGGGATCGCTCGTTGCGAGTTATGTATTGAAAGAACGCACATGATTATCACGACAACAAACAATATCGAGGGCCATAAAATCCTTGATTACAAGGGAATCGTTGTGGGCGAGGCGATCATGGGTGCGAATGTCGTACGCGATGTGTTTGCGTCGATCACCGATATCGTCGGTGGTCGCTCGGGTGCGTATGAGAGCAAGCTGCAAGATGCCCGCGACACTGCGATGCGTGAACTTGAAGAGCGCGCTGTGGCCGTAGGGGCGACAGCGGTTGTCGGGGTTGATCTTGATTACGAAGTGTCGGCAATTCCATGTTGATGGTCTCGGCATCTGGCACGGCGGTGATTACGGACTGATGAATATCGCGGTGCCCATAATTTCACGTCCAGAGTTGACGATGCCCGATGCAGAGGCCGCGCATTTGCGTGATGCTTACGCGCAGGCGAATGTCATTTTGGAATATGGCGTGGGTGGGTCCACCGTTTTGGCGGCAGAAATGGCGATCAAAACGATTACATCGGTCGAGACAGATCAGGTCTGGGTGAACATGATTGCTAACTGGTTTGCGCAGAACCCGGTGGCAAGTATGCCTGATGTCATTTGGGCCAACATAGGAAAAACCAAGGAATGGGGACGTCCAGCTGATGAAAGTCACTGGAAGGACTATTCCAAATATCCGTTGGAGATCTGGTCGTTAGAAGACCTTGTTCACCCTGATGTTGTGTTGGTTGATGGACGTTTTCGCGCGGGATGTGTCCTTGCCACTGCTTTTAATTGCTCCAGAGAAACACGGGTTCTTGTGGACGACTATTCTCGGCGACCCAGCTATCACGCAGTTGAAAAAATTGTAGGTGAGCCGCGGCTGATAGGCCGGATGGCAGAATTTGAAATAACCCCAACACCGATCCCGACAGAGCATCTGTTAGAGATCATTTCGCTCATGCAAGACCCTTACTAGGGCTACTAATTACAACTTCGAGGATGAATTAAATGTTGAATATTAAGAACCTGCACGTCTCTCTTGAGGAAGAAGACAAGCAAATCCTCAAAGGTGTCGATCTGACGGTCGAGGCTGGCAAAGTGCACGCGATCATGGGGCCAAACGGCTCTGGTAAATCTACGTTATCCTACGTCTTGTCCGGTAAAGACGGATATGAGGTCACCGAGGGTAGCGCAGAATTGCTTGGCGAAGATCTGCTCGACATTGACCCGGAAGAGCGCGCTGCTTTGGGTTTGTTCCTCGCGTTCCAATACCCCGTGGAAATTCCGGGCGTTGGCAACATGACATTCTTGCGCACAGCCGTGAACTCGCAGCGCAAGGCGCGCGGAGAAGACGAAATGAGCGCGACTGAGTTCCTTAAAGTCGTTCGCGAACGCGCTAAATCACTGAAGATAGACGCGGATATGTTGAAGCGTCCTGTGAATGTTGGCTTCTCAGGCGGCGAGAAAAAGCGCAACGAAATCCTACAGATGGCGATGCTAGAGCCAAAGATGTGCATCCTGGATGAAACCGACTCAGGTCTCGACGTAGACGCGATGAAACTGGTGGCAGAGGGCGTCAACGCATTGCGCTCAGAGGGCCGTGGTTTCCTCGTGATCACGCACTATCAGCGCTTGCTGGATCACATCAAACCTGACGTTGTGCACATCATGGCGAATGGTCGTATTGTGAAAACAGGTGGTCCAGAGCTCGCGCTTGAAGTTGAGCAAAACGGCTATGCTGATATTTTGGCAGAGGTGGCGTAAATGTCTGCTTTACAAGCGAAAATAGATGCAACTGAAGAGCGGATCGCAGCGCATGATATGCCGCAAGGCGGCTGGAGCATGGCTGCACGTAGCGAAGCCTTGGCGCGCCTGCGCAGCATGGGTTTGCCAAGCCGGCGCGACGAGTATTGGAAATACACGCGCCCTGACACGCTCACTCAAGTCGGCGCAACGAATGCCGCTGTTCTGGCGACAGATGAAGCGCCTGTGTTTGGTGAAATCGACACGCTGCAGATCGTTTTCGTTGACGGTGTGTTTGATGAAGCAGCATCGGCTGATCTGACGCTCGAAGGCATTACGATCGAGCGCCTTGCTGCGGCCAATGCTGACATTCATTGGGCCAAAGGGCTCTATGGTGCGCTTGAAACCAACGGCCAAACGCCAGTGGAACGTCCGCTCGCAACACTCAACACGGCCTTTGCGACAGACGGCGTTCTGCTGCATATAACAGGTAAGCCAAGCAAGCCAATTCATCTAATTTATCGTCATGTATCAAATACTTCCGATGCGATCTTACATCACGTGATCAAGGTCGATGCGGATGCGGAAGTCACTGTTCTTGAGAACGGCCCAGCCGCGGCACGTTTTAACGAGTGCATGGAAGTGGATATCGCTGATGGCGCAAAGTTTCATCATGTGCGTGCGCAAGGTCGTGATCATGAACGTCGCGCGGCCACTCATATTTTCGCGCGCTTGGGGACTGAGTCTACCTTCAAAAGTTTCACGCTCACCGCGAACGGTGTGATGACGCGCAATGAGTGCGTGATCGAGCTAACGGGTGATGACGCGCATGCGACGATTGCCGGTGCCTCGCTTGGAGATGGTGATTTTCACCACGATGACACGGTTTTCATCACCCATGATGCGGTGAATTGTGAAAGCCGTCAGGTCTTTAAGAAAGTGCTTCGAAATGGGGCCACCGGTGTTTTCCAAGGCAAGATCCTTGTGAAAGCAGGCGCGCAAAAGACCGATGGCTATCAGATCAGCCAGTCGCTTTTGCTTGATGAGGATAGCCAATTCCTCGCCAAGCCAGAGCTTGAGATCTATGCGGATGACGTTGCGTGTTCTCATGGGTCCACATCTGGCGCGATTGACGAGGACGCGCTGTTTTATCTGCGTTCGCGTGGTGTTCCGCATGGAGAGGCAACTGATATGTTGACGCTTTCTTTCCTTGCGGAAGCCGTAGAAGAAATCGAAAACGAAGCGCTCGCCGAAGAGATCAACGAACGGCTTGCCGCATGGCTCGCGCGCCGTCGAAGCTGATGCCAGCGACAACAGACATTGTTGCGACTTATAAAGGTCCGCGCCGTGCATTTGCGCGCATTTTGAGCACAGGCCAACGTGAAGATCGCGCCCTTATGATCCTCATGGTGGGCTGCACCATCGCGTTTGTCGCGCGATGGCCAGTTCTTGCACGGCAGGCGCATCTTGAAGGGATAGAGCTGAACATGCTCTTGGGCGGCACATTGATGGCGTGGCTGTTTATAGCACCGCTTGTGTTCTACGGGCTTGCGGCTCTCACACACCTTCTTGCTAAACTGGTACGCGGCAAGGGGGATTGGTATGGGGCGCGGATCGCTTTATTTTGGTCCTTTTTAGCGGCTAGTCCATTGTTACTGTTGAACGGTTTGATCGAGGGTTTCGTTGGTCCCGGACCGGGTCTGCAAATCGTTGGATTCCTGTGGTTTGCTATTTTTATCTGGTTTTGGCTGTCTGGCCTGATCGAAGCGGAAAGAGGCACTTGATGCTCAACGTCTTAATCGCATTGGCGATGCGTACAATTTCCCAACCGCGCGAAGCTGCGGTTGAAATTCTGTCGATGCGCCCGGAACGCAGTATCTTATGGAGCGCCTTAGCGTTGGCGGTGGTTTTGAATACCATTGTGTATCAGCTTTCTTTGGTGCTAACGCCACCCCAAGGGCCGCTGCCAGTCATGTTCACCTCGCCGATCATTTTTGCGGGGTTCATTGGGGCAGGGTTGATACTTAGCATCTACTCACTGACTTATGCGGGCCGTTTTATCGGCGGGAAAGCTAGCCTTGAGAGCATCATGGCGTTGCTCATCTGGCTGCAGTTTTTGCGCTTTGCTGTGCAGCTTGTCGCTTTCGTCTTGATGATCATAATGCCCGGAATTGCGGGTCTTCTTGTACTTGGCGCAACGCTTTACGGCATGTATTTGTTGCTCCATTTCATTGATGTAGCACATGAATTTGACAACCTTTTCACCAGCTTTGGCGCGCTCATACTTTCAGGGCTCGGAATTATGCTGGGACTTGCGATCTTGCTGTCGATGCTCGGCTTGCAAAATATGGGACTGACACCTTATGTTTGATGTTGAAGCAATCCGCGCAGATTTTCCAATCCTGTCGCGCGAAGTAAATGGCAAGCCTTTGGTTTACCTCGACAATGGTGCATCCGCACAGAAACCGCAGGTGGTGATCGATGCGATCTCGCGGGCGTATAGCGAAGAATACGCGAACGTGCATCGTGGGCTACATTTTCTAAGCAATCTTGCGACGGACAAATATGAGGCTGTACGCGGCACGATCGCCAAGTTTTTGAATGTCTCGGATGCCGAACAGATCGTGTTCAATTCTGGCACGACCGAAGGGATCAACACTGTCGCTTATGGTTGGGCAATGCCAAACTTGAAAGCCGGTGACGAAATCATTCTGTCTGTGATGGAGCATCACGCGAACATCGTGCCTTGGCATTTCTTGCGCGAGCGTCAGGGTGTTGTGATCAAGTGGGTTGATGTTGACGCATCCGGCGCGCTTGATCCGCAGGCGGTCATCGATGCAATGGGTCCCCGTACGAAATTGGTCGCGGTGACGCATATGTCCAACGTGCTTGGCACGGTCGTTGATGTGAAAACGATCACTCAAGCAGCGCATGAGCGTGGGATCGCAGTGCTGGTCGATGGTTCGCAATCCGCGGTGCATATGCCTGTGAATGTCGACGATATTGGTTGTGATTTCTATGCAATCACGGGCCATAAGCTTTATGGTCCGTCAGGTTCTGGTGCGATCTTTATGAAGCGTGAACGTATGGCAGAGATGCGCCCGTTCATGGGGGGGGGCGATATGATCCGCGAAGTCACCAAGGACGCGGTGAGCTACAATGACCCACCGATGATGTTCGAAGCAGGCACGCCGGGCATCGTTCAGATGATCGGCCTTGGCGTCGCGCTCGAGTATATGATGGACACAGGGATGGCGGCGATTTCCGCCCATGAAAACGATCTACGCGACTATGCAAGCGCGCGCTTGCACGGGCTGAATTGGCTCTCCGTTCAAGGCAATGCCGCCAACAAAGGCGCGATTTTCAGCTTTACGATGGACGGTGCTGCGCATGCGCATGACATCTCGACAATCCTTGATAAAAAGGGCGTCGCTGTCCGCGCGGGCCAGCATTGCACCGGTCCTTTGATGGAATTCCTGGACGAAACTGCGACCTGCCGCGCCTCTTTCGCGATGTATAATACGCGCGCGGAGGTTGATGCTTTGGTGGATGCGTTAGAGCTCGCCCATGATCTCTTTGGCTAAAACTATTCAGCGACGATGAAGCCGCCGGCCATGATCGCACTTTCAGATTTTCCGTTGAAAATGCCAATGGCTTCGTCGCCACCGATTTTTCCTGAAAGAGTGCCGGGAATACCGCTATAGACCACGTCTCCTTCAAGGGTTTGCCCCTCGAAGGTGCCGTTGACGTTCAAAATGCCATTGTTTGACGTGCCTTTCAGCGTGTGGTCGTCAAAATCGACGGTCAAGGTCATCGATCCTCTGGCGGTACGTGCAAACCCTGTGAGTCTGCCATTGTTTAGGTCTATGCCCGTCACGCGTGCGGCTTCGTAGTGGCCTGACATTCTGGCGGACCCTGATCTTGGCAAGCTTGAAACGCTGGTGCCTGGAATTAGTCCTGCGCGCGCAAAGAAGCCTGCGCCGTTCTGAACACCCGTTTCATATGCATATCCGTCACCATCTGAATTCACATCTGAGCCCGTTTGACGTTGAGTCAAAGTGCTGTTCGCGATCTCTGCAGAGCTGGTTCCGACGGCGACTGCAGCCGCAAAGTTGCTCGTGGTGAAGTCGTCAGCGTCGCTGATACAGCCCGCGAATACGCTGGTTGAAAGAAGGGCTGCGAAAATGCGAATGCTGGAACTCATAGATATCACCTGATGCTTTGATAACATTAACGTTTGGTCTGGTTCGTCTGGTTAGAAAGCCGGGAAAATGAAGTCAACATAAGTGCTTAGAGTTGCATCAAGTGTGCTGCGAATGACGCAGATTTCGCCATTCCAGCGCCATGCTTAGGCAGTTTAGGCATTGCGGGAACGAGGCTGCAAAGCTATACCGCGCGGGGTAAGCACCCATAGCTCAGCTGGATAGAGCGCTGCCCTCCGAAGGCAGAGGCCGCAGGTTCGAATCCTGCTGGGTGCACCATTTTCTTGAAAGTAGACAACAGCCGAGCACCAAAATTGTTGATGCTCAGCTTTTGGTTTTATGCAGCGCGAAGCTCCATATGTGGAACGCCGTCAGAGGTCTTGGCTTGCGTTACAGCGTCTTCATTCAGCACCACATTCACTTGCTTGCGGAAAGAACTGAACGCGTTGGATGTGACAACATCCACAGGCTCATCAAAGATCACTGTGACGTACCAATATCCACCGCTGGCACTGCGCACAGCTTTGAGATGGCCGTTAAACGTGTGACCAAGGTAGCGACCGCTCACGCGTTGCCCAACATGCCAAGCACGAGGCTGGTTTGATTTTGCCTTGGCACTCAGTGTGTTCCAATCGCGAAAACCCCATTGGCGTGCAATGGCCTCAAGGGCCATGCTTTGGGTAATCGGTGTTTGTTTTTCGCTCATCGCAGTGCGAAGGCGTTTTGCCTGCGCTTTTAGCGCGTCAACGTTAGGCACATCGGTGCCAAATTCTGTCTGTTTCATCGTTCTTTTCCCATTTTGTCTATGGGTCACGGGTGCGTCGGGGGTGTTCGCATTGCCACCAGCTTGTGAGCAAAGTCAAAAGGGCGGAAAGATCGTAGATTGCTGCGTTTACCATAAGGTCACCCTCGCGAACGGCAGGAGGCAGCGCTCCGTGAGGGTCACTTAAGCAGAGGTTGTGGGTTTGTCTACCCTATCGCGCAACCAAATGTAGGACAGCAAAGTCGAACCAAGGGCAGGGATCATGAAGAAGAAGGTCACGGCAAAAATATAGAGTGACACGTGAAGCGGTAGACTGACTGGATTACCAATCAAGCCCCGCACGCACAGGGTCTTGCGCAGTTTTTCCAGAGCGAGGTCGTCATTTATAAGCGCTGTACGTGCTTTTTTGCGACAAGCTGTTGGTTGGGTTTTTGCGGTGCGTGTGCCGTGCATTTGCAACTCTAAGTAGCCCAACATTTTGTCGAGCTCAAAGTGAAAGTCGTCAATCACGAGGCTGCTTAGCGGGCGTTGATAGTCATGCCACAACACCGCGCGCGCGGCTAAAACACGGCTGACTTTTTTCACGAGTTCATGCGCAATACGTGCTGAATCAAGATGTTTTGGAAGCCTGTTACTGCGCACAGGACCCACGGCGATGCAGATCGTGTTCGGCGTTTCATCGGTTTCATGAACCGCGTAAAGTCCAATCCGCAAGCCGTCAAAGTCTAGAAAAACAAGGTCATCATGATCCCAAGTTATAGAACGTGATCCCGCATGTTTTGCAATTTTGCTTTGCAGAATTTCATCTGCAAGCCGGTCTAGCCCAAACTCTGTCGGATCTTTCAAAACGATTGCTGCGATGGTCGTGCAAGATCTAAATGCCATTTTTCCCTCACCAGTTAATTGCCATGGGTAATCAATGGTTAATGAAGGTGGCGGAAATAGGTCGCTGGGTGTAATTTGTTAAAATTACCCGTTTAAGGTTGTGTCGCAAGGAGGCGCTCGATGGTGGCGCTTCCTTGCTTTTTAACGTTGTTTTGGCTTAGCCAGCGCGTTGAGCTGCAAACACAATGGCGCGCAAGTAATTGCCGCTGTCGTTCCAGCTCTTGAGTGCATTGTAGTTTGCAGTGCCCTCGCCATAGGGTTGACCTGCGCGCCAGCCGTTTTGGCGTAACATATTTGCCGCTTTCGCCAGCGCATCGACCGCATTGTAGGGATCTGTGCGTCCATCACCATTGCCGTCCACGCGAAAGCGTAGCCAGTTTCCAGCCAAGAACTGCATATGACCAAGCTCACCAGAAGGGCCACCGCCTTTTTGCGCAGGGACCATGCCCGCGTCGATCATTTTCAGAGCCGCAATCGAGTGCGATTGGAACTTAGGGTGACGACGGCAATAAGACGACAAAGTAACAGCACCATCGACGATCGGCGTTTTGCCAAGATATCCGCCCCAGCTGGTCTCCAAACCCCAAATCGTCGCCAAAAGGCTGGACGGCACCCCAAAACGCTTTTCTAAAGCTGCGAATGTGTTCTTGTTACTGGTAATCTTGCTGCGTGTTCGGGTGATAAATGCGTCAGCCGAGCCGCCAGAGCGCTTGGATAAAAAGCGGGCAGGGTCGCTTTGAAGCGTGCCGGTTTGATTGCGTGGGTTTGATTCAAAACGCCATGTGATGCCAGAGAGGCGCGCGCCTGCGAGCGCATTCAAGCCACGCTGACCAACACCATTGGCTTGGGCCGTTCCGGCGAGCGTTTGCTTGTAACTGTTAAAATTTGCTTTGTTCGTAATGCATTCTGCTGCATTCGAACTCTGCGCCGCCAATGTTAAGACGACTGCAGTCAAAAACTGTTTCATGATACTCTCCCAAAGCACGCTTATTTGGGTGCTATGATACCGTTGCATGATTTGGGAGCAATGAAAAAACGTTCAAATGTATTGTGAAGCCATGATTGATGCGACCATCACCACAAGGGCGAGGCGGCGCAAAAGGCCGATTGAATAGTGTTTCCAACAAAACTTCGCTTTGGTCCGCGCGGCATGCTTTAGACTGATCTGTGCAATGCGACGAGCAAATTCGAGTTGACCACGCTGCCATCCTTCAAAGGACGTGCGTTGCACTGCATCAGGCAACGCGCGCTCGGCTTTTTCATCAATGCCACCGCTTTGGCGCGCCATTAGGTTTCGCAGAACCCGTTCGATTTCTCTTTGATCAATCGGGTAAGCCGCACCTTTGGGCGACATCGAATTCATATTTGGTGTATACGTCATAATTATACACAGAGTCCTCGAGCACCCGACTTTTGACGGGTTGACGTCTGACCGTAGAACGATTCAGCTAACCGCATGATCCG
>NZ_MLCB01000086.1 GCF_001890925.1 Planktotalea frisia
TCTACGGTCAGACGTCAACCCGTCAAAAGTCGGGTGCTCGAGGACTCTGTGTATACCCTATGTAAAACAGAAAAAAGCTTGTTTATTCAAGGGACATTCCTCGCTATCACTGTATTCAAATTTCATACAGTCCTACGAGTTTAAGGTGTACGGTTTCTAAAATGGCAAAAATCGCCTACATCCTTTTGTGCCACAAAGACCCTGAGGCGATCATCCAGCAGGCTGAACGCTTGACGGCGGTTGGCGACTATATGGCCATTCACTTCGACGCGAGCGCCAATCCCAAACATTTCGCCGCGATCAAGGCCGCCTTGCAAGACAATCCCAACGTCGCCTTTTCCCGCAAGCGGATTAAGTGCGGCTGGGGCGCTTGGTCCCTCGTGCAAGCAACGCTTTATGCCGTCGAGGCCGCTGTCGATACTTTTCCGCGTGCGACGCATTTCTACATGCTTTCAGGGGATTGCATGGCGATCAAATCGGCAGAATATACCCATGCCTTCCTTGATTCGAATGATATCGATTACATCGAAAGCTTTGATTACTTCGAGAGTGATTGGATCAAGACAGGCATGAAGGAAGAGCGGTTGATCTACCGTCATTTCTTTAACGAGCGCACCCAAAAACGGCGCTTCTACGCTTCTTACAATTTGCAAAAGAAACTTGGGCTGACCCGCGAAATCCCAAGCGATCTTCAAATTCAGATCGGTTCGCAATGGTGGTGTTTGCGCAGGCGCACTGTCGAATGGATCCTCGATTTCACGCGCATGCGTAAAGACGTCATGCGCTTTTTCAAAACCACTTGGATTCCTGATGAGACGTTTTTCCAAACGCTTGTGCGGCATCTTGTGCCAGAGAACGAAATTGAAACGCGCACGCTGACATTTCTAATGTTCTCTGACTACGGCATGCCAGTGACGTTCTATAACGACCACTATGAGCTTTTGCTCAGTCAAGATTTCCTTTTCGCACGCAAGATCAGTCCTGAGGCGACGGATTTGAAAGAACGCCTTGGTGCGCTTTATGCTGCCGAAGACCAAGTGTTTCAGATTTCCAACGAGGGCGCGGGTCTGTTCAAGTTCCTCACAGAACGGGGTCGGATTGGGCGGCGCTTTGCCAGTCGCTTCTGGGAAACCGAAGCAACGCTTGGACGGGATCGCGAGTTGATGATTGTTGTGTGCAAGAAATGGCACGTCGCAAAGCGTTTGGTCGAAAGCATCAGTCACGGCACGAATATTCCTGTAGTGGAGTATATTTTTAACGAAGAAAATGCGCCCCTGCCTGACCTTGGTGGCATTCAACGCACTTTGTCCAAACGTCACAGGCATCGGCGCGCTTTGACGCGGATGCTGTTTGAATATTTCGAGACGAACAGACTGATAGTCTGCATGGATCCGGGCAACTTCTACCTATTGGAAGATTTCGGATCAGACCGTTCAGGCACGCGTATCCTAGAGGTGGAGTGCAACTACACCGATGAATTCCTAATTGGTCACTCCAAACGCATCGGCCTTGCGGGTGAGCAAACTTCAGAGGAAACATTGCAACGCCTGCTCCCCACCATTCGCAACGAGATCGCATTCGAAAAAGATCGTATTCACGATGCGAATTTCGACTCGCTCTACACGATCAAGGAAAGCGATTCAGCGCAGGAGAACGCAGCGCCCCTAGCCGAGTTTTTGGGCGTTAGCCCCGAAAAAGCGCAACAGATTGCGGATACGCCATATCTTTTTTCTGACTGATTTTTGCGCAGGAAACGGGTCGCTCTAGCAACCCGAACACTCCTATCTAAACGGATCAGAATAGGAGCACATATGTCATACGTTTTTTCCGGAATGAGCACGCAGGACGCAGCAGCAGCGAGAACAGGCGCGCCCGACGCTTACGGCAATCCGCCAGAGCATGGAATTTCCAGTGGCAGTGGTGTGCCGTGCCGCCATTGTTTGAAGATCGTCCCCGAGGGCGAGGCATTCCTTGTTTTTGCCTTCAGGCCCTTTGAAACGCTGCACCCCTATGCCGAAACAGGCCCAGTTTTCATTTGTCAAAACGACTGCGAAGCACCACACAAGATTGAAGTGCCAGAAGTTTTGACCGTCTCGCCAGAGTATCTGATCAAAGGCTATACCGCTGATGAAAGGATCAAATACGGCACCGGCGCGATCGTTCCATTAGCGAAGACAGCTGACAGGCTGGATGAGTTGCTGAGCGACGCAGACCTATCATTCATCGATATTCGCTCAGCTAAAAACAACTGTTGGCTCACACGCGTGACACGCACCACTTAACGGCCGCGCGTCAACTCCAAGAACACATCCTCTAGATCCGCTTGCTCTGTGCGCACATCTCGAATTGTGACGCCTGCGGTACGCACCGCTTCCAAAACTGCATCCGCGCTGGTCTGACTGGCGCGGTAACTCAGCCGCAATGCGCCTTGTTTGGTCTTACTTAGCTCAATCCCGTGCGGCACCTCAAAAATGTCTGTCGGGCTGTCGGGTTCAATGACCATCGTCTTTTGATCAATGCTTCCAAGCAAATGTGCTGTCGTATCGCGCGCAACGACTTGACCGTGGTTGATGATCGCAATCTCGTCGCACATCTCCTCGGCCTCTTCGAGGTAATGCGTGGTCAAAACAATCGTCATGCCTTGTTCGTTCAACTTGCGCACATTGGCCCAAAGCATCTGCCGAAGCTCGATATCAACGCCTGCTGTCGGCTCATCAAGGACAAGAATATGTGGATGATGCACCAACGCCTTGCCCAAAAGTAAACGACGCCGCATGCCACCGGACAAAGTGCGCGCGTAGGCGTTGGCTTTGTCAGAAAGTCCCACCAATTCGAGAATTTCGTCCGAACGGCGTTCTGCTTTTGGAACCCCATAAAGACCTGCTTGCACGTTCAAGGCTTCACGCGGTGAAAAGAACGGATCAAGGTTCAACTCTTGTGGCATCACGCCAATCGACGCACGCGATTGCCTTGGGTTCACATCCTGATCAAAGCCCCAGATCGACACAGTCCCGGATGATTTTAGAACCAATCCTGCCAGGATATTGATCAGCGTCGATTTACCCGCACCGTTAGGACCCAGCAGGCCAAAAATGGAGCCCTTTGGAATAGCTAGATTGACACCCTTCAGCGCCTCTTTTGCTGGTGCACCTTTGCTACCAGCGTAGGTTTTATGGAGATCGGTGATTTGAATGGCATCTTGTATCACAGGCTTTTACTCGCTCTTGCCGAATTGGCTCGCTTGGCTCATAACGCCTCTACCGCGACCACCCAAAAAAGGGAACACACCCGATGAGCACACCTGCACCAGAGATAAAAATTGTCGACAGTTTTCGCGTGGCTTGTGATGGCGGTGAAGGTGCATTGGGCCACCCGCGCGTATGGCTTCAAATTCCAGATCAGCATGGTTGGGTAGAATGCCCTTATTGCGATGCAAAGCTGGTGCACAAGGATTTTGAAGGGAAAGTTTAAGCCCTTCTGACGACCTCAATCTCCTGAACTGTTAGTGATTCTTACGCTTTTAGCACGGCATAGGTTGTGTCGGAGAAATGCGATAACGCAGCATTTGCATTTAACTATCCCTCATTTGGCACCAAAAACGCTCAGGGCCGAAATAGTTAAAGATTAAGAAACAGTTATACACAGAGTCCTCGAGCACCCGACTTTTGACGGGTTGACGTCTGACCGTAGAACGATTCAGCTAACCGCATGATCCG
>NZ_MLCB01000087.1 GCF_001890925.1 Planktotalea frisia
ATTCCAGTCGCTGTCATTAAAGCTAAAGTTTGAGTAAACATTGATAGTCTCGGTTCCATCGCCATTCTCCCAGCGATCAGGGTCCTCAGCGTTAGACCAAAAACTTACGCTCACCACCAATGAGGCAGTTGCGTCGTAAATTTGGTATCCAGTGGGATCAAACTCAAAGGTCAGTGACGTTGTTTCACTCAAGTATTCAGGTAACGATGATAAAATAGACGAATAGGCGGCTTGGAAAGCTTCGTCTAAGTCGTCAAATTTTATGCCATCGCCACTAGCTTTTCGAGTAATTTTTTCGCTTATTACTGCAAAATCGCTATTATACTCAGTAGTGATTATCTTGCTTGTAGAAATTTCACGAACTTCAGTGTAGCCAGTTATGACATCGTTTTCTTTGTTTACTGTAATCGCCATTATAAATTCTCCACCAAATTTATAGTATAATTAATTCAAAGACGCTCGTTTCGTCATCATAAGTAAATTCATTACCTGCAAGGTCTATAAGAGACAATTTTCCAATATCTAGGGCAGTGCGCTCTGCGTTTGCAAAGTCGCTACCTTCTAAAAGATTATTGAATTTATAAATCTGGGTTTTTTCAGTTACTAGACTTTCGTATTTCAGTGCAGTGTAGCTGAGGCTTATTAAATGCTCGCCAACTGTATCCTCATTGGATAACTTTTCATTAAAAATAAATTCCAGTAAACCAGCATTATCACCGGTCTCAGTATAACGGAGTGCCACAACGTTAGGAGCTGTGGTATCGACCGTTACCTGTGCTAACTTTTCGTCTAACGCTGCTATCACGTCAGCATTAGATATAACGTTGCCGTAGATGTCCCTAGTGTCATTTAACGTAATACTTTGAATAGCAAGCGCCGCTTCATCGTCATCTAACGAAGATACAGTGTAACTACCAACAAGCCGTGATGCTTCACTTTCGTCTCTCGAAAGAGTTGCGGTGCCACCATTGTTAAAAGTCACCAACATCGAACTATCGAGAAGTAGATCACTGTCAAAATCGAGAGCTAGCCTAAGGCTATCACCTACTCCTTGTGAGGAAATGTTCAGAAAAGTTTGTTCTCCTGATACGGTGTGATTTGTCGGAACAAGTTCAGTCGCATCAATCGCCCCAGGAGTAACATCAGTTGGAACAATAGTAACAGAGATCGCAGCTTGAGAGGCTTGGTTGCCAGCAACATCCCTCAAGAAACCCGCGGCAATATCAAGAGTGTCAGAAACTTCGCCACCTTCCGTCGTACCCCCGAATGATGCTCTCCCCTGAAGAGTGGCTATCGTCTCATTCGTCAACTTTACAGTAATAGTCTCCGTATCAGTCAACACCGCCGAAGCAATATTATCTGAGCTAAATGTCAAGTCTGCACCGCCGCCAGAGCCTGTTCCATTAACATCCCAGGTAACTTTGCTCCAATCCAAAATAGATTTAACACTGGAATCAACAGCAGCAATACTACTAAAATTTGCACCAGTAATAACGAGCGTTCCACTACCATCATCTCCAATAGTGAACTTCGCAGCTGTCGCTTGAGATACTGTAGCCGTAGGAGCTGTGGTATCGACCGTTACCTGTGCTAACTTTTCGTCTAACGCTGCTATCACGTCAGCATTAGATATAACGTTGCCGTAGATGTCCCTAGTGTCATTTAACGTAATACTTTGAATAGCAAGCGCCGCTTCATCGTCATCTAACGAAGATACAGTGTAACTACCAACAAGCCGTGATGCTTCACTTTCGTCTCTCGAAAGAGTTGCGGTGCCACCATTGTTAAAAGTCACCAACATCGAACTATCGAGAAGTAGATCACTGTCAAAATCGAGAGCTAGCCTAAGGCTATCACCTACTCCTTGTGAGGAAATGTTCAGAAAAGTTTGTTCTCCTGATACGGTGTGATTTGTCGGAACAAGTTCAGTCGCATCAATCGCCCCAGGAGTAACATCAGTTGGAACAATAGTAACAGAGATCGCAGCTTGAGAGGCTTGGTTGCCAGCAACATCCCTCAAGAAACCCGCGGCAATATCAAGAGTGTCAGAAACTTCGCCACCTTCCGTCGTACCCCCGAATGATGCTCTCCCCTGAAGAGTGGCTATCGTCTCATTCGTCAACTTTACAGTAATAGTCTCCGTATCAGTCAACACCGCCGAAGCAATATTATCTGAGCTAAATGTCAAGTCTGCACCGCCGCCAGAGCCTGTTCCATTAACATCCCAGGTAACTTTGCTCCAATCCAAAATAGATTTAACACTGGAATCAACAGCAGCAATACTACTAAAATTTGCACCAGTAATAACGAGCGTTCCACTACCATCATCTCCAATAGTGAACTTCGCAGCTGTCGCTTGAGATACTGTAGCCGTAGGAGCTATGGTATCGATATCAATTTCACCTAAAACAAACTCTTTTGATGACGAAGACATTCTTAAGTCAGACAAGTCGGTGACAGACCCTTTATCATAACTTATAATCGCCAAATCATCTATGTCATCTCCTTCTGAAATAGCGTAGGTTGCTGTCAGCATGTTGCCACTATTTTCAACATAATTAAACGTCAATTCTACGTTGTTATTGAGATTTGCATTGAAGGTAGAATTTTTTGATACATTTTCGGACATAACGGCCGTTATCACAATATCACTCGAGGATTGGTTGTACGAACCATCTTTCGTAGATGTTTTAAATTCTCGAATAAATGGCCGGCTATCTACGTCAGAAACAGTAATTTCAAAAGACTTTGAAATTGCACCAGCTTCACTATCAGTCGCTGTTACGATTACGTTGTAAGTAGCTTTAATACTTGTATCTACTGTAACTGAATCTTTAAACTTCAGAGAAGAACCGTCTAATTCAAAAACTGCTTCATCTGTACCACTTAACGTATACGAAACCTCTAGCCCGTCAACATCCGTGGAACCCAACTCACCTACGACAGGTCCAATCTCATTATTTCCAACAACTGTAGACGAAAGTGATATAGCTTCTGGCGCATCATTCGCACCCTTGATTGTAAAACTCAGGGGCTGCGCCGCTGTTGTGCTGCTTCCATCCATAACCTGCACGGAGAACGTCTCAGTTTCCGAACTACTCGCACCAAGCGCTTGAACCGCCGCCGCTGAGTTATCCAACGTATAGGTATAAGCACCAGTGGATGCATTCAAGACCAATGTGCCGTATGTGCCAGCAACACTGAAGGAACCATCCTCAGCAGCGGCGTTAGGCACCACATATGTCAAAATATCATCATCAGGATCGGCTCCAACCAAGCTACCACTGATAGTAGGTGTACTGGCATCCTCAGTCACAGAACCATCCTTCGGGACAGTTAAGATTGGAGCGTCGTTTATATTCGTAACAAGAGATGTGGCCGCAGATGTTTTCGTTTCAACAGTACCGCCCCCATCCGTATAGCTGACAGCGACCGTAATGACCTTGCCAACTTGGGACTGACCAAGTGTGAGTGTGTTGGACGTGGCTCCAGAAATCGCAACGCTATCAGCTTTCCACTGATAGGAAAGAGTTCCAAGCCCATCAGCATCCGCTAGCTTAGAGACGGCGGTTAGAACTTGGCCCTGTGTTGCTGTGCCAGAAATAGTGACTGCACCAGTTGGCGCGTCGTTAATATCAGCTACTGACGATGTGGCC
>NZ_MLCB01000088.1 GCF_001890925.1 Planktotalea frisia
TGTTGTAAGCTGCTATCGCCTCGTCCAGCTTGCCTTGCTCTTGGAGAGTAACGCCAAGATTGTTGAAGCCATCAGCATAAGTTGGATTCAACTCTGTCACTCTCTTAAAAGCGCTGGCGGCATCTGCCGTCCGACCCAAGCCTTTGGTCGCAGCCCCCAAGATATTCCAAACAATAAATGCTTCAGGATATTGCTCTGTCAGAGCTTGTGCCTGCTCAACGACAGCAGTCAGTTGTCCCTGATTATAGAGAGCAACAAGGCGATCAATGATTTCCTGAGGTACAGCCTGTGGCGCATCGGGCTTGCTCAATGCAGCCAAACCCTGCTGCGCACGTACATTCTTGGGAAAAGCCTGCAACACAGATTGGTATAGCTTTTTTGCGTCTTCAATCTCACCTTTCTTTGCGTGAGACTTTGCCTTTAAAAGAACCTGGTCTACCGATATTTTTGCCAATGTCCCAGCCCCTCACGTTTTACTAGAATTTCTTAGGAACATTCGTGCCACACAAGAGCATGCAACACAACATTGGCAATGTAACTCAAACCAACTCTACTACCTTTGTCTTCGCCTCAACATCACCTTCGATGTAGCGCTGCGTCACAGCCAGCGACGAGTGACCCGCCAGCATCTGCACACCCCGTAAAGATCCTCCAACTGAGCTGATCTTTCGAGCGGCGCTGGTGATGAACGTCCTACGCCCACTATGAGACGAGCAACCCAACAATCCCATATCATCGAACCATGACGCAAACATGTTCACAATCGCTTGGGGTGATGTCTTGGCAGAACGCTCAGTGCGGATCACATGCGATGTAGTTAGATCGAAACGATGGTTCTGACGTTCTTGTTCGAGCAGATCCGCCAACTTCAGGCGCAACTGCATGTTCAACGGGATTACTCGACCGCCCCTGCCCTTGGATGCTTTATCTGTCAAATGAATGCTTGTGCCAATGTCGCCATCGGCATCCGTAACCATCGACCATGTAAGACAAGCGATCTCTTTTGCACGAAGACCTGCACGGACCGACAACATCACAATCACTTCATTGCGTAAGGGCTGCCGCAAAGTGCCAACATACCAGATCAGCTGGTCGATTTGTTTCTTAGTCAGTATCTTTGCTTGTTTACCTAATGCCATGTCTAACTCATTGTAAAATGGTGCTTTTCATGAGTTTTAACATGACTGGAATTTCACATTCCACAAGGGAGGATAAAGGTCCGTGTCCTTTCAATGGGTTACGTGAACTGATGAGATAATGAGTATTTGTTCATGAGTTTCAGAAATGAATTTCTCATAAGAAATCTGACCTGCATTGCGTTCAGTTGTGCATATCTACTTACTCAGGAGATTGCGTCTCAGGCTTGGTTGACAAAAATGCAAATAGTTATTGTTTCCCTTGGTCAAATTATTATCTCATGCCCAAAGAATAGGAGCCTCACATGACAGAACAAACTCGCAACTTTGAAGCCGATACAGGCAAGATCCTAAACATAGTTATTAACTCACTGTATTCTGACAGAGACATCTTTCTGCGTGAGCTTCTATCGAATGCTTCAGATGCGGTCCACAAACGAAAGCTCTTGGGTCAGACACAGCCTGACATCTTAAATTCGGATGAAGATGAGATCCTAGTTGCCGTTGATGACAAGAAGAAAACAGTTGAAATTATAGACACTGGCATCGGTCTCAATGCTGATGATCTCACAGAAACGCTTGGGACTATTGCACGCTCAGGAACGTCTTCATTTTTAGACAGTATCGAAGAAGCTTCTGATAGTAAAAACGCAGCCAAAGCACTCATCGGTAAATTCGGTGTAGGCTTTTATTCGGCTTTCATGGTCGCAGAAAAAGTCGTGGTGACTACTAGGAAAGCGGGCGAGAATGGAGCCAACATTTGGGAGAGTGATGGAAAAGCGGGATATACAATTACTGCTGTAAGCGACGAACAGCCCGTCGGGACTTCTATCAAGCTATTCCTGCGCAAAGATGCCAAAGAATATGCTAATCTTCATAAACTTAAAGAACTAATCAAAAAGTATTCGGATCACATCGTTATTCCTATTTTCGTGCAATCTAAGGACGTGGAGAAGGAACAAGCGAACAGTGCGCAAGCATTGTGGACGAAGTCGCCTTCAGAGGTGTCAGAAGAAGAATATTCTGAGTTCTATAAAGCCAGCTTGGGCGCTTTTGATGAGCCTTACATTATTCTGCATAACAAGACCGAAGGATCGATAGATTTTACTAATCTTCTGTATATTCCCAAGACCGCCCCTTTTGATCTTTTCGAGCCTGAACGCAAAACAAAAGTCAGCCTATATATAAACCGTGTATTCATTAGCCAGGATGTGGATGGCGTGATCCCTACATGGCTGCGCTTTGCGAAGGGTATCCTTGACACCACGAGCCTTGATCTAAACGTTAGCAGGGAAATGGTTCAGAACAGCCCAGTCATCAAAAAGATTTCAAAGTCTGTTACGAAACGAGTTCTCTCCGAACTCAAAAAGAAGCTGAAAAAAGACGAAGCAGGGTATGACACGTTTTGGGAGCAATTTGGTAAAGTCTTAAAAGAAGGACTCTACGAAGACTATGAATATCGTGATAAGATCGCAGAGATCACTCGTGCGTATTCACTTAAACATCAAAAGCTGATCAGTCTTGATAGCTATTTGGAAGAGATGGCAGATAAGCAAGATAAGATCTACTACCTTACTGCTGATACATTAAAGCAAGCCAAGACTAGCCCCCACCTAGAGGGCTTTAGAGCCAAAGATATTGATGTATTACTGATGACGGATCCCATCGATGCATTTTGGATGTCACAAATGGGTGCTTACAAAGAAAAGTTATTCTTATCCATCTCTCGTGACAAGTATGATCTTTCTGAGTTGTCTGAAGAAACGCCAAATGAAGCGACCAACGAAGTTGAGACCAGCTCGATAGCATTGTTAATCAAGGATTGCTTGGGGGATGCTGTCGAAGATGTAAAAGTGACGACCTCACTTGTCGAAAGCCCCGTCAGGTTAGTCGCTGGTAAAGGCGGGCTGGACTTCAACTTAGAACGCATCCTAAAGGCTCAAAATCCCGAATTTGAGGGTAGTAAAAAGACCTTGGAAGTAAATGCGGACCATTCACTGGTTCGTAAAATCCCAGATCTTTCTCCCGAACTACAAAAAGCCCTAAGCCGAGTTCTATTTGAACAAGCGAGGGTTTTGGACGGTGAAATGCCATCAGATCCACAGCAGTTCTCGAAGGATCTAATCGCAATCGGCACTGCACTTTGAAATAATTGGATAAGCGGGTATTAATCCTGCTTATTCAATTCAACTTTCTCTAATGCATAAGGGCGTGAATTTCTTATAAGAAATCGATCAACGTCTCTTCGCTGACTTTGCAGCCAATCCATGCCCGACTACATCTACGGCGACACCTGCGCCTATCTGCTGTCGTTGAGCAATCAAACCATCGAAGAGATGATCAAGTGACTGTGACCTGCCCCCCTAGGCTCCCTCATTCATAACGAGAGTTTGCGGGTTTGGATTTCATATTCTTTAT
>NZ_MLCB01000089.1 GCF_001890925.1 Planktotalea frisia
GTCAGCGATCGCCCTCGCTGCAACCGTCATATTCTGGTTATGAGTCCTGAACCTAATGGATATCTTGTAACGCTCGGCGATAGCTCGCTGGATACAAACGACTTCATTGATGCAACCCAAATCTTCTTTACGATTGCCAGCACCATTGGAACAGGGGGTTGGAATTGGACCGGAGTTTGGGCTGGCAATGGCAGCACGTATTCCAACATCAACGATACTGGCACCTACTACGAAGCGACGGATGGAAACGTCTACTTCATCCCCGATACATGGTTCACGACAAGCGGCACAGCCTTTGTCACTTCTGGTCCTGCCTATACAGCCCCTGTCGTGGTGACAGGCACAAGCGGCGCAGATGTTATTGATGCGAGCTACACCGACCCAAATGGCGATCAAATCGATGCAGGCGATGGTACTGGCCCACTCGGCAATGAAGACACTGTCAGCGCAGGCGATGGAAATGACAGCGTCGAAGCCGGGCTAGAAAACGATATTGTTTTCGGCGGTGGTGGGGATGACACCCTTGAAGGTGGCGATGGAAATGACACGCTTTATGGCGATACAGACAACATCTCGCCGGGTGGTGGCGATGGCGATGACAGCATTTTGGGCGGCGCGGGCAACGACGTTATCTTTGGCGAAGACGGTGCGGATACCATTCGTGGCAATGGTGGTGGCGACACGATCTTTGGTGGCGGTGGTGCTGACACCATTCGTGGTGACGGGGGCGGCGATCTTATCGATGGTGGCGATGGCGCTGACACAATCGCAGGCGATGGCGGCGCAGATACCATTCGCGGTGGCGAAGGTGCGGATAGTATTGACGGTAATGCAGGCAACGATCTGATCGGCGCGGAACCTGTTGATGACAGCACGACACTTGATTGGAGTGCACTAGATGAAAACGGCAATTTCGCAATCGCAGGTGCGACCGAAACGCTGAATGTAGATATCACCACAACGACAAATGCCTCAGGTCAAACAGCCAACGTGCAAACCCAAGGTTCTCCCGCAGCCAGTGGTCTATGGGTCTCAGGCATCACCGATCCCGTTACGACAACGATGACTTTTGATGGCTTATACCGCTGCTACCCCAAAACCCGAATTTTTTCATGGGTTATGACGCGGAAATTGTCTGA
>NZ_MLCB01000090.1 GCF_001890925.1 Planktotalea frisia
TCAGACAATTTCCGCGTCATAACCCATGAAAAAATTCGGGTTTTGGGGTAGCAGCGGTATAAATCTTTGGGGGAGCTTGCTCGTTGGTTTTGCCGCGCTTGTGTTGCTGCGGGATTTGAGGATGGTTTTACTTGCTGTGATCCCTGCGCTTCTGAGCGCTGCAAGCGTGCTGGCATTGTCGGTTTGGCTTGGACATCCGATCACGGTACTGAGCAATGTTATCCCGATTTTGCTGCTGGTGTTGGGTGTTGCGGATGGGGTCCATTTGGCGGGGTATTTGAAAGCAACTGGTGACAGTCCGCGCGAAACGATTTTACGCATCGGCCCTGCTTGCGCCTTGACCGCAATCACGACGGCACTGGCGTTTACGAGCATCATGGTGACCCGCAATGCCCAATTGTTTGATTTTGCGGTGCTTGGGGGGCTTGGGACTTTGCTGGCCTTTGCAATTACGATTTCGACCTTCGCGCTTTTGGCGCTGGTCATTCGTCCCAATACACGTTCGACGCCGAATTTCACGGGCGTTCTTGCGCAGCGTTTGGCGATGTTTTCTTTGCGCATTCCAAAGACTGTGATTGCTTCGGGCGTCTTCGTTCTAGTGCTTTCGATCTTTGGCTTCCAACAGACCAAAGCTTGGTTTCCGCTCTATCAAAACCTCCCTTCGGGCAGCCAGACGGTGCAGGTAAATGATGCGATTTCGGACGATTTTGGAGGTGTGTTTCAAATGATCGTTGAAATGGAAGGCGATTGGCGGGAAACAGAAGTGATGGTCGATGCATTAACCAAGCTCGCGGGTGCCGAGGCTGTTTTATCCACAGTGAATATTGCCCGTTGGCTGGGTGTTGATGGCGCGCCCGTTGCGGAGGACTTAACGCTTGTTCCAAGTGAAGTGGTCGGGCAAGTGCGCCCTATTGAGACCGTCTCGCGTATCTTCATTTCGGTGCCAGAGCCGATGCGGAATGCGCAAGCCGCCATGCTTTTCGATGCGCTTTATGAGACGGCACAAGCAGGTGGTGCCGCGCGTGTTTACGGGTTGCCGACTCTGATGCGCCAAGAAGCGGTGAGTTTGATTTCGCAACTTTCCAAAGGTCTGGTCATTGCATCCTTAGGTGCCACATTTGTGGTTGCGATTGCTTTTGGATCGCTACGTTTGTTTCCGCTTTTGTTGGTGCCGAATGTGCTTCCGTTGATGGTGACGGGAGCGTCTTTGCACATCTGGTCAGTTGTCTCCTACCGCGGTTCTTGCGTTGACCATTTCCTTCGGTATTGCGATCGATGATAGCGTGCATTTTATGAATCGCTTCTTTGAAGCGCGCGCAAAGGGATCAGAGCCTCGTGAGGCCGTGATCTCCGCAACTGCCTCTGCGGGGCAGATTATGGTACTTACGACGGTTTTGTTAACTTTTGGATTATCCATCACAATGATATCTGGGTTCTTTCCAATTCGTTTGTTTGGCGGCATGATGATTATTACGCTTTGGGCTGCATTGCTGTTTGATTTACTTTTGTTGCCTGCACTGTTGACGGCTCGAGGATCTAATAAATGATGCGGATTGTGACCTGCGCTTTGCTGGTTTTAAGTGGTGCCGCTTTGGCGGATCCTATGGCAGAGATGCAGGGGGCTTGGAACGGTTCTGGTTGGGCGCGCGAAACGCCTGATGGCCCGCAAGAGACTGTGCGCTGTCGTCTGAAAAATACCTATGACGCTGATGTTCTTACGATAAAAGGTCGCTGTGCTGTTCCGGGTCGCAAGCTTACTCTTTCAGGGGAAATCAAAAGCGATGCAGGCTCGGAAGAGATAACAGGCCACTGGTTTAACCCGGATGGGCTTGGTTTGGTTCGGATTAAAGGCGTGCAGCGCGGTGATATTCTCGCTTTCACGTTCCGCGTAAAAGACCCGGAAACAGGCCGCGATATTGCGCAAAATGTAGAATGGCGCGTAAGTTCGGATGGCTTACGCTTGCGAGCGACGGACCGATCCAATCCTGATGCGATGATGTCGGATATCAGCTTTAAGCGTTAACCTTATTCGCATCCTCTCTTTATAAATATCCCGGGGAGGCTCGGCTTGCCGAGACGGGGCAGAGCCCCTCAACCGCTAATGAAAATCCCGACTTGGAAACAACCGCTTCGCTTGATCACGTGGATGCATTGCGCGTGCAGGCTGGCGGCGTGGACGTGGTGCATCATCTGCCTCGGGACGCGTAATCCCAACCTGATCATCCAGCGGATGACCCAACTCGCTCAAGCGATGCGACAGATCCTCAACCTCTTGGGCAATCACATGCACGACTATGCCTTCACGCTGCAAAAAACCCGTGACACGCAAGAGCCGTCCGCCCATCACTGCGCGGCGATATTTTTCGTATAATTTCGGCCAAACCACCACATTACTAACCCCGGTTTCATCCTCTAGCGTCAGGAAAATAACGCCAGAGGCAGTGCCGGGACGTTGACGTGTAATCACCAGGCCGCATACGGAAATCCGGTACAAAGGCGCATTGGGAAGCTTGTCATGCGGCGTCAGACCGGCGATATTCGGGCGCAGCAATTCCATCGGATGTGCGCGCAAAGTCAGCCGCATGGAGACGTAATCCTCTACCACCTCTTCGCCCAAATGCATGTTCGGCAGGATCACGTCAGGCTCGGAAATGCTCTCGCCATCAATGGGATCATTGAACAGCGGCAAAGGTTGCTGCCCACGGATTGCCTTGACCAACCAAAGCGCGTCGCGCCGTGTGTGGCCCATGTCGGAGAAGGCGTCCGCTTCAGCGAGGCGCTCCAAAATGGAAGGGGCCACGCCGGCACGCAGCCAGACGGCTTCGGGGTCGCGGTAGCCATTGCCGCGCGCGGCGACGATCCAATCGGCATCCGCCTCGCGAAAGCCTTTGATCTGGCGAAACCCCAATCGCAGCGCCAGCGCGCCATCACCGCGCCGCTCTAATGTGTTGTCCCACGCACTTGCGTTGACGCAAATGGGGCGCACTTCGATATGGTGTTCGCGCGCATCACGCACGATCTGGGCAGGGGCGTAAAAGCCCATCGGTTGCGAGTTGAGCAAAGCGCAGGCAAATACCGCAGGGTGATGCTTTTTGAGCCAAGCAGAGACATAAACCAGCATCGCAAAGGCGGCCGCATGACTTTCGGGAAAGCCGTATTCGCCAAACCCTTCGATCTGCGCGAAACAGCGTTGTGCGAAATCTTCATCGTATCCACGTTCCAGCATGCCGCTGATAAAACGCTCTTTGAAGGTACTGATCGTGCCCATACGCCGAAAGGTGGCGAGGGAGCGACGCAGCTGATCTGCTTCGGCTGGATCAAAGCCCGCAGCGACCACGGCGATCTGCATCGCTTGCTCTTGGAACAGCGGCACGCCGAGGGTTTTGCCGAGCACATCTTCAAGCTCTTTAGAGGGGAAATGCACGCTTTCGCGGCCTTGGCGACGGTTGATATAGGGATGCACCATGCCGCCCTGAATAGGGCCGGGGCGCACGATGGCGACTTCAATCACCAGATCGTAAAACTTGCGCGGTAACATGCGCGGCAGAAAGTTCATTTGTGCGCGGCTCTCTACCTGAAACACGCCAACGGCATCGGCGACGCAGAGCATATCGTAGGTCTCGGGGTCTTCTTGCGGCACGGTCGCGATGGAAAGGGTTTTGCGGTGATGCTCGTGCAAAAGATCAAATGATTTGCGGATGCAGCTGAGCATCCCCAGCCCCAGAATATCGACTTTCAGAATGCCCAAAGTGTCGATGTCATCCTTGTCCCATTCGATAACTGTGCGATCCTCCATTGCGGCGTTTTCAATCGGGCATAATTCGTCAAGACGTTCTTTTGTAATGACAAATCCACCGACGTGTTGGGATAGATGCCTTGGAAAACCGATGATTTCCCCGATCAGGCGGATGGTTTGGGCAAGGCGACGATCTTCGAGGTTGAGACCCAATTCGCGCACGCGATCAGGGTCCGCACCTTTGTCAGATTGCCCCCAAATTTGGCTCGACAGGCTTGCAGTCACATCCTCGCTCAACCCCATCACTTTACCTACCTCACGGATCGCGCCACGCGTGCGAAAATGGGTGACAGTGGCGCATAATCCAGCGCGGTGACGCCCATATTTGGTGTAAATATGCTGGATCACCTCTTCGCGGCGTTCATGCTCGAAATCTACGTCGATATCAGGCGGTTCTGCGCGGGCCTCTGATACAAATCGCTCCACGACCATGGTGATGACTTCGGGGCTGACTTCGGTGATGCCGAGCAAGTAGCACAGGATCGAATTGGCCGCCGAACCGCGCCCTTGGCAGAGGATCCCTTGTGAACGCGCGAATTGCACGATGTCATGGACGGTCAGAAAATAAGCAGGGAAATTCAAGGCTTTGACCAGCTTGAGTTCCTTCTTGATCTGCGCTTTCGCCTTTTTCGTCGCGCCATTCGGGTAGCGGCGCATCATGCCCTCATAGGCGAGGCGAGTGAGACGTTCTTGGGGCGGTTCGCCCTCGCTGATTTCATCGGGATACTCATAAGAGAGTTCGCTCAGGCAGAAGCTACACCGCGCAGCGATTTCTACAGAGCGTTGCAGCGCGGCAGGATGATCACGAAACACACGCGCCATATCAGCGTGCCCTTTGAGACGACGTTCAGCATTGGGGAGCGCGCGCGTGCCGATCTGATCGATGGTGATATGTTCGCGCATGCAGGTGAGCACATCGGCGAGCTGGCGACGTTTGCCGTGATGCATCAGTGGATCACCTACAGCCACCATCGGCGCGGAGGTTTTGAGCGCAAGCCGCGCGCACGCGGCGAGGTAGGCCTGATCAGACCCATTGTAGCGTGGGGCGGCACCGAGGAAGACGTGGGACGGGTAACGACGCTGCATTTTCTGGATGTCAGCGGCGGCTTTGCGCAGGGGACCGTTTGGCAGGGCGATGAGGATCATGCCAGTGCAGCCCTCTAAGAGGTCAGGTAGGTCGAGGTGACATTGACCTTTTTCCGCGCGCCGTTTGCCGAGAGTCAAAAGGCGGGTGAGGCGACTGTAGGCAGGGCGATCTTTTGGGAGCGCGATCCAATCGCACGCGCTTTCGCGCAGCATAAGACGTGCGCCGACGATCAGCTTGGGGAGATGGAGGGTTTCAGGACGCGGGATGTGTTGGGGGTCGCCGACTTCTTGGCGTGAAGAGTGATCAAGTTGCGTTTCTGAACGGATGCGTATGGTGTCTTCAGTGGCGCGTTTGAGTTCTTTCAGGGCTGCATATGCTCGCACGACACCCGCAAGCGAATTGCGATCTGTGATGGCGATGGCTTGCAAGCCTAACTCTGCGGCACGGGTCACCATTTCCTCAGGATGTGACGCACCATGCAGGAAGGTGAAATTGGTGGTCGTGGCGAGTTCTGCGTAGCTCATGCGAATTCGCCTTGGACATACCAGCTTGGGCTTTGCGGGGTAAAAAACAGCCAAAGGCGGCGGCCTTGGCGGGTTTCAACACACCAATAATCGCGCACACCAGTGTGCCAGCCCCCTGCTTCCAGCCACCACTCCGGTGCGATGCGTTCTGGTCCAGATGCGCGCGCGGTTGAGAAGGACATGCGCCGCCAGCGAAAGCGTTTTGGCGGGGTAGGGGCGGCATGAGTGCCCATCAAAGGGTTGGGCGGAAAGATGTGAAGCGGACGGGGGCGTATGGTGGACCATGCACTGTCAGGAGTGGAAAATGCTGCGGCGGCGATTTGATAGCTGCGCTCGGGAATATGGCTGTCTGCGGCTAGAAAACGCTGCACGTTTTCAAGGCCGATGCGTGTGCCGATGCGGGTGATCAGATCATCAAGCTGATCTTTATGACCAGCAGAGACATGGCTAATTTGCTGCACTGCCATCGGTTCGACCTGCACCGCTTCAAGGCGCATTTGATCGATGCCGTAGCCTGCATCCACATCGCCAATGCCACGTTCAAACAGGGGCAGAATACGGCTTGCGTCACGCATGGGGCGGGCGAGGCGGAGCTCGACTTGTTGGCTGTCCTGATCGACGCGGCGCAGTGTCAAAGAGAGGATGCGCGCGCCTGTTTCGCGTGCTTTCAGCTTTTCGCAGAGCTGGGTGAGTAGGCGCGAAGTTCCCTCCATCACATCGCTCTTGATGCCGATGGGTTCGGGCAAGGTCATGCGCACGCCGTAATGGGGCGGATCTTTGAGCGGGGTGATTTGTTCGGGCTGTTGCCCAAGGGCTTGGTCAAGACGCATGAGCAGAGAGGGACCAAAACGGCGGGTCAAAGGGGCGCGCGCAGCGCTTGCGAGATCGTTGATCGTGCGCAGACCAAGACGACCAAGCGCTGTGACGGTTTTTTCCTCAAGGCGCAGGGCCGTGACAGGTAAATCTTGCAACGCTTCCAAAGCCGCGCCAATAGGCGCGCTTCCTTCACCATGATGCGCTAAGGCCCAAGCGGCGCCGCGTGAATCGCCAAGCCCGATGCGCGCGGTGATTCCAGCGCGGGAAAGCCGTTGGCGCATGTCCATCAAAAGCGTGGCCTCGCCGCCAAACAGATGCGCAGTGCCTGTGATGTCGAGCACCAGACCATCGTGATCCTCAAGCCCGACCCAAGGACAATAACGCACCGCCCAGCGGCGCAGGGCATGTTGAAAACGACGATCCGCCAAAGGATCAGCAGGGCGGCTTTGCAGATCAGGGCAGAACGCACGTGCGTCGGAAAAGGGCATGCCAGCGCTGAGGCCAAGTCGTTCCGCCGCCGTGTTCAAGCAATAAATCCGGTTGGTATTGCTTTGCGTAAGCGTCAGCGCGAATGGCCCCTCAAGAGGGCGCATCCGTAAAACGCGATCACTCGCCAGTCGCGGAAACCAGATGGAGACGACGCGACGCTGTATCCCATCGAACATGCCAAGATCCTAATGTTCCTGATTTGTTCTTAATAAGTTCGTAACGCTGCAGAGTCGAGTCTCCTGCCGCAGAGAAAGGATCAAAAAGTGGTGCGGCGCGCCAGCGGGACTCGGCGGCATTGCTGCCCATACCATCGGGAATCAGGCACAGACCCGTGGATTTGCCTGTCTTTGCAGAGAGTTGCAGGCGTCGCCCTTGGATCAATCCAATGGGCTGGCTGATCTCTAGAACAACCAAGGGGACTGATCCGTCGCGCAGCGCTTCTTCGGCCACAGCAAGGCCCTCAGTTTGATCTTTTACCTGTGCGATCAAGAGTTTAGCAGGATCAAAGAAGGGGCTAAGACCCAGTGGGTTCAAGCCCTCGGGTCGCCAATGTTCGCGGATCCACAGCACCGTACCCTGTGCCGTACTGGCGCACACAGCGGCAAAGCTTGCAGCACTTGGGCCGCAAACTTCGTGCACACGCGCGGCGCGCAAAGGAAAAGAACTGGTGAAATCTGGCGTCATGGGTGTGATGTGTAGCGCAAATTTGGATGGCATCAAATAGGTTGATCGCGGTGCCCTTGTAGATCGAAATGCACCGCTTAGCTCTGAAAGAGTAACAAAGGCGATGGGGATAACAGCATGCAGGCTTTGCACGGGAAGGTGGCGCTTGTCACGGGGGTCTCAGCGCCCAAGGGCATTGGGCGGGCCATTGCGCAGCGTTTGGCACAAGATGGCGCGCATGTTGTGGTCACGGATATCAGCGGAGCGATTGAAGGGGGCATGACCACGCGCGCGGGTTTGTTGGACGCATTGGCGCAAGACATCATTACGCGAGGTGGGTCTGCCTTGGCGCTTACGCTTGATGTCACATCCGCGCGCGATATCGCGGCGGTGATGGAGCAAGTGCTGGCGCGCTTCGGTCGTTTGGATATCTTGGTAAACAACGCAGGCTCGTTGGCGGGGTCAGATAACTTCTTGTCCACCAATGCTGCGCAGTGGACCTCTAGCTTTGAGGTTAACTTACTGGGTCCAATGATGCTGTCCCAAGCGGTAATCCCAGAAATGCGCAAACTTGGTGGCGGGCGGATCATCAATATCGGCTCGACAGGAAGTCTGGGGGCTGAGGCGGGGTTTGGTGCTTATACGGCGATGAAACATGGCTTGGTCGGTTTGACCAAAACGCTTGCCGCAGAGTTTGGGCCTGATGGCATTCTGTGCAACACCGTTTGCCCCGGTTTTATTGCGACGGATATGCACGAAGCCGCCAATACGCGATTGTCTCAAGAGCAAGGGATGAGCGTGGCGGACATCAAACAGCAACGCTATGCCAATGTGGCCCTGCGCGATGCGGGATTGCCGCAAGATGTGGCGAACGCTGTTGCCTTTTTGGCAGGCCCTGAGGCGCAGTATGTGACAGGTATCAATCTGCCCGTTACGGGTGGCGTTCCCTTTGGTATCTAGATTGCTCGTCGCCTCTGGCAGTAAACGCGCCGTAAATCTGGTGGTGTGACGGTTGGATCGGTGATTGATTGCGCCAAAGGGCCGAGTGGGCCTGTGAAGGATGCGCAATGACCGACATTTGGGCCGGATTGGAGGCCGCTTTCTGGCTGATTGTCACGCTCGACAGTGATTTGGTCGAGATCACGCTGCGCTCGTTGCAGGTGAGTGTCACGGCGTTGGTTTTCGCGTCTCTGATTGCCCTGCCTTTTGGCACATGGTTGGCGATCCGGCGCTTTCGGTATCGCCGCACCGCGATTGCGGTTTTGAATGCTTTGATGGGTTTGCCGCCCGTGGTCGTGGGGCTGATTGTTTACTTGTTGCTGAGCCGTTCCGGCCCATTCGGAGTGTTTGGTTTGTTATTCACGCCAACTGCGATGATTATTGCGCAGGTGATCATTATCACGCCGCTCATCGCTTCGATCACCCATCAGGCGATGCGTGAGTTGTGGGCGGAATATCATGACCTGCTGATTTCGCTGAACACCACGAAACGTCAAAGGATCATGACTTTGATCTGGGATGGTCGTCGCGCATTGTTGACTGCTGCTCTGGCGGGGTTTGGCCGCGCGATTGGCGAAGTTGGCGCGATCATGATTGTGGGCGGGAACATCGATCATGCGACGCGCGTTTTGACGACTGCGATTGCGCTGGAAACAGGCAAGGGGGATTTCGCCCTTGCGCTAGGGCTTGGCTTTGTTTTGATCGCACTTGCTTTGGCGGTGAACATCTTGATCCACTCCCTGTCGCGCACAGAGCAGGAGGGACGCTGGTGAGTTTGGCTCTTTCCAAGGGAGTGGTGAAGCGGCGGGGCAAGGTCATTCTTGGGCCAGTTGATCTGGCGCTGAATGCACCTGACATCACGATTATTCTGGGTCCAAATGGTGCTGGAAAGACCACTCTTTTGCGCGTGCTGCATGGGGTTGAGCGGCTTTCGTCCGGCGCGCTGACCCTCTCGAAACCGGATGCACAGGCGCGTCAGGAACAAGCCTATGTGTTTCAAAGTCCCATCATGCTGCGCCGTACTGTGCGCGCTAATCTTGCGTATCCGCTTGAGTTAATCGGCACGGCGAAACCCGTAATTGCGCAACGTGTAGAGACATGGGCGGAACGCATCGGATTGGCGGATGCCCTAGACCGTCATGCCCCCCGACTTTCAGGCGGTGAAAAGCAAAAACTTGCCCTCGCGCGCGCGCTGATCCGCGAACCGGATGTGCTGTTTCTGGATGAACCTTGTGCGAACCTCGATGGGCGATCCACGCGCGAGATTGAGACGCTTTTGAAAGACGCTCATTTGAGAGGGACGCAGATCATCATGACAACGCATGATTTGGGCCAAGCGCGGCGCATGGCGTCTGATGTGGTGTTTCTACTGGGTGGAAAAGTGCATGAGCGCGGTGCGGCGGGCAGATTTTTCGTGACGCCTGAAACGCCAGAAGCGCAAGCGTTCTTAAACGGAGATATCATCGAATGATACGGCTTGCGGTCTTGATGTGGTTGGCTCTTGGGGGTGTGGCGTTTGCTGAAACCATGCGGTTGGCGGTGACGACGAGCTTTCATAATTCGGGACTGTCGGATGTGCTTTTGCCTGTGATCAAGGCAGAGATCGGACTGGAAGTTCAGCTTTTGGTCGTCGGCACCGGCCAAGCGCTGCGTCTTGGGCGCGCAGGGGACGTGGATGCGATCCTTGTGCATTCCAAAGCAGCGGAAGATGCGTTTGTGGCTGAGGGTTTCGCGCCTTATCGTCGCGAGATCATGTATAATGATTTCGTACTGATCGGGCCTGCGCATGATCCGGCCCAACTGGCGCAAGCCACGAGTGCGCGTGATGCGTTAAAGCGGATCGCAGCGGCGAAAGCACCATTTATTTCACGTGGTGATGAAAGCGGTACGCATAAGAAGGAGTTGGTTTTGTGGGATGCGGCAGCGCTAGAGGTCAGTGCGTTCGATCCATGGTACAAAGCTGTGGGCGCAGGCATGGGTGCGAGCTTGAATACGGCTTCTGCGATGGGTGCATACATCCTCGCAGATCGTGCGAGTTGGTTGAATTTTGGCAATAAAACTGGATTGGCGTTACTCTACGCGGGTGATCCTGCGCTGTTTAATCAGTACGCCTATTTGCCTGTGAACGCTGTGAAACATCCGCATGTGAACGCCGCCGTTGCGCAGGCTTTGGAAGCGTGGCTTGTGTCACAGAATGCCGCTGATTTAATCAACGGCTACTCAATCAATGGCGAACGTTTGTTCAGCTTCAACGCTCAAAACTAAAGACTGCGAAGCAGTTCTTGCGAGGGTGTGCCTGTTACGGGCAATCCTTTGCTGCGTTGATAATCGCTGACCGCTGCTTTGCTTTTAGGTCCGAAGACACCATCAGCACCGCCCGTGTCAAACCCGCGTCGTGTGAGGCGTTGTTGCAAGGCGATCCGGTCGTCTTTCGTCAACCCATTCGCATCGGGCGGGAACTGTCCGCGTAAAGGACCTGCACCTGCGATACGGTCGGACAGATGCCCCACACCAATCGCGTAGGCGTCAGAATTGTTGTAACGCTTGATCGCCCGGAAATTGCCGGTGGTGGCGAATTTCGGACCGCCCGCTTGGGGTTGAAGCGTGCCGGACGCGCTCTCAGAACCCCATTTCACACCGCGCGCCCAGCCGTTGCGCTGCAAGTATGCGGCGGTAGAGGCAAGGGCATCGCTGGGATCCGCAGACCAGATATCGCGGCGGCCATCAGCTGTGAAATCCACAGCGAAGCCCTCGTAAGAGGTTGGTATAAACTGTGTGTGCCCCATTGCACCCGCCCAGCTGCCAACCATGCGGTTGGCCGTGATGTCGCCGTTCTGGATGATTTTTAGTGCTGCAACGAGCTGTTTTTCAAAGAACACCCCGCGCCGCCCTTCAAAGGCGAGCGTCGAGGTGGATGAAATGATGGGAATGTCGCCCATGCGCTCGCCATATTGGCTCTCTAAACCCCAAATCGCGCAGATGATTTCTGCATCGACGCCGTACTTTGCTTCTAGCGCCGTTAAGGTCGTGCGATGGCGTGCAAAGGCGGCGCGTCCTTTGGCGATGCGTTCGTCAGACGCGGCGATGGAGAGGTAGTCCTCTAGCGAGCGTTTGAATTCTGTTTGATTGCGGTCACGTTTGATGACGCCGGGCAAAAAGCCTGCGCCGCGAAAACCAGCGGCAACAGTCGCTGCACTTAACCCGTATCCGCTTGCGCGATTTTTGAAACTCGCAACCCAAGCGTCGTAGCCTGCGTTGGGTTGCGGGCGAAATTCTGCGGCAAGGCCAGATGGTTTGGCACGGCTCGTTCTAGCAGAAGGAGCGCTGTTGCATGCGGCAAGGCCGAATGCGCCAAGGGTCAGGGCGAAGGTGCGTCGTGTGACTGTCATATCTCTGCTCGCGCTTTGTGCGTTGTTTGGAAACGTTCCTAACGCATTGTTGCGTGCGCGCAAACAGTCTGGATTATTGTTCGCTCTCAGGCACATTCCCGCGCATCAGCCCTGCGAAATCAAAGAGTTTGGGGTCGAGTAAGTGTGACGGGCGCGCATTGGTCAGCGCACGAAACATGATTTGGCGACGACCGGGACTGTTGGTTTCCCATTGATCGAGGATTTGTTTGACTTGTTGACGCTGCAAGCTATCCTGAGAACCGCACAGATCACATGGAATAATCGGGTATTTCATCGCGCTCGCGAATTTCTCGCAATCGACTTCGGCCACATGAGCGAGGGGGCGGTAAACGAACAGGTCGCCCTCATCATTCAGCAGTTTCGGCGGCATCGTAGCAAGGCGACCGCCGTGGAAGAGATTCATGAAGAATGTCTCAAGGATGTCATCGCGGTGATGACCAAGCACGACAGCAGAGCAACCTTCCTCACGCGCGATGCGGTAGAGATTGCCGCGCCGCAAACGCGAACAGAGCGCGCAAAAGGTGCGGCCCGCTGGGATTTTATCCATGACGATGGAATAGGTGTCTTCATATTCAATACGATGTGGCACGCCCATTTTCTTGAGGAATTCAGGCAAAACTGTCGCTGGAAAATTAGGCTGGCCTTGATCCAGATTGCAGGCAATCAGTTCAACAGGCAGCAGGCCACGCCATTTCAGCTCATTGAGAACGGCCAATAATGTGTAGCTGTCTTTGCCACCTGATAAACAAACGAGCCACTTAGTGTCGGGTTCGATCATCCCGTATTGCTCAATCGCCTCACGCGTTTGGCGCACAATGCGTTTGCGCAGCTTCTTGAACTCTGTTGTGGACGGAGCGCCGTGAAAGAGCGGGTGGATGTCGTCGTGATTATCTAGCATGGCAAGGCCTTAACATAAGGGGCAAGATTAGTCTGGCACGTTATCAATGCCAGAGCTGCCCCAAGGATGACAACGACCGATGCGGCGCGCAGCGAGCCAGCTGCCTTTGATTGCGCCATGTTTTTTGAGTGCTTCCATCGCGTAGGCAGAGCATGTGGGATCATAGCGACAGTGCATGCCGACCCAAGGAGAGAGTAGTAAACGGTAGGCGCGCACGGGGAGGGCTACGATGTGTGCGAGCGGGCTCATTTTTGGGCGTGCAGTTTTTTGAGAGCGTACCGCAGATCGCCGATGAGCAGATCAAAAGGGCGATTTGCAGTGACTTCAGCGCGGCCAATGAGAACATAGTCGCAGCCATCAGCGCCATGCTGGGGTAGAACAGCGCGCGCAGCTTCGCGTAGACGGCGTTTGGCGCGATTGCGTGCGACGGCGTTGCCGACTTTCTTGGAACAGGTGAAACCGACGCGTACCGCCAGATCATCATCGCGACGATCACGCATTTGCACCATCATGGATGCGGTGCCTTGACGGCGCGCACGCGCTGCACGCAAAAAATCGCTGCGTTTTTTGAGAACCGCAAGACGCAAAGAAACCGCCAGTGGCGTGTTCTCGTCAGCGTCTAACGCGTCTGAGGCCTCTGGCGGTGTCAAAGTCATTAACCTAAAAGAGAAACGCTTACGCGCTCAGCTCTTTACGGCCTTTAGCGCGGCGCGCGTTCAGGATCTTGCGACCTGCTTTTGTGGCCATGCGTGCGCGAAAGCCGTGGCGGTTCTTGCGAACGCGATTCGATGGTTGAAAGGTGCGTTTCATCGCTCCGTCTCCGTATAAAGCAGGGCAGTCGCGCAGAATCGCAAAGGCCCTATGTATCTTGAAGCCTGTCCAATAGAGAGGCGTGGTGGATAAGTCAAACCAAAGAGTACCTATTTTCTGCAACATTTGGCCTGTTCTTACCGAAGCGCATGTTACAGTTTGATGCGAAAGTCCAGCTTTGATCACGGCAACTGTCACTCGTGATCAAGCGCGCGTGATAGGGCTACCGCAACCTAGATCAAATCAGCATGTTGCATTCAACCAAGAACAACAGATTTGATCCGAAAGAGAATGATAAACGATATGACAAACACCCCCGAAACCAAATCTGGATTTGCCAGATTTCTTCCAATGCTGGTAATCCTTGTGGTCGCTGTCATTGGTGCATTTACGCTGAAAGATTACCTTAGTTTTGATGCGCTGCGCGACAACCGCGAGGCGTTGATCGCGTTTCGAGACAGTAACTATCTTATTGCTGTAATTGGCTTTTTAGCGATTTACGTCGCGATTGTTGGCTTTTCCCTGCCGGGAGCGACGATTGCAACGCTGACAGGTGGTTTCTTGTTCGGCACGGTGTTTGGTACGCTCTTTAACGTGACTGGCGCCACGGTCGGGGCGACACTGATTTTCCTCGCGGCGCGGTATGGTTTTGGTGAGAAACTGGGCGCAAAACTAGAAAGCAGTAAAGGCCCTGTGAAGAAGATCAAAGATGGTATCGACGAAAACCAATGGTCGATGTTGTTCATCATCCGTCTTGTGCCTGCGGTCCCATTTTTCATTGCGAACCTAATCCCTGCGTTTTTGGAAGTGCCTTTGCACCGCTATATGATCTCAACGTTTCTCGGAATTATTCCCGGCACGCTGGTGTTCACATCTGTTGGCGCGGGTCTTGGTGAGGTTTTCGCGGCGGGTGAAACGCCGAACCTTGGCATTATATTCGAGCCGCACATTCTGCTGCCTATCCTTGGCCTAAGCGCGCTATCGCTCTTGCCCATTCTTGTTAAAGCCGTGACCGGCAAAAAGGACATTTGAACATGGAAACGATCAAAACAGACATTCTGGTCATTGGCGGTGGTTCTGGCGGATTGTCCGTCGCAGCAGGTGCGGTGCAGATGGGCGCGACTGTGGTCTTGCTTGAGGGTCATAAAATGGGCGGCGATTGCCTGAACTTCGGTTGCGTACCCTCAAAAGCGCTGATTGCCTCGGGCAAGGCTGCCTACGGGCAAGCGCACGCATCCCAATATGGCGTCGCCAATGTTGTGCCGAGTGTGGATTATGCCGCCGCGAAGGATCATGTTGCTGGTGTGATTGCGCAGATTGAACCGTTGGACAGCCAAGAGCGGTTCGAAGGTTTGAGCGTTAAGGTGATCCGTGAATACGGACGCTTTGTGTCGCCAACCGAAGTCGAAGCCGGCGATTACCGCATCAAAGCGCGTCGTGTGGTTATCTCTACAGGCTCTTCGCCTTTTGTACCGCCCATTCCGGGTCTCGATACTGTTCCTTATGAAACGAACGAGACATTGTTCGAGCTGCGTGAACAGCCAGAGCATTTGTTAATCATCGGTGGCGGCCCAATTGGTATGGAAATGGCGCAAGCGCATTTGCGTATGGGGTCCAAGGTGACTGTCATTGAAGGTGCAAAAGCGCTGGGCAAAGACGATCCTGAAATGGCTGCGATTGTGCTCGATAAGCTGCGCGCTGAGGGGCTTGTCATCGAAGAAGATGCGCTCGCGGGCGAGATCAAAGGCAAAGCAGGCGCGATTGAAGTGCATGCGAAAGATGGTCGGGTTTTCAAGGGCTCGCATCTTTTGATGGCTGTCGGGCGCAAGTCTAATATGGACAAGCTGAACCTTGAAGCGGCGGGGATCGAGACGCACCGCACAGGTATTGTTGTTGATGACAGCATGAAAACGACGAATAAAAAGGTCTATGCGATTGGCGATGTCGCAGGTGGTTTGCAGTTTACGCACGTCGCTGGTTATCAGGCAGGGGTGATCATTCGCTCTGCGCTCTTTGGTTTGCCTGCAAAGCAAAGCACGAAGCATATCCCTTGGGCGACCTACACGGATCCTGAATTGTCGCAGGTCGGTTTGACCGAAGCGCAGGCCAAGAAAGAGCATGGCGACAAGCTGGAAGTGGTGCGTTTTGACATTCATCACAACGACAGACTGATTGCAGAACGCAAGGCATACGGGTTGATCAAAGTGATGGTTGTGAAAGGTCGTCCTGTCGGGGTTTCTATTGCTGGGCCACATGCAGGTGAGCTGATTGGCATGTGGTCGCTTGCAATTGCGAACAAGCTGAAGATGAGCCAGATTTCCGCGATGGTTGCCCCTTATCCGTCGGTCTTCGAGATAAACAAGCGTGCCGCAGGGGCTTATTTCACGCCGCGCTTGTTTGAGAATGATACGGTCAAAAAAGTGGTGCGCCTTGTGCAGCGCTGGTTGCCATGATCATGTGCGCGCATGTGTTGAACCTGCGGGACGCTCCGCGGGAAGTTTACTTGGAAAGATGAAGATCTGGACAAGCATAAAAGGACGCGTGCGCGCATGTTGAATTCGCTTTCAGGTCGCTTTTTGATCCTGACCACTGTGTTTGTGATGTTGGCGGAGATGCTGATCTTTTTCCCGTCAGTTGCACGGTTTCGCGAAGATTTTCTATTGTCGCGCTTGGAGCGCGCACAGATTGCCTCGCTTGCGCTTTTGGCGGATGATATGATTGATGCAGACCTTGAGGAAGAGCTTTTGCTCAATGCCGAGGTTTTTAACGTCGTGTTGCGGCGCGATGCTGTGCGCCAGTTGGTGCTGTCGTCACCCATGCCGCGTCCGATAGATGGCACGTTTGATCTACGTGACCCGCCTGCAATGTTATTGATCAAGGATGCCGTTACGCGGCTCCTGAAAAGTGAGCCAGAAGTGATCCGCATTATCGGCGCGCCTGTGCGAGAAGCAGGATTGCTGATCGAGGTCACAATGCCGACCGAAGGTCTGCGTGCTGCAATGCTGGATTATGGCCTGCGCATTTTGGCTCTTTCTGCGGTCATTTCGATTTTCACCGCGAGCTTGTTGTTCCTTGCGGTGCGCTTTTTGCTGGTGCGCCCAATTCGCGGTGTCGTGGACCACATGCAGCGCTATGCCGCCGCACCCGAAGATGCGCGTCAGATCATTGAACCGTCGTCTGGCGTCACAGAGCTGCGCGAAGCGGAAGATGCTTTGCAATCTATGCAGGTTGAACTCACACAAGCGCTCAAACAGAAAGAGCGCCTTGCGCAACTGGGCGGCGCAGTCGCGCGCGTGAGCCATGATTTGCGCAATATCTTGACCTCCGCACAGTTATTTACCGACCGTATCGAGATGAGCGAAGACCCTGTCGTTCAGCGCATGGCACCGAAATTGGTGAATTCGATCACGCGCGCGGTGAACCTTTGTGAGACAACGCTGGCTTTTGGAAAAGCAGAAGAGCCTGCGCCGCGTTTGACGCGATTTGCGCTCAGTGAGATTGTAAACGACGTGATCGCGTCCGAGCGGCTCGCTGTGGGTGAGCATGATTTGAGTTTTGCAGAGGATGTTCCCATCGGTTTGTCCGTACGCGCGGACCCTGAGCAGCTCTACCGCGTGATTTCCAATCTTGTGCGTAATGCCCGCCAAGCGATTATCGCGACAGGAAAAGCAGGTGAAATATCCGTATGCGCCCAAGAGAACGACGACGATTGGGTGATCTGTGTACATGACACAGGTCCGGGGTTGCCTAAAAAGGCGCTGGAACATTTGTTCACCCCATTCCAGGGGGGCGCTCGAAAAGGTGGGACAGGGCTCGGCCTTGCGATTGCGGCAGAGCTTATCAGAGGGCACGGCGGCGTGCTTGAATTGATGCGCTCGACAGAGGCAGGAACCACCTTTGAAATACGTTTACCGAAGGGGGATGTCGCTGTTTAAAGAAAGCGTTGAGATTGCTGCGTTTTACGCTTGCAACAGTTTCGTGCCTCGTCTAATCAGCGCTTAACGGACCGATAGCTCAGCTGGATAGAGTACCTGACTACGAATCAGGGGGTCGGGGGTTCGAATCCTCCTCGGTCCGCCATTTACACTTTTTCTTAATTACTTAAAAATTGACTTTCGACGAGTGTTTACTAGAATGAAGTGCGTTTCATGTTGTTTGTCAGCTGGTCGAACTCCACAAAATTGTTAAACAGCAGGTCTGTTCCGGGGTGTGTTATGTCCGTGATTACATGAGGAAATCAATGGTGCTTGCACAATCGTTTACCTTTGTAATTTCAAAAGCTCGAATCTTGCTTGGAAATCTGGATCAGTTTGGAAACGGATCATCGGCGACTTGTGCGTGAAAAGGTTTCTGCGGTTTGGACTAAGTAGTTGGCTGCTTGACAAGAGCGCTTGTTGGGGAACAGTGAGCACGCGACGAAACACTTTGAAGCCGTACAGAATTAGGCGGCGTCAAAAGGTTTGCGCTGTTTGTAGATAGACCAAGTGGTCAAGCTTGCAACTATGCGCTTTTGGATCGGATCGAAACGATCGCTGGTCGTGATCAGCAGTCTGACGAGTTGCAAGCAGCCCGCAGTTCTAGGGGCAAAACGACCACCCGTATCCGACGTTAGACAGTTCCCGTTTTTTCCATTGCGTTTGCGAAGGCGCATCTCAGTTCACAGCCACTCTGAATAACTTTTGATCCATTCTTGGCGCAGGCGATCGTCAGAACCCAAGAATGTGTCAGGCAAAATGCTGTAGAATGAAATACGATCTGGCCTGAAATGTCGGAAACTGTTTTTGAGCTCACACCACCCAGCGAGGACGATGGCTTCTGAGTGATACGCAATGGCAATCGGCATGATCGTTCGCGAGCTCTGAATCCCTTGTGCATTTTGATAGGCGATTTGCAATTTATGCTCTTCGCGTATTGCTTTGCGCACGTCTGATAAGTCGATGGATTTAGGCTCGTCCGCTCCCCAGCTTGAGGCGAATAAAGTGCTGCTCAGCGGTGTCGCATCTGCCAGTTTTTGCGCAGCACTGCGCGCTGCTCGTTTAAGTCCCTTGTCACCCGTTCTCGTGATCATTGCCAAGCCAACTGTGATTGCTTCCGCCTCGTCCACATCAAAATTGATTGGCGGCAGATCAAACCCGGATCGCATGACGTAACCGACGCCAGCTTCGCCTTCTATAGGAACCCGAAGCGCTTGAAGTGAAGCAATGTCGCGATAAACGGTGCGTTTGGTGACATCCAAATTCTCTGCGATGCTTTGTGCTGTACGGGGCTGGTCTGAGTTGCGCAGCAACTGGATTATTTCAAACATCCGTACTGAACGCGCTATCAATCTCATCCTATTCTTTGATCTGATTATTATAACACCATTGAAGCCTGCTGACACACACATGTCAGCATGGCCGTGCTAAGGGTCAGTAACGTTCAACCCATCAAGTTAAGGATTCCCCGAATGGCACATTCATTTCGAGATATTCATGCGCGCGGAAATCCGTTTATCTTGGCGAATGCCTGGGACATAGGCACGGCCCGTTTGTTTGCAGGTCTTGGCGCTAAAGCGCTCGCGACCTCCTCTGGTGCGCATGCTTTTTCATTGGGTCGCTCTGACCTTGGGACAGTCACAAGGGACGAGGCGCTCGCGCACGCTGAGGCTATTGTATCGGCCACGTCGCTGCCCGTGTCCGGCGATTTTGAAAACGGTTTTGGGGACACCCCGGACGTTCTGGAAGAAACTGTTAAGTTATCTGCTGAAATTGGTTTGGCGGGCATTTCGATAGAGGACATGTCGCTGCCTGATACGCGCCCATACGCGTTTGACCTAGCGGTCGAGCGCATTCAAGCAGCCAGTGCTGCGGCGAGGGCTTTGCCACGCGACTTTGTGCTCGTCGCGCGCGCGGATGGGTTTATGCATGGCCTATACGACATCGATGAATCGATCCGACGCATTCAAGCATTTGAAACAGCTGGGGCAGATTGCGTTTATGTTCCCTATCTGAACAACATAGAGAACGTCAAAAAGGTCTGCAGCAGCGTCGCGATCCCTGTAAATGTTGGTATAAGCTCTGTTGAACACATCTCTTTGAAGCAATTCGCGGACGCAGGTGCCGCACGAATCTCACTGGGAATGGCGATGGCAACGGCTGCAAACACAGCCTTACACACCTTATCAACCAGCATGTTTGGCGAGGGGGATTTTTCGGGGTTAGGCAACAACTTGTCTTACGAAGTGATTGATGACTGCATGACAAAAGGGGGGCGGATGTAATGGGTATCAAGACGCATAAACTGACCCAGAGTTTTCGCACGTTCATCCAAGAACAGACTATGTTTTTCGTTGCCACAGCAGGACCTGAAGGGCGTGTTAACGTGTCTCCGAAAGGACTGGATTCCCTTCGCATTCTCTCTGACCAAAAGATCGTCTGGCTCAGCTTGACAGGCAGCGGCAATGAAACTGCGGCACATATGATGCAAGACCCGCGCATGACGTTGATGTTTTGCGCCTTTAAGGGCGATCACCTGATCCTGCGCACATATGGTCAGGCGCGCGTGGTTCATCCGCGCGATGCTGAATGGCATGATCTTTACGCGCTGTTCCCCGACTTTGCTGGCGCGCGCAACATCTTTGTCCTTGATGTTGACCTCGTCACGACGTCCTGCGGAAGTGGCGTTCCAGAGATGTCGGTGGTGCGCAGTCGAGGTGAAACAGACCTTGAACCTTGGTACGATGAAATGGGTCCGCAAAAAGTAAAAGAGTTCTGGAAGAAGAAAAACCTTGTCAGTCTGGATGACCAACCGACCGGCATTTTCGAGCCATGATGTCGCTAAGTCTGTGCGCTAAAAGTCGAAGACCAATTGTCGCGTAGCATTTAGCATAGTGATCTCTGCTCCTAAAACCGTCTCGGCCTTCAGGACGACTTCAGCCGCGGCACGCGCATCTTCTCCTGCATCGTGGTGTCGAAAGTGTAAGCCAAGTTCGTGTTTCAGGTTAGCCAACCCGTGCCCGCCGTTGCCGCGAAACTCCGGCCATGCTTTGCGTGCGACGGAAACACTATCGGTCCAAATCGATTTCAAAATTGGCATTCCGACATGTCGGCAGGCAGCATCAAATGCCTTTTCATCAAAGCGGCTGTGCTGGACAAGTGGGTGCGCTTCCATAAAAGAGCGCAGCTCTGGCAAAGCTTCCAAAAATGTCGGTGCGTGTCTTACGGTCGCAGCGTCTATCCCGTGGAGCCGTGTGTTGCCCTCAGCGAAGCGCACGCAGGGATCAATATAGGTGCTATACGTCTCGATCGCGCCATCAAAGCGCACAAAAGCGAGGCCAATCTGACATATGCTGGCTACGTCATATGCGGCAGTCTCGACATCAACAGCGATGAACCTGAAGGGTCCATTTTTCGGTGGTGTGAACTGAAAAGGGCTTGGCATTTTGGAGAGCGTATCGTTCGTCATGCCAAAGATTGTTACGCGTTCTATAGGCGCACACAATACATTTGACGCTGTTTTGTTTGGCGAGCTCTGCATGCTCTCATTAATTATTTACACATTCATCGGCAGTGATGATAATTTACGTGACGATCAATCAACTCGCGAACGATCTTGAGATCGTTTGATCCGCTTGTTGACCAGCACGTATTAAAGCTTAATTCTCCTGCGCGCCGTTGCCCTTGAGCATATTCAACGGCGCACGGGAGTTATTATTTTCAGCGGTTGCGACTTTGGACGCGAGATGGATAAATTCTTTTTGCTCTTGCTCACTCAGGCTTGGCAGGATCGAGGCTTGGCACTTTTCAACGACGGGTTTGAGCTTTTCGAGAACTTCGTTGCCCTCAGCCGTTAGCAAAAGAACGCGGGCGCGCCGGTCTTTGGGGTTTGTTGTCCGCTCGACGAAACCTTTACTTACAAGGCGGTCTACGACGCCGCCAATCGTTGCGCGATCAAAGGCTATCGCACCAGCCAGCCTTGCTTGATCGATCTTGGGGTGATCGTGGATCATTACCAAAGCGGCGTATTGAGGCGAGGTTAGATCCGTTCCAAACGCTTTCATATGCTGTGCAAAGATCGACGATGAAATCTGTTGAAGGCGTCTGATCAAGTGGCCTGGCATGGAATAGATTTCTGACATGCATAGACCATATGCATACTTACGAGTTTGGCAAGCCATCGCATAGTTCACATTCTAGAAAGGGCAAGGTTTTGAAGAAAAAAGATGACCGAGCCAAAAAGCTGTGCCATACATTTATTTACTAAGTGTGCTTACTTTAAATGTGAGCGCGAAAATCAAATGAACTTACTTGAGAGTTTAGGGTGCAATGTCACCCGGCGCGGTTCTAGGGAGGAACTCAAATGACATCGAAATTTTTCAAAGGATTGCTCGGCGGTGTGGCTGCAACGGCAATCATGGCGTCTGGCGCAATGGCGCAAGAAGTGACGCTGAAATTGCACCAGTTCTTGCCTGCGCAAGCAAATGTTCCAAAGCTGGTCTTGGACGTTTGGGCGGATAAGATCGAAGCAGCGTCTGAAGGGCGTATCAAAGTGGATCGCTTCCCGTCTATGCAGCTAGGCGGCACGCCACCGGAATTGCTGGACCAAGCAATTGATGGTGTCGCGGATGTTGTTTGGACAGTGGTTGGCTACACGCCGGGCCGTTTCCCAACGACCGAAGTTTTCGAGTTGCCGTTCATGGTTGAAGATGCACGCGCGGCCTCTTGCGCGTATTGGACGATGTTCGAAGAGCATATGGAAGACAAAGAATTCAAAGGTGTCAAAATCCTTGGCACATGGGTTCATGGCCCCGGCATGTTCCACACGGCGGATCCTGTTGAAACGCCTGCTGATCTTGAGGGCATGAAAATTCGCGGCGGTTCGCGTCTTGTGAACCAGCTTTTGACGCTTGCAGGTGCAACACCTGTTGGTATGCCGGTTCCTGCAGTTTCTGAGGGCCTGTCCAAAGGCGTGATTGATGGCACAACCATTCCTTGGGAAGTCACAGCCGCGCTGAAAGTGCCTGAGCTCGTTGAGAACCATACAGAGTTTGAAGGCCCTGCGCTTTACAACCTCACGTTCGTTTTGGCGATGAATGAGGGTGTGTTCAACGGCATGTCAGCGGATCTTCAGCAGATTGTCGATGACAATTCTGGCATGAACTTCTCCGTTTTCGCGGGTGGCACACAGTCTGACGCGGACGGCCCTGCGCGCGAAATCGCGGTTGAGATGGGTAATAACATTATCACGGTGTCCGACACATCCGAGTGGCAAGCGCTGGTGAATCCGCTCTATGACACGTGGGTTGCGGACATGAAGGGCAAAGGCCTTGATGGTCAGGCTCTGATTGATCAGGCAAGGGGTCTGATGAGTGGCGAATGTGCCGGTGCTATGGGTAAAATGTAATCCATTACGCTTAGAATAGTGCCGTAGCGGGTCAACGGCTGCGGCACATTTTTGCCTGTCGGGGAGGGCGGCAATGTATCAGTTTATGGATCGCGTCGCGCGCTTGTTTGCAATTCTGGGCGGCATCATCTTGTCGATTTTGATTGTGCAAACATGCCTATCGATCTTGGGGCGTTCGATCAGTTCGATCTTGCATAGTGATTTCATGCAAACGAACCTGCCGGGTCTTGCCTCGAGCCTTTTGTCAACGGGGGTCGGTTCGATCAATGGTGCGTTCGAGCTTGTTGAAGCGGGCATGGCTTTTGTCATTTTTGCTTTTTTACCGCTGTGCCAACTCAAAGGGGCGCACGCCTCTGTCGATATTTTCACCTCTCAACTGCCGGCGCGCGCGAATGTGCTGCTGCGCACAGTGATCGAGGTCATTTTTGCACTAGTGATCGTTCTGATCGCTTATGAATTGTCCCAAGGTATGCTGAGCAAACTGCGCACAGGACAAACAACCTTTATCCTCGAATTTCCGGTTTGGTGGCCTTATGCGCTGAGCTTAATTGCAGCTGTGGCTTCAGCCATCGTCGCGGTCTATGTGGCCTGCATGCGCGTGATTGAAATGGCAACGGGTCAGACGCTTTTGCCGCTCGATCTGGAGGCGGAGCATTGAGCGATATTACAATCGGGCTGCTGTCGTTTCCCGCGCTTTTGATCCTAATTTTTCTGCGGGTTCCTATCGGTTTGGCGATGTTCTTGGGCGGTCTTGTGGGTCTGACTATCGTTTCCGGTGACACCACACTTGCGTTCGCGCGCCTCAAATCTGAAACCTTTACGACCTTCTCTAGTTATTCGCTCTCAATCATTCCGATGTTCCTGCTGATGGGCCATTTCGCGACCCTTGGCGGGATGAGCCAAGCGTTGTTCAAAGCCGCCGAAAGCTTTCTGGGACACCGCAAAGGCGGGGTTGCGATGGCGGCGGTTGGCGCTTGTGCGGGCTTTGGTGCGATCTGTGGGTCATCGCTTGCGACCGCAGCTACGATGAGCCGCGTCGCTTTGCCAGAGCTGCGCCGCTACGGCTATTCGGGTGGATTTTCGACAGCGACTTTGGCTGCGGGCGGAACGCTTGGCATCTTGATCCCCCCCTCTATCGTGCTGGTGATCTACGCGATTCTGACAGAGCAGAACATCGCGAAACTATTCCTTGCTGCATTTATTCCCGGCATCCTTGCCGCGATGGGATATATGCTCACCATCTCTATCTATGTGCGCTTGCACCCGGATTCCGCTGGAACCCGCCCGCGTGTGCCCTACAGCGAACGTTTCAAAGCGCTTATCGCGGTTTGGCCCGTTTTGCTGGTTTTTGCGGCGGTTGTTGGTGGCATCTACCAAGGCTGGTTCACCCCGACCGAAGGCGCTGCCGTGGGCGCATTCGGCACAGGTCTCATTGCGTTTTTGGGTGGCGGGCTTACCCGCGCCACCCTGTCTGAAAGCTTCTTCGTCACGGCACGCTCAACTGCGATGATCTTCTTCATCGTGCTCGGTGCGGCCTTCTACAACGGTTTCCTCGCGCTCACGCAACTCCCGCAAGAGGCGGCAGCATGGGTCGGCGCGAGTGGGTTCAGTCCATGGACAGTACTCATAATCATTCTGGTGTTTTACCTGTTGCTTGGCTGCCTCATGGACAGCCTGTCGATGATCTTGCTGACCATCCCGATCTTCTGGCCTATCGTACAAGAGCTTGATTTTAACCTCGTGAGCATGGTCGATCTGCAATCCGCGCGTCTTGATGCGATGATTGCGGCGGGCAAGGAAATCCCCGCGGCTGCCTTGGCAGAGGCGCAAACGATGCTCGCCAGTGGGCAAGAACTTACCCGCGAATTGACCCGCGAGATCAAGCTGCGTGGTGTGTCCGAGGGCGCGCTAAATCGCGTGAACATTGAGCGCACAGCGATCTGGTTCGGCATCCTCGTTTTGATCGTTGTCGAAGTGGGCCTGATCACACCACCCGTTGGGATGAACCTATTTGTGATCAACGCGATGGATCGCAAAACGCCGATGGTCGAGACCTACAAAGCGGTCATGTATTTCGTTGGCTCTGACTTGGTGCGCGTTGTTCTGCTCGTTGCCTTTCCGATCATCACGCTGATGTTGCTTCCAATCTAGCCCCCACAAGGAACCCTTTGAGAATGGACATTGATGGACAGGTTGCCCTTGTTTCAGGCGGCGCGAGCGGGCTTGGCGAAGCCACTGCGCGCCATTTGGCTGAACTTGGCGCGGACGTTGCTATTTTAGACCGCGATGGCGCACGCGCGGCACAAGTTGCTGCAGACATTGGCGGTTATTCCCAGCAATGCGATATCACCGAAGAGAACGCTGTTGCCGCGGGGGTCACCTCTGCGATGGCGCGCTTCGGGCAAGCGCCGCGTATCGTGGTGAACTGCGCTGGCATCGGTGTCGCCGCGCGCATCGTCGGGCGCGAAGGGAAGGTGTCTACGCCGCTCTTTCGTCATGTGCTCGAAGTGAATCTCTTTGGAACGTACAACGTCATGACCTACGCCGCGCAAGCGATGATGGACCTACCACCGCTAGACACGGGCGAGCGCGGAGTGATCATCAACACGGCCTCTGCCGCATATGAGGACGGGCAAATCGGGCAAGCGGCTTATGCCGCCTCAAAGGGGGCGATTGCCTCGATGACCCTGCCCGCTGCGCGTGAGTTCGCGAAGCTGGGCGTGCGCGTCATGACGATTGCGCCGGGGCTATTTGAAACGCCAATGATGGAAGAATTGCCACCCGAAACAGTTGCCGGGATCGTCGAAAACATCCCGTTCCCGCATCGTTTGGGCCAACCCGAAGAATACGCCCACCTTGCTGCCGACATTGCGCGCAACGCTTATTTAAACGGAACAGTGATCCGCCTCGACGGTGCTGTTCGCCTGCCACTGAGGTAATCCAATGGCCATGATTGAACGAGAAATTGATGGGGCAATCGCCACAGTCACGATGAACCGCCCAGACAAGCGTAACGCTATGTCCGACGCGTTTATCGCAGAGCTTGAGAACGCTTTTGTGACTATGCCAGAGGCTGTGCGCGTGATCATTTTGACCGGAACGGCTGGGCACTATTGCTCGGGTCTTGATCTGGCAGAGCATAAAGAACGCAGCGCGGAAGAGGGGATCTACCATTCGCGTAATTGGCACCGCATTCTTGATATGATCCAGTTTGGTGGCCGTCCTGTGGTGAGTGCGATGTTTGGTGCAGTGATTGGCGGCGGGCTTGAGATTGCGGCGGCAACCCATGTGCGTATCGCGGAGCCATCTACGATTTTTCAACTTCCCGAAGGGCGGCGTGGCATCTTTGTCGGTGGTGGCGCAACTGTGCGTGTTGGGCGCATCCTTGGTGCGGATCGCATGACCGAAATGATGCTTACGGGCCGCAAATATGGTGCCGAAGATGGCGAGCGTCTTGGCCTCGCGCATTACTCTGTGGGCGAGGGCGAAGCGCTCTCGTTAGCACGTGAGCTCGCAGGTAAAATCTCGCGCAACGCACCTTTGTCGAACTACTTCATGGTCCAAGCGCTCGCACGGATCGAGGATATGTCAAAAGCGGATGGGTTGTTCACCGAAAGCCTTTGCGCGGCGTTGTCTCAAACCACACCAGATGCTCAAGAAGGGTTGCACGCGTTCTTGGAAAAACGCGCGCCGAAGTTTCGCTAATGGTATGCAAAAATACTAAAACCAAGGGTGCAGATTATGGACAGTAAATACCGCGCACATGATGTGACCCGCGAAGATCGGGTGGATGGCTCGATCCTGTTACGCGCGAACGGCGCGCTTGGCCTTATTGCAGATCGCACGACCGATTGGCTCGAGCATTGGGCGGATCAATCGCCCGACGCAGTCTTCCTTGCAGAGCGTTCCGGCGAGGGTTGGCGAGAGCTCACCTTTGCGATGGTGCGTGAACAAGCGCGTGCGCTTGCGGTTGGTTTGCTCGAACTTGGGTTGGGGCCCGACCAAGCGATCCTGATCGTCTCAGGCAATAGCGTGAACCATGGCCTGCTCGCTCTGGCGGCGCAGTATATCGGCGCGCCGATTGTGCCGCTTGCAGAGCAATACGCGCTTATTCCTGCAGCACGTGTGCAGATTGATTTCGTCGCGGGTCTGATCAAACCCGCGGCGGTCTATGCTGAGGATGGGGATGTCTTGGCGGACGTGCTGAACCGTGATGTCTTTGAAAACGTTCACAAGCTTGTCGGGCAGGGTGGTGGCACGGATGTGCATCGCCTTGAGGCACTCGCTAAAGTCGCGGGCGACATAAGTGACGCACATGACAAGGTCGGTCCCGACACGATCGCTAAGATTTTGATGACCAGTGGATCGACGTCGTCGCCGAAAGGTGTGCCGACAACTCACAAAATGATGTGTGTGAACCAAGCCCAGATCTCTTATGGCTTGCCCTTTCTCAACACACGCCCGCCTGTGATTGTCGATTGGCTGCCGTGGAATCACGTGTTTGGCGGTTCGCATAATTTCAATATGATGCTGGCCCATGGCGGATCGCTTTATATTGATGGCGGTAAGCCTGCGCCGCATTTGGTTGGCAAAACGCTCGAGAATCTCAAGCTGAAGACTGGCACGATGGCGTTTAACGTGCCGCTCGGATTTGCAATGATCCGCGATGCTTTGAAAGCGGATGCGGGCCTGCGACATGACTTTTTTGCAGAGCTGGACATGCTGTTTTATGCCGGTGCCAGTCTTGCACAAGATGTGTGGAGCGATCTGGAGAACATGGCGCAAGAGGTGCGCGGGGATATCCCGCTTTTCACTTCATCTTGGGGGCTAACCGAAACTGCGCCTGCGGCCTTGTTGCAGCACCAACCAACGGATCGTTCTGGCGTTGTTGGCGTTCCTTTGCCTGAGATTGATATCAAGCTCATTCCCGACGGTGATATGCGATGCGAAGTGCGCATCAAAGGGCCGAGTGTTTTCACAGGCTACCTCAATGCACCGGAGCAATCGGCTCAAGCATTTGATGAGGAGGGCTTTTACAAAACCGGCGATGCGATGGTGTTTGTTGATCCAGCGGATAGCAATCTTGGACTGCGGTTTGACGGGCGCATCTCGGAAGAATTCAAGCTGATGTCCGGCACTTGGGTGCGCGCTGCGAACCTGCGTCTTGAGGTGCTCTCAACGCTTGGTGCTTTGGTCACGGATGTGATCATCACAGGTGCGGATCGAAGTGATATCGGTCTTTTCATAATCCCATCTGCCGCAATGCGAGAGGCAAGCGATTGCATTGATCATGATGGCGGTCTGCGTTGTGCTTCGCTTGAAGCAACTGTGCGCGAAAAGCTCGCGGGGATTGGCGGATCAAGCTCGACCCGCATCGCGCGCGCGCTTTTCCTAACGGAACCACTGTCGATGTCTGATGGCGAAATAACAGCCAAAGGCAGCATCAATTTCAAGAAACTCCTGACGCGTCGCGCTGCTTTGTTAGAGCGGCTCTATGATGACGCGGATCCAGCAACACTTACTATTAGAAAGTCAGCGTCATGATTGACCTCAACAAAATTCGCGCAATCGACATTCATTCGCATGCAGAAGAACCCTGCGGGTGCCACTCTGATGACGGCTACGATGATCTTCAATCCACGATGGCGAAGTATTTTCGCGCGCCTTGGGAGCATCCTCCGACGATCCCAGAGACCGCGGCGCATTACCGCGAGCAGAACATCGCCGCAGTGATCTTCCCTGTCGATGCGGAGCGCGAAACAGGGTATCGGCGCTACTCCAATGATGAAGTGTTTGAACTGGTTAAACAGAACGATGATGTGCTGATCCCCTTCGCGTCTATCGATCCGTGGAAGGGCAAAATGGGGGTGCGTGAAGCGCGGCGTTTGATCGAAGATTACGGCATCAAAGGGTTCAAGTTTCACCCGACGATGCAAGGCTTTTTCGCCAATGACCGCATGGCCTATCCGCTCTACGAAGTGCTGCAAGAACACGGCTGCATCGCGCTGTTCCATACGGGCCAGACGGGTGTGGGATCGGGCATGCCGGGCGGTAACGGAATGCGGCTGAAGTATTCCAATCCGATGTATATGGACGATGTCGCGGTTGATTTCCCTGACCTGAAAATCGTTCTCGCGCACCCATCTTTTCCTTGGCAGGAAGAGGCGCTCGCCGTGGCCCAACACAAGCCGAACGTCTACATTGACCTCTCTGGTTGGTCGCCAAAGTATTTCCCCGACATTTTGGTGCGCTATTCCAATTCGATCCTGCGCAAGAAGGTTCTGTTCGGGTCTGACTGGCCGATGATCGCACCCGAGCGTTGGCTCGCGGATTTCGACAAGATCGCGATCAAGGACGAAGTACGCCCAGACATCATCAAGAACAACGCCGCGCGGCTTTTAGGTTTGATGGAGTAGGCGCAGTATAATGCAATGTTCGTAAGAAAGCGGCCCATTTTGGGCTTTGAGCGTTGTAGAGTTAAGGAAAGTTGAAGCAACGGATCCGTTGGGAGGCGGTGAGGTTATGAATGGAAATGCAGCAGAGTGGTTCATTGAGCGTCACTTGCATGAGGGTCGTGCAGAAAAGGCGGCTTTTGTTGAAGCTTGGGAGAATGGACGTACGCTAACGTATGGCGCGCTGTCCGAGGGGTCTGCACGCTGTGCGTCTGCTTTGCTGCGCGAGGGTGTGCGCCGCGAAGAGCGCGCTGCGATGTTCGTCCTCGATCAAATCGAGTTCCCTGAAATATTCTGGGGTGCGTTGAAAGCAGGCGTACAACCAGTTGCACTCAACACGTTGCTCGCAACCGACGTCTATAGTCGTATTCTTGAGGATAGCCGCGCTGGGATTGCTTTTGTCTCGCACGAGTTGCTCGATGTTGTCCTTCCTGCTGCCCAAGCCTCTGAGCATCTGCGCCAGATCGTTGTGATTGGCGGGTTAGCCCCCGAGGGAACAGTGTCTTATGAAGATTTCATGAAAGACACGGCGCCTGCACAGATTGCGGAATGCGTTGGGGATGAAGTGGCGTTCTGGCTCTATTCTTCGGGCTCTACAGGCGCGCCCAAAGGGGTGCGGCACATCCATGACGCGCTGCGCGTGACGTGCGACACCTATGGAAACCAAGTACTGGGTATCACGGAAAACGACACAGTTTTCTCTGCGGCGAAACTCTTTTTTGCCTATGGTTTAGGCAATGGAATGTCGTTCCCGATGTCTGTGGGGGCCACCGCCTATCTGTTTAATGGCCGCCCGACACCTGATTCAGTTTCAGATATTTTGGCGATCTATAAGCCAACGATCTATTGCGGTGTGCCAACGCTTTATGCGGCCATGATCCAAAAGTGGGAAGTTGAGGGCGCGCATCCTGAAGCGCCTTTGCGGACCTGTATTTCCGCAGGCGAGGCCTTGCCCGCAGAGATTGGTCGCAAGTGGAAAGGGATCTGGGGCGTTGATATTATGGACGGCGTTGGCTCGACAGAAATGCTGCACATCTTCTTGTCCAACAGGCCAGGTGATGTGGAATACGGCACCTCTGGCACAGCGGTTCCCGGCTATGACGTGCGATTGGTGGATGACGATGGTGCTGATGTGCCTGTGGGGGGTATTGGTGAGTTGCTGGTGCGGGGAAACTCCTCTGCGGCGGACTACTGGAACCAACGTGAAAAATCGCGCACGACCTTCGAAGGGGAATGGACGCGCACTGGCGACAAATACGAACTCTCGCAAAATGGACGTTATATCTACTGCGGTCGCACGGATGATATGTTCAAGGTCTCTGGCATTTGGGTAAGCCCCTTTGAGATCGAGCAGGCTTTGGTCGAGCATCCGGTCATTCTGGAAGCCGCAGTCATCGCGCAGCGCGACTCCGAGAACTTAGAAAAACCCAAAGCTTTTGTCGTGCTGAAAGACGGCAAAACCGAGAGTGATCTGGGTGAGGTGAAAGACTTTATCAAAGAGAAGATCGGCAAATGGAAATATCCACGCTGGGTCGAAGTGATTGATGATCTGCCAAAAACGGCGACAGGTAAAATTCAGCGTTTCAAGCTGCGCGACCTCGTATGAACGCGCCTTGGGTGCCCTCAGGATCGCTAAAGGCCGGCGGGAAGTCGCTTGAATACGCTTGCTTTGGACCGTCACCAGATGAGGCCGCGACGCTTGTGCTTTTGCATGAGGGCTTGGGCTGCATCGCTTTATGGCGCGAGTTCCCGCAGGCTTTGGCGGAGGCCACAGGGCTTGGCGTTTTCGTCTATTCCCGCGCGGGATATGGCCAATCTGATCCTGCCGATCTGCCACGACCACTAAACTATATGACGCTTGAAGCGACTGAGGTTTTGGGTGAGGTGCTCGACGCGGTCGCAATAAAGAGCGCTGTTTTAGTCGGGCATAGTGACGGCGCTACGATTGCGGCGATTTATGCGGGTTCAGTACCTGATTACCGCGTGCGCGCAATTGCTTTGATGGCACCGCACTTTTTTACCGAAGATATGGGGCTTGCCGAGATTGCCAAGGCCAAGATCGCCTATGAAACAGGCGACCTGCGCGCTGGGTTGGCGAAATACCATAAGAATCCTGACAATGCGTTTCGCGGCTGGAATGACGCATGGCTGCACCCGGACTTTAAAGATTGGAACGTGGCTGATGTGATTGATCATCTGCGTATCCCGACCTTGGCAATCCAAGGGCAGAGCGATCAGTATGGCACGCTGGCACAAATCGAAGAGATTGAGACGCGTGCATATTCACCGGTTGAAACATTGATCTTGGAGAAGTGCCGCCACGCGCCGTTTCTTGACCAACCAGTGGTCGTCACAAACGCCATTGCCGATTTTTGCACGCGCTTGTTTGCATTGGAGAACGCTGGGTCTGTGCCTTGACGCAGGATTTTTGGCCGACGCACGCTTATGTTCCAGGAAGGACAGCGCGTCATCCAGAAGGGGTGTTTGATCCTATTCGTGAGACTGCAAAAGGAGGGTCAACGCCTGAGCAACTCGCTCAATGCGCGGCGTTTCAACTTGGGCTGCGCTATATCCACAAAGGGTTTTTCTGGGAAGCGCATGAACTGCTGGAACCTGTTTGGATGTTGCTGCCGAAGCCAAGTTGCGAGCGGGCTTTTGTGCAGGGATTGATCCAGCTCGCTAATGGGTTTTTGAAGCTGGAGATGGGCCGCCCCAAAGCCGCTCAGAGATTGTTGGTGATCTCACAAGATCTTTTGCGTCAGGCCGAACGACCGCCTGCATTTGCGGATCAGAGCCAAGATGCTGATAGCTTGTTGGCGGATCTAACAGCTAGGTTGATGGGTGTATTATAACGCACATATCAGAATTTTTAGTGCGCTTATGTCTCATTTTCATTATTTAACAGAGACTTAGATTTCTCGTTATTGTGCATCATTCAATTTACTCGCATGCCTTCTGCCGCTAAGCTAACCTAAGATTACGCAAGGAATACCTGATGCCCAAGTTTATTGATTTTCAAACCGACCCGTCAAAATACCGACACTGGAAAGTTGAATATGAGGGTCCAGTCGCGAATCTTATCATGGACGTGGATGAAAATGGTGGATTGTTCGAGGGCTATGAGCTCAAGCTCAATTCCTACGACCTAGGCGTTGACATCGAGCTCAGCGATATCGTGCAGCGCATGCGTTTTGAGCATCCAGAAGTCAAAGTTGTGGTAATGAAGTCCGGTAAGGACAAGGTGTTTTGCGCTGGCGCGAACATTCGTATGCTCGGCGGTGCCGCGCACTCTCACAAAGTTAATTTCTGCAAGTTCACGAATGAAACGCGCAATGCCTTCGAGGCGGCAGCAAAGGATTCCGGTCAGAATTATATCGCGGCTATACGCGGTGCCTGTGCGGGGGGCGGATATGAGCTGGCGCTCGCGTGCAACCACATCATGCTCACCGACGATTCCACTTCTGCGGTTGGCTTGCCTGAAGTGCCGTTGCTTGCGGTTTTGCCGGGCACGGGTGGTCTCACGCGGGTGACAGACAAACGCAAAGTGCGCCGTGATCGCGCAGATATTTTCTGCTCTATCGAAGAGGGCATCAAAGGCAAACGCGCCAAGGAATGGCGCTTGGTAGACGAGGTGATTGCGAACTCCAAGTTTGACGATGCAGTTGTGGAGCGCGCGCAAGAATTCGCTGCAAATTCGCAAAAACCTGACGTGAGTAAGGGGATCGCCCTTGGCGCTCTAAATCGCTCGATTGGTGAAGACTCAGTGACCTACGATCTGATCGAGGTTGAGTTAGATCGTAAAGGACGCACCGCGACGATCACTTTGAAGGGCGCGACAGAAGATGCGCCAGCAGACATGGCCGCGTTCGAAGCACAGGGTGATCAGGCCTATATGCTCAAGCTGGTGCGCGAGTTGGAAGACACGATTTTACACCTGCGCACAAACGAGAATGAGTTGGGTCTCTGGGTTTTCAAAACCCAAGGGGATCCTGAGAAATTCGCCGCGCATGAGGCGCTTTTGATGGGCAATCCTGATCATTGGTTGGCGAATGAAACACTGGAATACTGGAAGCGTACGCTCAAGCGGGTTGATGTGACGTCCCGCTCGCTCGCCGCATTTATCGAGCATGGCTCGTGCTTTACAGGCATCCTCGCGGAACTGCTCTTCTCCGTGGATCGCACTTACATGATGGAAGATGAGTTTGAGGGCGACAATCGTCCAACGGCGACAATTGCTTTGAGCGAAGCTAACTTTGGCCGCTTCCCGATGGGCAATGATATCTCGCGTTTGCAAACACGTTTTCTGGCGGAACCTGAGCATGTGGAAAGCCTTAAGTCCTCTATTGGCGAAGCGCTTGAAGCGGAAGACGCCGATGAACTTGGCCTTGTGACAATGATCCTTGATGACATCGATTGGGAGGACGAAGTGCGTATCTTCATCGAAGAGCGCGCGAGTTTCTCGCCTGATGCCATGACAGGTATGGAAGCGAACTTACGTTTCGCTGGTCCCGAAACCATGGAAACCCGCATTTTTGGTCGCCTCACTGCTTGGCAGAACTGGATATTCAACCGCCCCAACGCTGTTGGAAGTGAAGGCGCACTGCAACGTTACGGAACGGGCGTGCGCGGCAAATACAATATGGAACGCGTTTAAAGCGCCCACAGATTTTTCTTAGGAGAACACAATGTCTGCACCCCTTGATGTAAGCTATGACACGAAGATCCCGAATAACGTAGGCCTCAGCAGTGACCGTAAGGTTTTGAAAGCGCTTGAAAAATGGCACCCGGGCTACATTGATTGGTGGAATAAACTGATCCCGCAGAACTTTCAGGAAAGCATGGTTTACCTGCGGACTGCTGTTTCTGTGGACCCTAAGGGCTGGGCGAAATTCGACTACGTGAAGATGCCTGATTACCGCTGGGGTGTTCTGCTTGCACCGCAAGTTGAGGATCGCGTGATCCCCATGGGCGAGCACAAAGGCGAAAAAGCGTGGCAGGAAGTGCCGGGCGAGTACCGCAATATGCTCAAGCGACTCATCGTGATCCAAGGCGACACAGAGCCGGGCTCGGTTGAACAGCAGCGCTTCTTGGGCCTCACTGCGCCGTCGCTTTATGACATGCGCAACCTGTTTCAGGTGAACGTCGAAGAGGGACGTCACCTTTGGGCGATGGTCTACTTGCTGCAAAAATACTTCGGCAAGGATGGCCGCGAAGAAGCGGATGACCTGCTTGTCCGTTCGTCCGGTTCCGAAGAAGCGCCGCGTATGCTGGGTGCATTCAACGAGGAAACGCCAGACTGGCTGTCCTTCTTCATGTTCACCTACTTCACGGATCGTGATGGTAAAATGCAATTGGAAAGCCTCGCGCAGTCTGGCTTTGACCCACTCAGCCGCACCTGCCGCTTTATGTTGACTGAAGAAGCGCATCACATGTTTGTGGGCGAAACTGGCGTAGGCCGCACCATCCAAGCGACGGTAGAGGCGATGAATAAAGCAGGGATTACGGATCCCTACGACATCGGCAAAATCCGCGATCTAGGCGTGATTGACCTGCCCACGATCCAGAAAAAGCTAAACCTGCATTATTCGCTCTCGCTTGATCTGTTTGGGCAAGAAGTCTCCACCAACGCCGCGAATGCGTTCAACCACGGCATCAAGGGCCGCTATATGGAGATGCGGATCGACGATGATCACCAATTGCAGAACGACACTTACGTGGTCCGCTCTGTTGTGGACGGCAAAATCGTTGCGCAAGAAGTGCCTGCTCTGACTGCGATCAACATGCGCCTGCGGGATGACTATATCCGCGACGCATCTGGTGGCATTGGCCGCTGGAACAAGCTTATCGCGAAAGCGGGGGTCGAATTTGCACTGGCCTTGCCGCACGAAGCGTTCCACCGTCAAATTGGCGTCTTTGCGCCGATCAACACGGACCCAGCGGGCGACATCATTTCCAACGAAGAGTGGGAAAAGCGCGCTGGTGATTGGCTGCCTACGCTTGCGGATGGCGACTACATCACCTCGCTGATGGTACCGTGCTATGAGGCGGGAAAATACGCCTCCTGGATCGCGCCGCCCAAGGTCGGTATCGACAATAAGCCGGGCGACTTTGAGTACGTTAAACTGCACATGGCGTGATGAACGCCTTTGGAAGGGGTGCAAATCCCTGCCGACCTTTTCTAAATGGGAGAGACCTCATGTTGATCGAACGTAATGCCCTGAGCAAAGACACCGCCCAAACCGCCGCAAAGCTGCGTGACAAGTGTTTGGGATGTCACGATTGTGCTGGCCCGTGTCGTATGTTGATGGAACTGAGCGTCTTGCCCGAAATCTTGCTCGGCTCATCGGAGCTACATTCGTGAACGCCCCTTTCAAGCAGCATGTAATCGACCCTGAAATCTGCATTCGTTGCTATACTTGCGAAATGACCTGTCCAGAACAAGCGATTGAGCACAACGATGACAACGTCGTGGTTGATGCGTCCAAGTGCAACTTCTGTATGGATTGCATTCCTGTGTGTCCCACTGGTTCAATTGATGAGTGGCGCGTTGTGGGCAGCAAGGACGAAGCGTATTCGCTTGAGGACCAGTACAGCTGGGAAGAATTACCTGAGCAGGGCGAAGTTGTCGTGTCGGAGACAAGCGCCAAAGGGGGTGCGCAAACGGATGAGATTGATCCTGTCGCTGTGCTTCTAGCTGAAGCACAGAAAGGCGCTGGCGGTAAGGCCAAAGCGCCTGCGACGGCTGCGAAGCCGACGATCAATCTCTATAATCTTGGCAACCCTGTTGAGGCTGTCGTGCAAGGCAATTACCGTATCACCAGTGAAAGCTCTGATGCGGACACGCGCCACATTATTTTAGAATTTCAGGGCAAACCGTTCCCTGTTTTAGAGGGTCAATCCGTCGGCATCATTGCACCCGGAACAGATGCACAAGGCAAAGCGCATCTGCCGCGCCTTTACTCAGTGTCCAGTCCGCGCGATGGCGAGCGTGCAGGGTATCACAACGTCTCGCTCACAGTGAAACGTGAAGAGGGTGGCGTGTGTTCGAACTATCTTTGTGACCTTGAGAAGGGTGCCAAGATTAATGTTACGGGCCCGTTTGGCGCGACTTTCTTGTTGCCCTCTGATCCCGATGCGCGCCTTTTGATGATCTGCACCGGCACAGGCGCGGCCCCGATGCGCGCGTTCACAATGGCGCGGCAACGCGCGGTGGGCGAAAAGTCTGGCGGCATGGTCATGTTCTTTGGTGCGCGCACACCTGATAGCTTGCCGTACTTTGGACCGCTTAACAAAGTGCCAAGCGATTTGTTGCAAAAGCATCTTGTGTATAGCCGCTTGCCCGATCAGCCCAAAGAATACGTTCAAGACCGCATGCTGGTGGAACAAGACCTTGTGGCAGAGATGCTGCAAGACCCAAGCACCTACATCTATATTTGTGGGATGAAAGAGATGGAAGACGGCGTCGAACGTGCTTTCACCAACATCGCTGAATCGATGGGTGAGCAATGGACGGCCCTGAGCGATGTGATGCGCGAAGATGGTCGTTTTCACGTGGAGACTTACTGATGGAACCACGTCCGACAGAAACTTTCGAACATATGGTACGCATAGGTTGGGGCGACTGTGATCCTGCGAAAATCGCGTATACTGGGCGCCTGCCGTGGTTCGCTTTGGAGGCGATCAACGCATGGTGGGAAGACAAGCTCGGCGGTGACGGTTGGTTCCAGATGGAGCTGGATCGCAATGTTGGCACGCCTTTCGTACGTCTTGAGATGGACTTTGCCTTTCCCGTCACGCCGCGCCACCGCCTGATCTGCCATGTTTGGCCTGTCAAGCTGGGCGAGACGTCGATCACCTTCCGCGTCGATGGTCTACAGGATGGCAAGCTGTGCTTTTCCACACGCACGGTCAGTGTTTTCATCGTGGCGGATCAGTTCAAAAAGCAATCCCCGCCCGAAGACATTCGCCGCGCAGTCGAAGCGCATATTCCTGCGGGTGATGCTGGTTAATGCTAAAAGAGGCGCAAAAGCCGAGCGAAAAAGCGTTAAGCTTGATCCAACTTGTTGGGACGCAAGTGCGTGCCGCGCGCACGGGTGTAGGTTTTTCGCGCCGCGAGTTAGCGGAGCGCTCTGGCGTGTCGATGCGCTATCTCGCGCAGCTTGAGGGCGGTGAGGGGAATATTTCGATTGGCTTGTTGCAACAGGTTGCCACTGCTTTGGAACTGCCGATTGAAGCGCTGATCACAGAGACAACCTCGCAGACCGCAGAATTGCGCCACGTCACAGCACTTTATCAAAAGGCGGACGTTGCGACGCGCGCGCGCGCGCTTCAGGTGCTGGATCCTACACGCGAACGTAAATCCAAGGCAGAGCGTATCTGTCTCATTGGGCTGCGAGGGGCTGGCAAATCCACCTTGGGCGCGCTCTTGGCTTCTGATTTAGGGGTGCCGTTTCTAGAGCTCAACACAGAGATCGAAGCGCGAATTGGTGTGCCAGTCAGAGAGATCATCGCTCTCTATGGCGAAGACGGTTATCGCCAGATCGAAGCCGAAACGCTCAACAAGATCATTGCAACGCATGAACGTTTGGTCTTGGCTGTCGCAGGTGGCATCGTCTCTTCGCCGCAAACATTTGATAATGTTCTGACAGATTTCCACACAATCTGGATCAAGGCGCAACCGTCCGAGCATATGGACCGTGTACGCGCACAAGGCGACTTGCGCCCCATGGCGGGTAACCCGCAAGCCATGGAACAATTGCGCCAGATCTTGAAAACACGCGAACGCCACTATGCCAAAGCAAGCTATCAATTGGATACCAGCGGGCAGAATATCCAAACGTCACGCGCGGAACTGAACGCTTTGTTGAAAGCGCACAACATCTCAAAATCACACAAGATTTAAGAAAAACAGGGGAACGCGCCATGAGCGTCACGAAACGCAACGAAGCCGATGTGGGCTATGTAGAAATCGATAACCCGCCTGTGAACGCGATTGGGCAATCGGTGCGTCAAGGTTTGCTCGATGCCGTGCGCTGGGCGGAAGAGTTGCATTTGACCCGTGTTATTCTAAGCGGAAAGGGACGCGCATTCGCGGCTGGTGCCGATGCGCGCGAGTTTGATAGTGCGCCGCTTGAACCGCATTTGCCTGACGTTCTGAACGCGATTGACGAGAGCTTCGTTCCCTGGATCGCCGCGATTGATGGGGTTGCCCTTGGGGGCGGCGCAGAAGTTGCGATGGCGTGCCGGATGCGGATCATGTCGCCCAAATCACAAATTGGGATGCCCGAAGTGACGCTTGGTGTGATCCCCGGCGCGGGTGGTACGCAACGCTTGCCGCGTTTGGTTGGCTTGGCAAAAGCGCTTGATATGATCAGCCTTGGGAAGCCTCTGAATGCTGCTGACGCGTTGGCGGCAAAACTGACCCACACGGTCGAGGATGATCCGGTGGAAGAGGCTTATATGGTCAACACCGAAGAGCTCGGATGCATTGTCCCGACATGGGAATTGCCCGCACCTGAGCATGACAAAGAACTACTCGCGAATGCACGCGCAACCATTGCGAAGAAAAGCCCGAACCAGATCGCGCCAAACCGTGCGATTGATGTGATCGAGGCTGGATTGTCGATCCCGTTCCATGACGCTTTGCCGATTGAACGCGCCGCCTTTCTAGAGTTGAAAATAGGTGATCAAGCACGTGCGCTGCGCCATATCTTCTTTGCTGAGCGCGCGGCTAAGATGCCGGAGACGATCAAAGCTGATCCTGTCGCTCTGGATCACATCGCTGTTGTTGGTGGTGGGACTATGGGGGCTGGCATTGCTTATGCTTTGCTGAATGCAGGGCTTCGTGCGACGATTTTGGAGACGGATGAAGACGGCGTCGCACGGGCGCTGACCAATGTTGAAAAGGTCATCGACGCCAGCTTGAAGCGAGGTTTGATCAGCGATGCGCGTGCGCAAGATCACCGTGCGCGGTTCAACGCGACGACAGATTATACGACTGTCGGCGACGCGATGCTTGCCATTGAGGCTGCCTTTGAAAGCATGGAGGTGAAAAAGGATGTCTTTGCCAAATTGGCGATGACACTGCCCAAAGAGGCGATCTTGGCGACCAATACCTCTTACCTTGATATCAACGAGCTTGCCGCAACTTTGCCGGATCCGTCTCGCGTGATTGGCCTGCACTTCTTTGCGCCTGCGCATATCATGAAACTGCTTGAGATTGTGCGCGGTGATAAAACCAGTGATGCGGCAATCGCTACAGGTTTCGCACTTGGCAAGGCGCTGCGCAAAATTCCGGTGCTTGCAGGTGTCTGTGACGGTTTTATCGGTAACCGCATTCTGGCGCGTTATCGTGAGGCGGCGGATACAGTCTTTATGGATGGCTCAAGCCCTTGGGAAGTAGACGAGGCGATGGAAGCGCTCGGCTACGCAATGGGCCCATATGAGGCGCAAGACCTATCCGGCCTTGATATCGCACATGCCAATCGGCGCCGTCAGGACGCGACGCGTGATCCTAACCGTCGCTATATTCCGATTGCGGACCGTATGGTCGAGTTGGGCAAGCTGGGTAGAAAAACAGGCGCGGGTTGGTATCGTTATCCGGGTGGCAATGGCAAAGTCGATGATCCAATTGTCGCCGACCTTGCGATCGAGGAATCTCACTTGGCAAAGCGTGAGCGCACCGACTATTCGGGCGAGCAAATAACAGAGCGCCTCGTGCTTGCGATGATCAACGAAGCGGCTGACATCCTCGATGAAGGTATCGCGCACAACGCGCGCGACATCGATCTGGTAACGGTGTTCGGCTATGGTTTCCCACGTTGGCGCGGCGGTTTGATGCACTATGCGGATACGCTTGGCGCTAAGGCGATTGTCGCGCGTTTACGCGAGTTGAGCCAAGAAGATGCCGTCGCTTGGAAAGTCTCGCCCCTTCTTGAGCGTTGCGCAGAGACTGGTATCAAACTTGCGGACGCTGCCCCGAGTAAGTGATCGGCTACCAATTCCGGCAATAGTCCGGTGCCGCATCTAGCTGCGTATGCGTTGCCTGAAGTGATTTGCAAGCATCATGATGCTTGCAGGTCGCGCACTTCAGAACAGCTGAGCGGAGCGCGATTGCGTCTACTTCTGGGTTTGCCGAGACAGTGCGTCCCGTTTCAATGCCGAGACGCTCAGCCATGCCAAGCGTCAGGCCAAAGCTCTCATCAATTTTCTTCATGAACATTGCGTGTCTCCCGTTGCAAAGGTCTTCTTTGTTTAACGCATTCAAAAACGCGGGCTTTGATGTAAATCAACTCAGCGATGAAAAATAAGGTGCATACTTACTATATTGACAGAGCTTGATGACTTCCGCATATTAGTGTGCATACTTATCAGTAAAGGAGCATCTTTATGCAGTACCACTTGAACGGGTTTTGCGCTGGTGATCCTTCGATAAGTAAATCGCTTTCAGATAGGCAGATGGCGTCTCAAAATGTGGATGTCTTGATCGTTGGCTGCGGGCCTGCGGGTCTTACTCTTGCGGCGCAACTATCGGCGTTTGCAGAAATTAAAACGATGATCACTGATCGCAAAGCTGGTCCGCTCGAGGTTGGGCAAGCTGATGGAATTGCATGCCGCTCGGTTGAAATGTTCGAGGCGTTTGGCTTTTCCGAAAAGGTTTTGAAAGAAGCTTACTGGGTCAATGAAGTCGCCTTTTGGCGGCCCGATGACACGGGTGCAGGGCTTGCGCGCGCTGATCGTATCCAAGATGTTGAAGATGATCTCTCAGAGATGCCGCACGTCATTTTGAACCAAGCGCGCGTGCATGACTTTTATCTGGAAATCATGCGTAATTCTGCGCGGCGCTTGGAGCCTGACTATGGGCATGATCTTGTTGATGTGACGCGCACGGATGATCTGGATTACCCAATAACCGCAAGCTTCACATGTGGTGAGGACGGCGTTCAGAAAACGGTCCGCGCAAAATACATTGTTGGGTGCGATGGTGCGCGTAGCACAGTGCGGCGCGCGATGGGGCACGCCCTTAAAGGCGAGGCAGCGCGTCAGCTTTGGGGGGTGATGGATGTGCTCGCAGTGACGGATTTCCCTGACATCCGTTTGAAAGCGGCGATCCAGTCTGCTGAACATGGTAGCATCCTGATTATCCCACGCGAAGGCGGCTACATGGTTCGAATGTATATCGAACTGGATGCATTGCACGGCGATGAGCGCGCGGCTGATCGGAATGTGACCTCGAACATGCTGGTTGAAAAAGCGCAAAAAATCCTGGCGCCTTATTCACTCGATGTGAAAGAGGTGGCGTGGTGGTCCGCTTATGAGATCGGTCAGCGCGTTTGTGACGCGTTTGATGATGTGGCGCCCGACGCACGTGGCACCAAACAGCCCCGGCTGTTTATTGCGGGTGACGCGTGCCACACGCATAGCCCAAAGGCGGGGCAGGGCATGAATGTGTCTATGGCTGATACGTTTAACTTGGGCTGGAAATTAGCGGCTGTTTTGCGAGGGCATGCGGGGCCTCAGTTGCTGGATACATATTCAGACGAACGGCAGGCCAAAGCGAAGGAGCTTATTGATTTCGACAAAGACATGGCGCGTTTGTTTAGTGCGAAACCCAAAACACCTGAAGAGGCGGCACGCTTCCAGCAATACTTCAAAAAGCATGGTCGCTACACTGCCGGAGTGGAGACGCGGTATAGCGCTTCTATGCTGACAGGCTCCGGCGCGCATCAGACTTTGGCGACGGGTTATCAAACAGGGATGCGGTTTCATTCTGCGCCTGTGGTCCGGCTTGGCGACGCGAAGGCGATGCAACTTGGGCACGCGTTAAAGGCGGATGGTCGTTGGCGTTTGATGGCCTTTGCCGCTGCGCGAGACGTGGGGCAACAGGGCGGTTATATCGCGAAGATGTGCTCTGCGTTGTCGCTAAACTTATTTCCTATGTATACTCCAAAGGACGCTGACATCGACAGTGTGTTTGACCTGCGCGCCGTCTTTCAAACGCCGCATCGCGAGATGGATATTGGTGGGCTGCCTGATCTGCTTTTGCCGCGAAAAGGGGTGTATGGCTTGATCGATTATGAAAAAGCCTTTTGCCCTGATACGACGCACGGTCAAGATATTTTCGATCTTCGCGGTATTGACCGTGCGCATGGCGCTTTGCTGATCGTGCGCCCAGATCAATACGTCGCACAAGTTTTGCCGCTCGACGCGGTGAGCGAGGTTGAGACGTTCTTTGCTGGCTTTATGAAAGCCGCGTGATTTCGCGGCTTTGCTTGTCCTAGGACGTATACGCGTTCATCGTCAAAAGCTCGTACTCCGCGACCTTTTCATCATCTTGGTTCGTCAAAGTCACATGCCAACGCACTTCTCCGTAGTCTTCGTTACGGGGGGTTTTGTGCTTCACGCTTAGGCGCACTTTGATGCTGTCACCCGCCTCAACAGGTTTCATGAAACGCAGATTGTCGAGGCCTGTGTTGGCAAGAACGGGTCCCTCATTCGGCTCCACAAATAGTCCAGCCGCAAAGCTTAGCAGCAAATACCCATGCGCCACGCGCCCTGGAAAGAACGGGTTACGTTTGGCCGCGGCGTCATCCATGTGGGCGTAAAACGTATCCCCCGTAAACTCAGCAAAGTGTTCGATATCCGCCAGCGTGATCTCGCGCGGCGCAGTGTGGATTGTCTCGCCGATCGTTAACTCATGGAACGTACGCGTGAAGGGATGTGCAGGTGCGGGTGTTTCTTTGGCACCGGGCACCCATTTGCTGCTGATTGCGGAGAGGATTTCAGGGCTGCCTTGGATCGCGGTGCGCTGCATATAGTGCATCACGCCACGCACGCCGCCCATTTCTTCACCACCACCTGCACGACCCGGTCCGCCATGCACAAGATGAGGCAGCGGCGCGCCATGGCCTGTAGATTCCTTCATGCTGTCGCGATTGTTGAAGTAAAGCCGACCATGAAACGCAGCAGCCCCCAGCACCGCTTCGCGAGCGACGTCTGGATCATGGGTGATCACCGACGCGACAAGCGAGCCTTGGCCGCGGTTAACCAATCTTATGGCGTGTTCCAGATCGCTGTAGCCCATAATCGTTGAGACAGGGCCGAAGGCTTCTGTGTCATGGATGCGCTCTGCCGTGTCAGGCGATGCGCAATGATAAAGCATCGGTGGCAGGAACGCGCCTTTGTTCGCATCCGCATTGTTGAGCGCAAAATTTTCAGGATCGCCGTAGACACGCTCGGCTTCTGTGCCAATAATATTCGCTTTTTCCAGAACGTCATGCTTTTGGCTGTTGGACACCAGCGCCCCCATGCGGGTCCCCTTGGCCTGTGGATCACCAATGACCGTTTTGGCAAGGCGCGCGCTGAGCGCTTCGATGACCGCTTCAACTTGGGTCTGAGGGGCGAAGATACGGCGGACGGCCGTACATTTCTGCCCGGCTTTTGCAGTCATCTCTCGTTGCACTTCTTTGATGAAAAGATCGAACTCAGGGGTGCCTACCACCGCATCTGGCCCAAGTATGGAGGCGTTAAGGCTGTCTTGTTCAGCCACAAAGCGGATCGAGTTTTTCAGGATATGTGGCGCAGAACGCAGCTTAAAGGCTGTCTGAGCAGAGCCTGTAAAGCTTACCACATCCTGACAGTCCAAACGATCCAGCATGTCACCCAAACCACCGGACACAAGTTGGAGTGCGCCCTCTGGTAAAAGGCCACTTTCCAGCATTATGCGCACAGCGAGTTCGGTGACGTAGCATGTCGCTGTCGCGGGTTTCACTATGGCAGGAACCCCCGCAAGCAAAGTCGGTGCGAGTTTTTCCAGCATGCCCCAAACAGGAAAGTTGAACGCGTTGATATGGACTGCGACGCCTTGCAAAGAGGTTGCGATGTGCTGGCCTAAGAACGTGCCGTTCTTGGAGAGTTGCTCGACTTCACCATCGAGGTAAATGTTCGAATCCGGCATCTCGCGGCGCCCTTTGGAGGCGAAGACAAACATCGTGCCAATGCCGCCATCAATATCGATTTGATGATCCGAGAACGTGCCACCGGTTGCATACGACAGATCATAAAGCGCTTGCTTTTGAGAGTTTAGATGGGTGGCGAGCGCTTTGATGAGCCGCGCACGGTCATGAAACGTCATCTTGCGCAGGTTGGGACCGCCGACGTTTCGCGCATGATCGAGCATCGTTTGCACATCAAGGGAGCCATTGCCTGCACGACCCAAAGTATCACCCGTTACAGCGTTCTCAAAGTTGCGCGCGCTTTCATCGGGGCTGATCCATTGACCAGCTGCGTAGCTTTTAACGTCGATAAGACCCATCTCATTTCTCCCCATGAAAGACGTGCTACATTAACGAAGCAATGCGTTGAATATGCAAGGCATTTCGTGATCTTTGCTGTGCCAGCGATCATCGGAGCAACGGCTCAGTTTTGTAGCTTAAGAGCGCGCGCAGATTGTCTGATTCTATCGTGAAGCCAGCGGTGTGCAGGATCTGTACTGTCGCGTCTGTGCCAAACCAGAAACACCGACACTGGATCTGTGGAAAAGGGCAAAGGGGCGTGATCAAGTTCTTTGAGCGGGCCTAACCCCGTATGATTAAGGGCGGTCGCGAGTAAAGTGCTGCCTTTGATGAATGGGACGAGCGAGCCGAAGTTCGTGACCGTCAACACAGGTGGTTTGATTGGCGCGCTGTCAACATGCGCAACCAACTCAGAGGATGCGCGCCCGTCAGCAAAGCGCACGGCAATATGGCGATCTGTGCGGTAAGCATCCCAATTTCGCGGCGGATCGCGCTGTGTCGCATCATAGTAGCAGTGCATTTCCCCCTCAAACAGTTTGCTCTGAATGATGTCGGGTCCATCCGGCGGCATCGGCGTCACGATCAAATCGCAGCGCGCGTCGTTGAGCAACTTGGTGCTGGGCAGGCCCGACGGGATGAAACTCAGGCGCAGATCAATTTGCTCTTGTGCTGCGTCTAACATCAGGCGCGGGAACAACAGGTCTCGCGTCGCGTCATTGGCGGCGATGACGAATTCCAATGGGGCGTCGCGCGGGTCAAAGGGGCGCGCATCAGAGAGCTGTTTGATGCTATCAAGGATGGCCGTGACGGGATCACGCAAACTGCGCGCGCGCTCTGTGGGCACAATCCCTTTGCCAGAACGCACGAAGAGAGGATCGCCAAAAATCAGACGCAATTTTTTCAAAGCATGGCTGACAGTGGACTGTGTGAGGCCCAAACGATCCGCAGCACGGGTGACGTTTGTCTCCTGAAGAACTGTCAGCAAGATGTGCAGAAGGTGCCAGTCGAGGTCTTTGTGATCGAAATTTCCCATACCAATCATCGATACGCATCGATAGCGAACATGTCGATTCAGTGCTACGTCCTCTGACCTGTCCTCCCAGATAGAGAAAGCAACAGGTGAAAACACAGGTTTGCGTCATTGGCGGTGGTCCTGCGGGACTTATGCTGAGCCACATGCTTCATCAAAACGGTATCGATACCGTGGTGCTTGAACGCCAATCCAAGGACAAGGACTATGTGTTGAGCCGCATCCGTGCAGGTGTGCTTGAGCATGACGCGGCACAGTTGTTGCGTGATTACGGCTTGGGCGCGCGCATGGATAAGATGGGCAAGGTCAAAGACGGCACGCAAATTCTTTGGCGAGACAAAGAGAGCCACTTAATCGATGTGAAGAAGTGGACTGGCAAGCATATGGTGGCGTGGGGGCAAACCTATATCACCGAAGACCTTTACGCTGCGCGTGAACGTGATGGCGGTGCGGTGATATGCGAGGCAAAGAATGTTGCCCTGCATGAGGTAGATAGCGAAGCGCCCTTTGTTACCTACCAAAAAGACGGGCGAACCGAACGGATCGATGCGCGTTATATCGCGGGCTGTGACGGGTATCACGGTCCTTCGCGTCAAGCGATCCCACAGCATTTAAGGCGTTCCTACGAGCGGGTTTATCCCTTTGGCTGGCTTGGAATAATGGTGGAAAAGCCACCGCTCGAGAATTTCATTTACGCCTATCACTCTGATGGCATGGCGATGGCGGCGCAGCGTAATCCGCAGCTTAGCCGGTATTATGCGCAAGCCCCGGTGAGCGACAAAATCGAGGACTGGTCTGATGATCGCTTTTAGGAAACCTTGTTGCGCCGTTTCCCGCAAGATGTGGCCAGTCAGATCCAAACGGGGCCATCGATTGAGAAATCCATCGCGCCGTTGCAATCGCTTGTGTCTGAGCCTTGGCGCTATGGCAGACTTTTCCTTGCAGGGGACGCTGCGCATATTTTGCCGCCTACGGGTGCAAAAGTTTTAAATCTGGCGTTTTCTGATGGCTATTAACTTTCACGCTCGTTTGTGAGCGCGCTGAAGAACGGCAATGTGACCCATTTAGAGAGCTACAGTGACACTGCGCTCAAGCGGATTTGGGCGTCAGAGAACATCTCTTGGCGGTTAACAAAACTGCTACATGTCTTCCCCTGCAAAGACGCGTTTGATCAGAAATTACGCGAAAACGACTATGATATCTTGCTCACTTCAGAGCCCGCACAGCATGCGCTGGCCCGTGAATATGTAGGTTTTCCGTGCTAAACAGAACAATAACTTTTGGGAGGAAATGAAAATGAAAAAACTACTGGAAACAATGGCCTTGATAGGTGCGATTGGCGCGGATTCAATGGCGAGCGCACAGAACCTGAGCCTTGCTTATTTCATGGGGCCAAAGCATCCGATGAACGCAGGTGTGTTCACCCCGTTTGCTGAGAAACTGGCTGAAATCTCTGGCGGGGGATAAGCGTTCAAATGTTACCAGGTGGTGCGCTTAACGCTGTTCCGCCAAAGCAGTATGCGATTTTGCTGGATGGCGTTTCCCATATCGTGTTCGCGCTTCCGGGCTATACGGGTGATGTTTTCCCAAAGACGCAAGTGGTTGGCATGCCTGACGTTTGTGCAAGTGCGACGGCCTGCACCGAAGCGCTTTTGAACGCACTCGCTGAGCTAGAGAGCGAATACAACGCAAAGATCCTCGCGATTTGGGCTAATGCGCCTCCCGTCTTGCTGACGCGTGACAAGCCTGTGCGCAGCATGGAAGATCTTGCCTGCATGACCCTGTGCGTCACCAGCAAAGGCGATATTCCTTTCGCGGAAGCCTTGGGTGCATCCGCGGTTGTGTAGCCGGTGAATGTGATCAACCTCACAAACGGGGTGATTGACGGGATCGTAATTGACCCTTCTGCGATCCGCTCGTTCAAGCTTAACGAGCCCGCGAAATATGTCACCACGTGGTTCCCGGGTTCTGGGTCTGCGTTTGTTTTATTGATGAACAATGACACCTACAATGGTCTGTCCGAAGAAAAGCGCGCGTGGATTGATGCGGTGGCAAGTGATGAACTGTCGCGCGGTGGCGGCGCGACTTATGATAAAGTTGCGGGTGCAGGACTTAAGCTCGCGTAAGAGTCCGGCCTTGAGGTTATTAATTTGGACGACGCAGAAAAAGCGCGTTGGAATGACACGATTGCGCCAGCCCTTGCCACAGCTTTGGAGCAGCCAGCAGGTTATAAAACTGTCGGCGAAATCAAAGCGTTGATGCTGGGCGAGTAATGTGGTGCGCCACACACCAAACGTCATCAAGCGCTGCGATGTCATTGTCGCGCGCTTGGCAACCGGGCTCGCTATTGTTGGCGGGCTCGGAATCGTCGCCTTGATTTGCACGATCGCAGTGTCGGTGTTTTGGCGTTACGTTTTGAATGATCCGATCTTCGGGATCAATGATGTCGCGACGCTCACGCTGATCCTTGTTGCAGGTGCGTCTGTTGCTTACGGCGCTCGCAACGGGGCACATGTGAGCATTGATGTGATCAGCCAGCTTATGGGCCCAAAGATGAGCCGGATCGCTGATGTGGTCATGCTATTGGCGACGTTCAGCATTATCAGCCTCGCGTGTTACGCGCTGTTCGTTAAAGCTTGCGGGTTTAAGAAAGCCTGCGTGACTTCCGATCTCAACATCGAGCACCGCTACTTTTATTATTACTTGGGCGTGTGCCTTGGCGTTTACGCACTCGAGGTCGGCTTGAGTTTACTCAAAAGCATCTGGGGCGACAGCGGCGCAAGCCCAATGGCAAAGGCACACTGATGGATCCGACAACAATCGCAGCGCTGGGCTTTGGTGGCCTGTTTGTGCTTCTTGCAATTCGTATGCCCGTTGGTGCTGCGATGATGCTGATTGGCACGCTCGGCATCTAGATGATCCGCCCGCAAGCGGCACTGCCAAAGCTCGTTGGCGAAATTTTTGCAGAGGCGTCAAACTACCCTTTGATGATCATTCCTTTGTTTGTTTTGATGGGTAATCTTGCAGGCGTTTCTGGGATGAGCCGCGATCTCTATGATGCGGCCAACGCGCGGCTAGGGCACCGCAAAGGCGGGCTTGCGTCCGCCACAGTGGTGGGATGCGCAGGCTTTTCAGCATTGTCTGGGTCTTCGCTCGCTGCGGCGTTGACGATGGGGCGCGTCGCGCTGCCGCAAATGCAGCGCTATGGCTATGAAAACGGTCTTGCCACGGGCGCGATTGCGGCAGGTGGGACGCTCGGTATCTTGATTCCGCCCTCTGCAGGGTTTGTGATTTACGGCATCCTGACAGAACAAAGTATCGGCCAGTTGTTCATGGCAAGTGTCCTGCCGGGGCTGTTGCTGACTTGTCTGTTTATCGTTGCGATCTGGATTGTCGTGACGCGTGATCCTAGCAAAGCACCCACAAATCTTGATCCCGTGCCGCTGCCTGAGCGCCTGCGTGCGCTGGGCCGCGCGACTTGGATCACTGGCATCATCGTGCTCACAATTGGCGGTATCTATTCGGGTGTTTTCTCCGCCATCGAAGCCGCAGGCATCGGCGCTTTGCTGGCGCTTTTGGTGACTATATTTCGCGGTGCACTAACGCGTGAAAACATTGAAGACGTGGTGTCGAGCACTCTGAAATCGAGCGGAACAGTCTTTATGATCCTCTTTGGTGCGTTTGTGTTCAAAACCTTCGTAGGCTTTACAGGCATCACTTACGCGCTCTCGCTTTGGGTTGCGGACATCGGACTAACGGGTAGTCAAATCGTTGTCGCCTTTTTACTGCTATTCATCATTCTTGGCATGTTCATGGACGGCTTTGCGATCCTTGTTCTGACCAGTTCCACTGGTGCAGCCTATCTTGGAACCGCTTGGCGTCGATATGATATGGTTTGGCGTTTTGATGGTGATCGCGCTGGAAATGGGGCTGAATTCACCACCCGTCGGCATTAACGTTTTCGTTGTCAAAGGCATCGCGGAAGGTGTTCCACTTAACACAATTTTCCGAGGTATCTGGCCGTTTTGGTTCGCTATGCTGGCGGCACTGTGCTTTGTCTTTTTGTTGCCGGATATCGCGCTTTTGCTGCCCACAACGATGTTCCGCTAGCGTCCAAGGTCTTGTGTGGATGGCTCCCTTTTTGCAAGTCCTTTTTCGCGCATGGTATTTCGTCAGA
>NZ_MLCB01000091.1 GCF_001890925.1 Planktotalea frisia
CGGATCATGCGGTTAGCTGAATCGTTCTACGGTCAGACGTCAACCCGTCAAAAGTCGGGTGCTCGAGGACTCTGTGTATATTAGAGATTTATTAAGGTTATTGCTTATCGAAGCAACGATCAGTGCATTGGTAGTATACAGCTTGATCTTGGAGACTACGCTACAGTTGGAGGCATTTTCGGCTTCCACAAAGCTGGCTTTTCTACGGTCGTCTTAAATAGAAACACCAACCTTAACAATTCGATCATTGATGAAGTCCGAGAGTTCATCAACAAAATGTAGATTAGCTAGCTAGCTCATAACGTCGACACATCGCTTCAATTAGGTCTAAGAATTCATACGGTTCCACAGTTTGCACTAGCGGGCGTATTAGAGAAGCACCTGCTGGGCCTTCCCCGTAGGACCAGCGGTTTTGGTATAAGTTCCAGCCATAGTTTGAAAAGTGCCCACTGGCCTGCCTGATATTTTCACCAATGCGCCTTTTGCGATTCCATAAACGCATAGCACCGTCAGTAAGCGGACGCGCAGTCAAAAGTCGTGCGTTAAATGTTAGCTACCAGCGCCCGAGATACAATACGGGTTTTTGTTACCCCAAACGTTACCCCGAGAGCAGTTTGAGATGCCCAAAGGCGCGTTTTCGATAGCTAAGTCATTGATTTTAATGGTGCCCCCACACGGACTCACATGACATTTCTTTAGTCACCTAAGGCATTGATTTAATTAGTAAGTGCGGACTTAACTTATTTTGGATATGTACCATATTTGCGATTATTCTAGTACCATATCCGATGGAGATAAACGCTTATGGGAAGGCAGCCTCGATTGTTGCGTTAGCCCTATGAAAAGTTGCCAGTAGGGTTATCTCCAGTACTGATTGGATTCAGGAGGAGAAGAGGCGGAAGTTTCTTCCCCCCCCCTAGATGCTGTATCTTCCTCGCTTGCGAGTTACGCTCGATCAAATAAGCGAATGATTGTGTAACCTCATGCAGTCGTGCCTCTGCTGTCTCGGCCCTTTTTGCATTTGCAGCAGACTGAAGCTCTAGGCTTTTTATATGGCCTTTGAGTTGATGGCGTTCTGCTTTTACGATTTCAAGAGAGACTGCATATTGAAGCAATTCACCTTTTTTCTGTTCCAACTTTTGAGATAAATCGAGGAGTTCCATTTTCTGACTACGCTCAAAAGAACCCATTTTGAATAGTAGCTTGAGCGCCACATCAGCATCAAGCCCGTCCTCGCTGACCTCAGTCAATCCAAAGAGGGATTTGGACATAAGTGAAAGTGTGGCTTTGCTTCTACCTGTGATTTTTTCAAGCTCTTCCCATGTAATAGTCATCTAATTTTTCCGCCTCAATTTCAGCATTATCAAGAAAGCTATCAGTCTATTGGCTACCTGAACAAGCCCCACCACACACCGACCAGAGGCCCACAGGGAGCCTTGTACAGCGTTATTGGCGCTCGTGCGCTCAAGTGCAATGCAAACACGACCTGCCCCTGTATGGCCCCAATACGGCCCTGCCCGTCCATCGGATGAGCTTGGCCTTGTGGTGTCCGACTTACTCAGCAATACTGAACAATACTATTGCTTGAGAATAGGTGAACAGCATGGCAATTTGTGCAACTTGCGGTACGGAAGTCAGGGCATGGGAAACCATTGGGGGCGCTTGTGACGCATGCTTCCAAAGGCAAAAACGACAAACCGATTTTGATCAAAGAAAGATCAAGGACCTCGAAGAACATGAACGGCCAGCCAAAATTGAAGCCATCATGCTCACCACTGAAACAGCCCCCAACCTTAACATCACCAAGCGCATTGAGATCGTCACCGCTGAGTGCGCCTTCGGCATGAACATCTTCAAAGACTTGTTCGCTGGCGTGAGAGACATCGTTGGTGGTCGTTCTGAGGCCGTTCAGAAGACGATGCGTGATAGCCGCAGGACTGCCCTCTACGAGCTAAAACGAGAGGCATATGAGGTCGGGGCTAACGCTGTTGTGGGTGTTGACTTGGACTACGTTGAGTTGTCGTCAGCAGGGTCTATGGTGATGCTGGTGGCGAGTGGTACGGCTGTTGTTATTGAGGAGACTGATGATGCTTCACAGACTTAAAGTATTTGCCATAGCAATTGCAGCTTTAGGATTTGTCACGAGTGAAGCGATAGCAGATGAAGCATTGCTGGATGGCGTTCGTCCATTCATGTGTGATGGTGAGGCAATCGTCTTCTTTGAGACTGACAATGGTTGGGTAATCTCAACCAGTCCTACGGCAGAAGTTAAGTCCACAGACAACGGCTGGAGGTTTGAAGACACCCTCTCTGGCGGTGTATGGTACCTGAGAGAAGAAAGCCGTAACTCTTGGGTGGTTGATGGCGTTTCCGAAGATGGTCATTTTACAGCAGATTGCATTGATCTTGCTGACAGTGTTTCTCAGGTTGTTACGATTATTAAGCCAAGGCTGGATGAAGGTATTGTTAAAACGCAGTTGCAACTTACTGCTGTGGCATCTGAGTTGGAAGTCGCCACAGCCTTGAATAACCAACTCCAATCTAAAATCGAAAATATTTCCGCCGCTCATGCAAATAAGATAGCATCGGCACAAGCTGTTCTGAGAACGCAATTCTCATATCTAGAAATGCAGCACAAAGGCGAACTCTCAAAGCTCGAAGCTGAACTGGCAAAAGCAAATGGACAGCTTATCGAAACCACAAAAGCATTGGGTGAATTGGAGGGTTATCGAAAAGAACAGCTTGCCAACTTGTTCGCAGGTGACGATGCCACCTCAATTAGATCATACTTGATGGATGTCTCATCAGCAGCTCCTGAACTGCGCCAAGAGCAAGCAAAACTTCTAGTGACTTTATTGCCTAACCGAAGCAGCTATTACTGTTTTGAGAAATTAGGTGAGGGAAAGCTAAACTTTAATAGTCCAATTTTTTGTGAAACATCTTTGGTGAATGTCATTCAATTTGCGTTGGAAGATTAGACAGCCATTGCTTTGCAGGTGTTTTAAGATTCAATCCATCTCAATACCTCTGCTTACTTGGAATAACCCCACGCACCCCACCTCTGGGGTCAACGACATCACCATCACGTCTTGGGATCAAGTGTACGTGTACATGGAATACAGTCTGACCTGCTGAAGCACCTGCATTGATACCAACATTAAATCCTGTGACTGTCTTATCTTGATCTAGGATAAGCTGTCGTTGCTCATGAAGCATTGCCTCAATGGCATTACGTTCAGGCTGATGTAGGTCGAAGTAGTCAGCTACGTGACGCTTTGGGATGACTAGCGTATGATGCTCTGTGACTGGAAAAGCGTCCCTGATGGCAAAGCAAAGTTCATTCTCAGCAATGATACGCCCAGCGCCTAGCTCACAGAAGATACACCCTGCTTCACGGTTACTGTAGCTGTCTACAACACCCCGAAAGTCCGTATCGTCAGTATCCCGCTTATTCGTATTACAGGTCATGCAGAGAGCTTGGAAGTTGCTGATGTCGTCAGGGCCACCTTTTGACCTTGGGATAATATGATCGACATGGAGTGCCACCTGATCCTCATGTCCTCCGCATAACTCACAACGATGTTTTGCACGCTTGAGGACGTTGTAACGGATGCTGCCTGACACATAGCCGCTGTCTGGCCCTCTGTGACCCCATATAGCCTCACCACGCTTGCTTATGTATGTTGCGATAGCTTCATCACACATGGCCTGTAGGGCGGCTCTCTGGGCGTCTGTGTGGGTCGCTTCAGTAAGGCGATAACCTGTAATCTGACGACCGTCTTTGATTGGCTCAACGACACCATTGTTAGATAGAACTTTGCCAACCATAGCCTTGGTCCGCAGTGTGTAATATTCCATTTGAGATTGGTCGTAAGCCAATAGGCTAGTGGCAATTTCTTCTGTCGTAGCTTCCCCACCACTTTGCAGAAGGGTTTTAATCATCACGGGCTGATAGATGTGCGACATCCGCATCTTCTTGGAGATGAAGTGATATAGGTCGATTGTATTGTCGTTACTGGTCATTTCCCAATCCCTATCTGCATGTCACTGGCATGTATTATAACGACAATCTCTATTTGTCCTAGTAATGGGAGAGGCATAGGAGACAGCCCCTAAGTTCACACACTTACTAGCACTACTCACCCTACTTATACTCTGGCAGTGCTAGCCACTTAGTGAACTTAGCCTTTCTGTCATTGTACTGTTTGGTAGGTTCAATACGTATTGGTGTATGGAATGATACCACTACAGCCTCTTCATACCCTTTAAGGTTACCAGACACCCTTCCGTTCTGGCTATTACGATCATTCTTGATGTCGTGGTTGATGGTGTAATTGGTAACCTGATGTGTTGCTTGGTCTAGGATGCGACGTAGTTCTGGTTCCTTGTCGTATTGAATGATGAAGCTGTCATGTATGCAGAGAACTGGGATGTTCTTATTCGTAAAGTGTTCCAACACCATGTTGGCAATCTGACTGTCGATATTCATCAGCCTTAGGGCTTGTCCTGTATTCAGAACTCCTTTGAACTGTGGTTGTTTGTCGATGAAAGCATCTAGCAGTGCTGCAAGTTGAATATCCGTAAGGCTTTGGCCCAACTTGTCCTTACGATCACTGTTGCGGAAGGCTTGGTAGGCTTTCTTGTCGCTGTCAGCATTGATGCCCATCAGGACTAAGAGCTTTACGTATGCCCTCTGCTGTTCTGTTGTCGTTACAACATCAGGAAGTATCAATTCCCCAAGATCGTACGGATCATCAGCCAGTCTGACACCTAGTTCATTTGACAACAGGTTTGGATGGAAGGCTTTGAAGTCCACTTCCAATGTTGGTTGGTCGTTGAGGTAGATTTTGGATCGATCTTCTTTGTCGATCTGTTGCCACCAACCACGGTAGAAACGACCTCCTCTTTCCCACTTGCCAGCTAGGCCACCATTGAAAACACGGATCACGAACTTGTTGTCAGGTCCAAGCGATATGGTCTGCTGACGACCAGCATTACGTCCCTTGTTTATCGTACGCTTGAATGTCGCTGACGTGTAGCTTGGGATGTCGATGAAGGTGTGATTGAGGAGCTTGTTGTAAGCCGTCAATTGCCCTCTTAGCGTATCCAGCAAGGCAAGCTCATCGTCGGGCAGGTCTTTGTCGTTATACTCAATCTTTCGGACTGTATCATCATTGGGGTCATCCACATACTTGTCGTGAAGGATGATGCACTCTTCATTGGCGTGAGTGTCGATGTCATGCAGGTCAATGGTTAGCTGAGAGAATAGGTCCCTCAGGGCTTCGGTATGCCTGATCCGTGTCGTGTAGTTTCGAGTTCGGGGGTCTTGGTTTTGGAATGGCTTTAGTTCCTCAATGTAACCCGCCTCAACCAATAGCCTTTCCAAATCTACAACTTTGCGTGGAACAAAGAGGCCATTATAACGGCTCCCAACCGTGTATGCTTCTCTACCTTTACTGAACCCGATGCTGATGGACGGGTCTTTGAGCCACTTCACGTAGAGATCAAGTATCAGGACCCTGAGGCTTTCTTTGACGGTCCGTTTGGCCTTGCGATTGCCTTTGGGTTCTAAGGTGGTCATTCCTGCCAGATCATACAGATCATCGCATAATGTCTTTATCTCAGGATGATCTGACCATGTGTGAACATCTAATGGCTCTGAGTTCCATCGGTCCATTTTGGTAAGGTCATCAGCCATTTAATCTCCTTAGCTGTAGGGCTGTAGGGCAGTTGCCTTAAGATTGACTATTCTACTCTTCTTCGTCGTAAGCCAGATCGCCAAGGTCATCTGTTCCGATCAAGGTAAGCCCAAATTGATAGCCTTCTTCGTATTCGGAGGACCGTCCTGCTTTGGTCATGGTTCGACCTAATACAGCATCAGCCACACCGTCTTTGAAGTTCTTAATATGAAAGAACGGACGGATTTTGTTGTTGGTAAGATCGACCATTTCATCTCCTGAGTTGAAGGTCAGTCGAGCAGTTGCAGTGCCATAAATCAATGGATGTTTTAGGTGGATTGCCGCTAGATATTACTTGACTTATTTGGTCAAGATTAACGCATTGTAATCCAATAGCTAGGATGCGTTATATGATGCAACATCGACTAATCCATCTTGGGTCAATGGCTCGGATCAAAGTGGGCTTGTGGGGGCGTTTTTTGTCGCCTCTTGTCAATTTTCTTTTTGAAAACCTTACATTCCTACGGTGGGAGCGAAGGTCGTGTGAAGTTAGATAATGCTAGTTGGATGCCCGTCACAGACTGATCTATGCACGGGCCATCATGTTGGATTACTGCCTCCGCTGTCGCCTTTGATGCATGGCATATAAAATCGGCGCTAGGATTTTACGGTAAGCTATCGACGTAACGAACTTGATGGGTTGCCAGCCTATGATTGTTGCGAGGACTCGATAATACGGAAGTCTCTGCCAGACAGACACGAAGGCATCAACGCCCACAGTCACATTCCCACCTGACCTAGCGTGTATCTGTTTAGCAGCCTGTTCTTCCGTAAGCCCCCAATCCGCCGCTGACTGCTCAGTAATTTTAACAAAGGTCACATCATCACCAGATAAGCCAGCATAATGCTTGATCTCTCGACGACATATTGGGCAGTCATCATTGTATAACACTTCCAGCTTCGCCATCAGACCTATTCCTTGATGATGTTGTAAAGGAGGTAGTGCGATGGCTTTGATGGTCGAGGATGAGAGGTCGCCATATTGCCTTGTCTCCCATTGAATGATTACAACTATTATTCTGTTTCGGTGATCCAGAAGCCAAACGTCAGCGTATTTATGATATCCCCTGCAGTTGTCGTTAAGGCAGCGCATCTGGCCCTGCGCTTTTCCCAGCGTGGGGTCTTTTTTTCATGAGGCTTTCATACTGACGTCCTTTTTTAGAAGGCTAATTTCCACTACAGGGCATATTCCCTCGGTGGTGATCACGGCTCACATTCCCCCGTAGGTCGCCTTTCAGGCTCTTGTAGCCCTAACTCAGCGACATCGTGTGAAGGCGGGATAACTAGCTGTCCGACGTTCAGAGATGGTATTTGTTCTGTGGGGCTGACCCTATCGTGTTCACTTTAAGCACACTCACAGTGAACACCTCAGAATACCCCTAAAAGTGTACACACAGGGTTGTAAAGTGACTTAATGAACGGTAGTGTATACCTAGTTTAAGAATCATAGGATACACATATCATGTCAAAGTACGGCTACGCCCGCTGTTCATCTCTTTCACAGTCTACCGACATTCAGGAAGCTGCACTAAAAGCTGCTGGTTGTAAGGTTGTACGGTCAGAGAAGAAGTCTGGTAGTACTACCGAAGGCCGCACAGAGTTATCTAACATGATAGGGTTCATGCGAGAGGGTGATGTCCTATGTGTGCATAAGCTGGACAGGTTGGGCCGTAACACCAGAGACGTTCTTAACCTTGTACACGAACTTGATGAACGTGGTTGTTCGCTACAGGTACTAGAACCTGCCATTGATACAGGTGGGCCTATGGGCAAGGTGATGCTGACTGTCCTTGGTATGGTGTCTGAGATGGAACTAGGCTTCATCAAGGAACGCCAACGTGCTGGTATTGAGAAGGCTAAGGCTGAGGGCAAGTACAAGGGTCGCCCTACTTCGTTAGACCACGACAAGATTAAGGCTATGTCGGCTGAAGGTATGGGCGCTACTGCTATTGCAAGGGAACTTGGGTGTACCCGTGGCGCTATCTACAAGGTGCTAAAGGCGTAAGAACTTCACGACGTCGTGAGATTTGAAACTACTCGACGTCGAGACATTTGAAACCTTTCGTCGTCGGGAGGTTCTTTGTGAAAGTAACCGAAGTCGGTACCTTTGGTGGGTGAAACCTTGCGACGTCGCAAAGTTCTTTGTGTACTTGCGCAGGGACACTTTGAAGTGTCCCGTCGTCGGGACATTTAGGACCCCTATTTTATGGCCGAATGAATCCGCCCCTGCTGGTTTCCCCTCATATTCCCAAGATAAGAAATTACTTTCCTGTCATCTTGCGCTGTGCAGGCAGCTATTGGCCCACAGGTGTTATCCATCAGAAATATAATACAAAAATGGCAATATGTGATGTCGTGTGAAGGCCATCCAACTAGCTTTATCTAACTTCACACCAATGTTCTTCCCGCTACTTCTCGAACCGCTTGGTCCCACGATTGACTTGGGTCTTCTTTGAGAATTGCCTCAACATCAGCCATCAAGTTCTCTGGCATTTCCTGTAAGGTCAACTCGTCTCGTATTTGTGCCTCTACTTTTTCAAGGTGTGCCGACAGTAGCTGTTCTTTCCAAGCGCCCTCCAAGTGATGTTGGTCAGGCAAGACTTTGGTTGCATGTTCCTTAAAGGCACCTTCAATAAGGTCAAGTATCTCCCCCGTTGTCATAGCGTTAATCTCAACACGACGTTTTTCGTACACAAGGAACCTTGCCCCTTCTTGTTCCACGTCGTTCTCACGCACGAGAAACCGAAACTTGGCTTCAATGGCGTCGTCTATTTCCTCATCGGTTTTGTTCGGGGGCTTGGGGAATTTTACTGGTTCGGAAAGTCCATTCTCATGCAGTGCTTTGGCTTGGTCCCATGTGACACATATAGGAATGGTTTGAATGTCATTCTTAAACACGTAGCGGAGTTCATTATCCTTCGTCAGTGTCGTCTTGATGGAAGTCCCTGAGATGTCGAAGTCAGTCATGGTAAAGACTTTGAAGTCAGGATTGCGAGTGACCATTTCATCCAGTAGCACTCGTAGCGCCACGACACTGTTTCCTTTGGTCGACGCTAAGGCAATGTCGTAACGTCCCAGAAGCCCACTTTCTTCTATTGCTTCGTTGAAGCCTTCTTTCTCGACAAAGAGAACACCTGAAAATCGTCTCTCAGGTGCAGCATTGGTATATCTGAATGAGGATAACTTCGACATTGGCTTTAGGGCGACATGATTGGTGAGGCGGTCAATTTCGACTGTCCCAAGGCCAACTGATTGCCCTGTATGAGGCTGAATTACAGAACCTCGTTTATCGTATGCGACTTTCCAGTTTGCTGTCAGTTCTGGGTTAGCTTGTAAAAATTGGGGCAAAAGGTCTTGTGTGAAATAGCTATCTTGGAATGAAGTTTTTCCCGTTATTTCTAATAATCTAGGTCGTGCAGCATACATTAACTGACGAGCGTTAGCCCAATACTGCCCATTGCTAGAAACCTTGTTATAAGCATCCTCCATGCACATCTCAGCGGCATCTATCAGTGTAAAATCAGCCTTTTTCTTTTTCGGACCTGCGGCTCCAGCTTTTTTCATTGTAGAATGAAGGGCCTCTTTGATGGCGCTTGAGTAAGCCCCGTCCAAGAGATTTGGCTCCTTACCTGATGAGATTATCGGGATATAGGGCGACGACACAGATAATATAACTCTATAGCTGTGAGAGCGATTTATCTGCTTATTGTGTGTGCTGTAGTAACCTCCAGAAATAACTTTCAAACGGCCTGAGTTCACCTCTAAAGAGGCTTGGCGGAGGGTATAGGTTCTGTTTGTTATGACATGGATTGTGTGGTCGCCTGCATCTCTGTCGCAAGGTGTGGCTCTGGCCCATGCTTCGATAATGAATGGCAGTCTGGCATCGCCATCTTTATAGATGCCCTCAATCTTTTTGTAGAACCCTTCCTTTTTGTAGAACCCTTCAAAAATGTCTTCTCCTAAAGGATTGACCTTTGACTTGCCTTCTTTGGTTCGCAAAATGCCTACCAAATCGGCTATAGGTATCTCCTGAACGCTAACTGAAAGGTCATCGATACCGACCTCGCCTTTGACGTTGAATTCCCTAATGAACTCTCCCAGTGACACATCTGGTAGAGATTGGACGAGGACGTTGATGTCTTCCGACTTGAACCAAGTTGCTAACGGCTTGCCTGTGATGACAGTCGCTTCCTGCGTCATCACTGCAACATTCAGGAACGACAGGTAGCGGCTTTTCCTAAACATTTTTTCGTCAGGAAAGCCAAGTACGATACGAGTTCCCGCATCGGCAACGTCTGTGTCTTGAGGCGTCATGACAGTATCACCATTGTCTAGCAGCTTGATGTGATACTGTTTGGATCTGGAGGTGATGGTAAGGTCAATGTTGCATAGACGACAGCCAGCCAGTGCAACACGGATGCCATTTCCCAAAGCACCACGTTGTCCCCTACGCCAGTGCTTGGAAGAACGGAGTGGGCGTTTGATGTCGAATAACCTGCCAATATCTGCGCCCGATAAGCCATTACCACCATTCCAGATGGAAACTGTTTTTTCGTCTTCATTTACGTCATACCCAAAGCCCCCAATGTCGGCAGCATTGTCGGCAAACTCTTTAACGACCATCTTATCAAAATCACTAGGTGGGCAACCTGCTTTCTCCGCAAGACCATCAGAGGTAAGAAACCTGAGCCAATCTTGCTGTTCGATCGTCATAGCTTGGTCTGAATTTTCCTCAACCATCGGTCATGCCCCCCGCTAGCATTTAGAAAATGTGTCAGAGGGATACGAATATTACAAGGTTCCTGACTGAGCGTGGGGTGCAGACACCATCAGGCCGTTCAACAGTCTGGCAAGCCACCACAGTCCAACGAATGAAGGCCCGTTGGTAGAGGCGCTGTAAGCCTCACTGAGGGCCATGAACTTCTGGGTCACCACGGTCCATTTGAGGCTGACTTGAGCCTGTGAGGGGCGTCAGAGGAGTAGGGAACCCTTAGATTTATACAGAGGTGAATCCGTCTCGCTTGGTTTGCCCATATGAATTCAAGGCAAAGATTTAGTTTGGTCGACTTGATCCCCTGACCAATGTGAGACAACATTCTGTCAACAAACGAGCAGGATTATCACTTTGGCAACCTTCGACGAGTTCATCACCTCCATACGAACTGAGTTTGGCTGAGTTGTGAAAATGTGCTAAAAGTTAACCAACACAATGAAGGATCAGAAACATGCCAAAAGGATACTTAGTGGCCAACATTAGAGTAACTGACGCTGAAAAGTTCCAAGCATTTGCTGGAATGGCAGCACCAGCTATCAAGAAATACGGCGGCAAGGTTTTAGCAAGAGGCCCTTCAGCCGATAGACACGAAGGTGAACTCAGCGGTACGGTCATGATGATTGAGTTCGAGAGCAAAAAAGCTGCTGAAACTTTCTACTTCAGCGAAGAATATCAGGCTGCAAAAGCTGTACGTGAGACCTGTTCCGACACAGACCTGATGATAATTGAGGGAGCTGAGTAGCGCAGCACGGCCCCCCCGCAGATGTAATTCAGATCGCCTCAGCTACTAATGCCTACGTCCACGTCCTCACCTGTCTCAGCGGGACTCCCCAAAGGCTCTACGGCCACCCTGAGGGGAGCAATCAGTTACGTTCAAGTAGGCTGGCCTAGGTCAGCATCGACATTGGACTCAACGGGGGCTTCTCGGAGACGACAGAGGTCTTGCGATCACTTGATCTTCCCGTGCTGTTTGACGATGATCATGAGACTTTTTCGAACCACACTATTCCAGAGGCCAATACCATGACACGCATTACATTCGCACTTGCCACCGTATTGTCGTTGGCCTTCACACCTTTAGCTGCACAGGACTTTCAGAAGGGCTTAGCAGCTGCTGATGCTGGTGATTATGCTACGGCAATCCAAGAGTGGACGCCTTTAGCTGAGCAAGGGTATGCTAATGTTCAATTCAATCTTGGTATCATGTACGCTAATGGCCAAGGCGTACCTCAAGACTACGCTGAGGCTGTGAAGTGGTACCGATTAGCTGCTGACCAAGGACTTGCTGATGCGCAATACAATCTTGGTGTCATGTACGATAATGGCCAAGGCGTACCTCAAGACTACAAAGAAGCTGCTAAGTGGTATCGACTAGCTGCTGAGCAAGGGTATGCTAATGCGCAATACAATCTTGGGAATAGGTACAGCGAAGGCCAAGGCGTACCACAAGACTACGCTGAGGCTGTGAAGTGGTATCGACTAGCTGCTGACCAAGGACGTGCTAAGGCGCAATACAATCTTGGGAGTATGTACTACAGTGGCCAAGGCGTACCACAAGACTACGCAGAAGCTGTGAAGTGGTACCGACTAGCTGCTGACCAAGGACGTGCTGAAGCTCAAAACAATCTTGGTACCATGTACGGTAAGGGCCAAGGCGTACTCCAAGATAACTCAGAAGCTGCTAAGTGGTATCGACTAGCTGCTGAGCAAGGGTATGCTTATGCGCAATACAATCTTGGTATCATGTACGGTAAGGGCCAAGTCGTACTCCAAGATAACGTAATGGCTCACATGTGGTACAACATTGCGTCTGCTAATGGTCACGACAAAGCTGGGGAGGTGCGAGATGTACTTGCAGGTCTTATGACCGCAGCAGCAATAGAGAAAGCCCAAGCTATGGCCCGTGTGTGCATGAGCAGTGGTTACAAGAACTGTGGCTACTGAGTTCCTGAGAACGCCATGACAATCAAAAAAGTATTTATTACAGTGATCACCTTGGCCCTACTGGCGAAGGTTTACGTCATACTGACGTCCTGAGGTTGCCCCGATGAACACAAAGCTATCGGCTGTATCTGACAAACGCATGGACCTCACGTGCAGTGCCTGTGGTCATAAGTTCAGCTACAAAATTGCTGATCTGACCCTAACGACCAGTGATGATACAACCACCCATGAGGTCCGCCAGAGAGCCGTATGCAGAGGCTGCGGCGGAGATGGCGAGGAAAACACGTATCAAGCTGTGTAGTTCGCCCTGTACGGGCCTCTGTGTGAGCCTCAGGGCTATTTCTAGAATAGCGATAGTTGGATTTATACTGCTTATTCAGAAGCACTGAATATCCACTCTGGGGCGATAGATGTGTTAAACGTTTCGAGTGCGATTGTCATATCTGTTAACCAGTTGCCAGTATAGCGGGGGATTAAAAGGTTATCTTCAGCGTCCCTAGCATATGTCATAACGTCAACCAGTAGCATCATCGGGCTACCAGCCGCAGATGTACCCCAGAGTGCTTTGCAACCATTTCTACGTATAGCTAAGCCATCAAAGGAAAAAACCTTCTCGCTGTTCTCAATTAACACCAGGTGTTTGAAGTCTTGTTCAGCCAATCGACCAATTTGAAGAAGCATGAACAGACCTGCTGCTAACTGGGTTTCGGGTGGGTAACTGACTATGTCGACCCATAAATCATCTTCGATAGGTTCGATGTCAAACTTGATCCCATGTGAGTATTGGGAGGCGTTTAAGTGTTGGCCTAGTTCATCGTTTGGGACCGAGCTGGCTTGTAGGTGTGGTAAGGGAGATGAGTTATATTTGTAGTTGTCGCATTGATTAGCATGAGCATTAGTTGCTGCGGTTAAGAGGGTCGTAGCAATAAAATAGTATTTGAGCATCGTTGCACCTACTTGGTGTTGCAATGGTTAGTGTTGATCAGCCTTCACCAGCCACAGGCGTCCCTAAGCGGTTCGATTGCTCTTTCAAGCCCTGTAACATTGAAGGTCATCTCAACAGGTGACTCACTATATGGTGTTGCTCGGATGTAAAGTTGTTTAGCGTTTAAAAGTTGCTTGATAAAGGGTATCGACTGACTGCCACTCCAAAGCCCAAGGGATTTATTGTTAGTAGATTCCCTCATGCTGACCCGTGAGGCTTTCTTTGCATCCACACGATAATCAACTCTGCCATTATTCCTGTTATCGGACATGAAGTGACCACCCCATTTCGTATACAAACTAGTTGTATTCTCCATGCAGCGAATAATCAGTGTGCCACGCTTTAATTCGCCATACTGGCTCAAAAATTGATCCTTTGAGGTCAATGTCAGTACAACAGTCTTTGAGTCATCGAGCGCTGATGTATCTACACGCACTGACCAATCTGATTTAGGTGATGGCTGCTGAACCTGCGTTTCTACAAATGCATCATCGAAGCAGCTCAATCTTGTGTCGGGGTCATCGATACCAACACATTGGCTCACGTCTTGAGCTATTGCAGATCCAGCTAACATAAGGCCTGTTGAAATTATAAGAAGAGACAAACGGTTTAGCATTGGTTAGTAACCTTTAGGTGCTGCGGGTTTATTCCTTTAAAATGGTATACTAACTCCTAAAGTGATACAAATATCTATCATACCAGCCATATTGATGAGCAAGCTCGTCAGGTACGGAAGTCACCCCAGTCCTCACACGCAAGAGCAGCAAGCTGGTTCTCCAGCATATTCTTAGCAGGGTAAGCCGAACCATAAGCCTGAGCTACAGCACTGCTCTGTTTGGTTTTATGCGCAATCAGGTAGTCTCGTTCAGCTATCGGTACCCTCGCTGCATCCAGCCTGTCTTGCCACGTATGTCGTGCGCTATGAGCCGTTACACCATCCCTAATAATCCCAGCTACCTTCCGAACCTTGTTGGCCTCACCAGACGCCCTGTCACGACCCGACTTAATATTAGCAAACTCAGGGAAGACAGGATCGTTGGGGTTATCAGACATATCATAACTTCTGAGAGCCTCTAGAAGAGGTCCCACCAACGGTATGTTTGCTTGAATACCATCCTTATCCAGTCGTCTAATACTGTTATGGCGAAGGTACATCGTTGGAATATTTTCCGTCAGATTAACATCTCGTACCTCTAGTCCGTAAGCGTCGCTGATCCTGCACCCCGTGTACAACAAGAAGAGTAGTAAAAGCCTGACGTGTGCCTCAGCATCGTTTGCTGCTGCCTCATACTTGCGAAACTCCTCTGGGTTTAAAGGCCACTTCTTCTTCGCGAGTTGCTCCTCACGCTTCTTGTTTCTCAGTTTGTAGAAAGGGTTCCGCATGAGGTGGTTGTCGATGTACAACCCCTGCCCTTTTTCAATGATGTGAGAGAACACGGCACTGGGGTAACGTAGGTTAGTATCTCCTGTGCCTGAGTTGGGATGCTGCTCCCTTAAATACCTTCTGAAGCCGATAGCCTCTTCTACGGTGATACTCGTAACCTCCCGCTGAAAGCCCTTAGTGGTTCTTCCACCCTCAATGAACGATGCAAACTGCGCCAATACACGCTTGGTGTTCGTGGTTTGTGACTGAATGGTACGAGGGTTTCCACCAATCTTAGCCTCAGCATAAGCCTCAAGGTATGAGTTCATTGCATCCATCAAAGTTGGATTAACAGTCGTTGCAACACGACCAGCAACAACAGCTTCTGTAACACCTGCAACTGTCATCTTGTTTTGAGCTTTATAAGGCGTCTGATAATTGGACTGACCCCACTTACCGCTTCGGTAATCCTTTTGGCGCTGGTCTTCGTCGATCAATTCATCAGCAGCCAATTCATAGTAGAGGTCTTTGCGCTCAAAATACTCACGTTCAGCCTCCTTAAACTCAGCGTATCCTTCAACAGTATGCCCAGCCTTTAAGACGGGAGCCTGATCGGGGTGAATACCCCAAGAGCGAACCCTATTGTCAGCAATGTTACGAATATCTTGAGGAGCTAAATCACTGCCGCCTTCCAGCAACTTTGTCAGCTTCATCTTGGTGGTATTAAAATCTGCAAGAACCTGAGAACATCTCGTAAGTGCTGTCGCCTCATCCTTGGTTTCAAGCGCAACCTTTACCTCACGCTTACCCCAAAGAGTTCGTAGGCTCTCAGGCACCTGCTTACGAAAGGAATAGAATCCAGTCGAAGACCGTTTCATGCCGTTCTTTTGTCTGACCTGCCGCATATCTTGTACCAACTTAGTACCATTAGTTAGTACCAAATACAGATAAGATGCCTGAAAAGTCAATAATTTATAGGTTTCTGGTGATTAAGTGGTGCCCCCACACGGGGATGGCTCCGCCAGTAGGCACCAAGGCCAAGCATTAACCTCATAAAACAAGGCTACTGTCTCATTCTGGTTCCTGCAACAGGCGTAAATTGGTCTACGGTTTGGTCTACGATCCAAGCTTAGGGCTACTGAACCTGAACGGTGCATGTAGGGGTTCCTGTGGCCTTAGTCGCCAGAGACTCTCAGTGAGTCATACAGGGCGATACTGGTTTATGCGCTAGGTTGCTGGCGGATGAATCTAATGGGCCTGTACGGGCCTTACAGAGTCTCTCAGAGGCATTCAGCGTGAGGGGGCGAGTGCCACCCCACCCCCACGGGGTATCGTATACAGTCCTGACCCAAGATTGGCTGTGAGGAACTGTAAACCTAGCTGAATGCAGGGCGTTTAGGCCTAGCTTGACTGTTTCATGAGATCAGAGGGGAGATCGGCTCAGTGTATCAATAGCGCCAACGGTTTAAACTGGGTGGAAGGCAGGGATGTTGGGCTATGTAAAACCGTTCCCTATATAGGCGAAGCCGAAGGGCGAGCCGCACCTCTAGCCGAGAGTGTCCGACCTTCTGTGTATGAGTAATATGGCCCATGCTTCACCAACGAAGGAGCATGACTGCAATGACAATTTCCAAGGAACTACTGGACGAGCTGCTCAGCGGCGTTGAACGACCTGAGGATTTACTCGGCGACAAAGGCCTGATGAAGGAACTGAAGGTCCGGCTGATGGAACGGATGTTGGGCGCGGAACTGACCGAGCATCTGGGCTATGAGCCACATGGTGAGCCTGCCAGCCAGCAGGCCAACCGGCGTAATGGGGCGACGCGCAAAGTGCTGAAGGGCAACGACGGTGCGGTGCCGATTGACATCCCACGAGACCGGGAAGGCAGTTTCGAACCTGAGCTGATCCAGAAGGGCCAAACCCGGATCGACGGGATGGATGACAAGATCATCGGGCTTTATGCTGCAGGTTTGTCGACCCGCGATATCCGCGCCCACCTTGAAGAGGTTTATGGCCTGAAGGTTTCCGCCGACCTGGTCAGTCGCGTCACCGATGCGGTTCTGGAGGAGGTTTCAGATTGGCAAAACCGTGCCTTGGAACCAGTTTATCCTATCGTTTTTCTCGACGCTCTCAGGGTCAAAATCCGCGACGCTGAAAGTCGCCAGGTTAAAAACAAGGCCGTCTACGTGGCCTTGGGGGTCACCGCGGAGGGTGAACGCGAGGTTCTGGGCCTGTGGATCGCGGCCAACGAGGGGGCCAAATTCTGGCTGTCGATCATGAACAACCTGCGCAATCGGGGCGTCGAAGACATCCTGATCGCCGTCGTCGATGGCCTTAAGGGCTTCCCTGACGCCATCAACGCAGCCTTCCCCGATACGACTGTGCAAACCTGCATCGTGCACCTTGTGCGCCACTCCCTGAACTTCTGCGGCTGGAAAGACCGCAAGGCCGTGGCCAAAGACCTGCGTCGGGTTTATCAGGCGGTGGACGACGAGGAAGCCGCCAAAGCCTTGGATGATTTCGAAGCTGAATGGGGTACAAAATACCCCTCAATCGCGCCAAGCTGGCGGCGCGCATGGCAGGAGGTCATCCCGTTCTTTGCCTTCCCGCCCGCGGTGCGCAAAATCATCTACACCACCAACGCCATAGAAAGTCTGAACCGGGTGATCCGGAAAACCACGAAAACACGTGGCAGCTTTCCAACAGATGATGCCGCAACCAAGCTGATCTATTTGGCAATCCGAAAATTCGAGAACACCGGACGGTGTGTCAGGGAATGGGTTGCTGCCCGAAACCAGTTCGCTATTCTCTACCCTGAACGGTTCAACCGATGACCTGTTTCAACCGCATGGGCTAAGCCTCATACACAGAGTTTCGGATACTCCCTGGATGAATGTCAACAAGCTCAAGTGCCGTAAACATGGCAAGAATCCAGCTCCCTGTCCGGCGTTTCCATCTCGAGGGTGCTGTGTTCTACTCCGAACTTATGGATTAGAATTGCTTCGATGTGATCCCTGATGGCTTCGGCTTTAGGCCAATTCGGTACTGTGACAACGACATGAGCGTCGATGGCCAGTCTCTGTTCCGGGAGCCGCCAGAAGTGTAGATGATGAATATCTTGCACCCCTTCTACGGAAATTATTTGTTGCACAACATCTGCCGCATCCAGGTTTGATGGCGCTCCAAGCAGCGACGATCTAAGCGCCTCCCCAATACCGCGGAGGGCGAACCAAAGAAGCGCGCCGGACAATAAAACTGCAATAATCGTGTCAGTTCGCCCGGAACCAAGCAACAAAATAGCTACGCCGCCAGCGAGAACTGGTAGCAAGAACGCTAAACGGTCTGACCATAGGGGCGGTGATGTGCCGATTTTACGTCGGCGCCACGATGTTGGTGCCGGTTTCGAGAACACCAGTAACTCAATCCCTATCAAGACAGAGACGAGCACCACTATGATCCAGCCTTGCGCCAGATGAGGGGAATTTAGGCGCATAACGCCGTGGTAAATGACCGAAGCGGATAGCAGTACCACAGCAACACAATTCGCCAACTCTGTCGCAATTTCCAATCGCCCATATCCTAGAACAACGCGGTCCTCTTTCTGACGTCGTGTCAGCCTAGTCGCCGCTGAACTCATCAACAACTCGACCACGTCCGAAGCGTAGAGCAATGCGATGGCAATAAGGGCAAGGCTTCCAGAAAAAAGGCTGCCGACAGACAACGCCAAGGCAATCGGCAAGTACAACCACTTGTTCCATCGCGCTTGCCTCTGACAACTGGCGACGCCCGCGAACACTTCGATTTGCTTATCGCTCTTCATGTACCGGCCAAACCTTGTCCGGCCGAGCACTCTGCTCGACCAAAAATACTGCCGCTGATCTCCTTGCGTCGATGCTCTTCTTGCAACGCAGGAGACGCTCTACTTCTCTTGTCACTCTCTCTAGGACACGATCAGAAGATCTTTGAAACAGGCGAGATTGCTATCGCAAGTCTAGCTCCTCCACAGCTCAACACACATGTTACAACCTCTAGCAACTAGAGGTTCAAGCAATTTCGCTCCCAATAGGATCAATCACAGCCGATACCCAAAGTATGCAACATCTGTCACCGCTGTATCAGCTGCGGCATATCTGCGGTCCCAAGGGCCATCTCAGGCAGCCAAGTGATAAGCTGAGGAAACGAGATCAGCGCCACGATCAATACAATCTCAATGGCAACAAGAGGTACCGCTCCGCGATAGATATCGGATAGGTTGATACCCTTCGGTGCCGCCATCTTAGCAAAAAACAGGGCATAGCCGAAAGGAGGCGTCAGGAAGGACGTTTGCAAGGCCAACGCAATCAGGCCAGCGATCCAGATCTGCGCAAAGTAGGCAGAGCCGACGTGATCTGCGAAGTCGAGCTCTGAAATAATCGGCATCAGTACGGGTACAAAGACCAGCAGCACCTCGATCCAGTCAAAAACAAACCCAAGTATGATGATCACGCCAAGGAGGATCGCCAACAGTTCCCACCGGGTGAGATCGAATGCGGATATCCACTCGAAGATGACGTCCGGTCCACCGACCAGGTGGAAACTGAGCGAGAATACCGATGCGCCCAATACGATGAAGAAGACCATCGACGTCATCGTGCTTGTCTGCACCGTGACAGAGTTCAACGATGAGAAAGACAAGCGCTTTCGCGCCAGCGCGACCAATAGCGCGCCAAAAACCCCTACTCCAGCCGCCTCTGTTAGTGTCGCAAAGCCCAGAATGATGCTGAGCGGAATGGATGCGATGACCGCGACAGACGCGAGTACAAACAAGAGGTCTGACACAAGATTGGTCTTGGGTGTGTCCAGCGGGATTTCGACCGTTTTTCTCAAGGTGACCGCAAAGTAGACCGCGAAGGCCATGACCATCAGAAGCACAGGTACGATGAGGGCCACATACATCAATCCGATGCGCAGATAGAACACGTTCGAGATGAAGAACAGCATCACGGCTGGCGGGAACACGACACCCAATGCTCCAGAAGCTGCGACAGCGCCTCCTGCGGTTCGCGGTGCGTAGCCCGACGCCATCATCGGGGCATAGGCCACCAACGCCACAGTTATGACGGAAGCACCGATCACCCCGGCGGCGGGCGCAAGAACGAGGCCGATCAGCAAAGTCGCAATGGCGTAGCGACCGGGAACGCCTGTCAGAAGACGCCCCAGCAAGCGAAACATGGTTTCGGCAATCCCGCTGGCATTCAAGATCAGGCCAAGAAAAATCAACATTGGAACGCTGGTGAATTGGACTGATTCATTGGTCAGTACACCACGGGCCCGCAGGTAGATCAGCCCCAGATGCTGAAAATCAGTGATCCCCACCCAAACCGCAGCGACAAACCCCAAGAAGCCTGTCCCCGCGAGCACCAGAGCCACCGGAAAGCCGCTGAAGACCCCGATGGCCATCACGACAAGCATGGCAACCGTGAAGACCTCATTCACCATTGTGCAGGCCGCTTGTTTGTTCCGGTGCACCTTGCGCACGTCTCCCTGTCAGAAAGGCGATGTTGCGAAGGGCTACAATCATCCCGGCAAGAGCCAGCAAGATCGGGCCGATGACCCCGGCAATGCGTTGTGCCCACAACTGGGTTTCCGCGAATTTCGTGGTGCGCATCAAACCGTCCCATCCGTAGTAGGTCAGGATGGCGGCGAGCGGCAGAAGGACAAAAAGGCCGCCAATCAGTTCGATCCACGCAATGCGGCGGGCGGACCAATGTCTGCGAAGAACATCAACGCGCACGTGACCGTCGCGCAGATAGGTATACCCAAAGGTCAAGAAAATCAGGATGAACAGCAGTGACGTGGACAGGTCGGGCAAATAGCTTGACACGCCAAGTTGTAGCTTGCGATCCAGCATCTGAAGCGCGCCATAAGCAGCAATCGAAACAACTGTCAGCCACGCAGTCACGACGCCGATGCCGCGAATGCCACGGTCAATCCAATCCAAAAATCTCAAGCCGAATTCCCTCCCAAAGTTCTTTGCCTGTTAGCTGTTATCCCCCCGTGACATCTCCCTTGCGATTGTCTTGTTCCCGATTTTCCGGCCTGACTTTCGAGGTGCGAAAGCTGTCCCAGAACAGCAATGCTGCCCCACAAAAGATCGCCACGTCAGCCAAGTTGAAGGACGGCCAGTGGTATGACCCGTAATGGAAGTCGAGAAAGTCAGGGACGGCCTGATAGCGCAGACGGTCAAGGATATTGCCAAGCGCGCCTCCGATGATCAGACCGAGCGCCGCACCTGTCAGCCTGTCCGGAGCCTTCCACAGCCAGATCAGCAGCCATGCCACGACCACGGCAGCAAGTGCGACCAGACCCCACCAGGGTACGACCCCGCCGAGCATACCGAAGCTGACCCCATCGTTCAAAACCCGCACGAGGTTGAGAAAGGGCAGAACCTCGACCCCGTTCTCAAGCGCCGGGGAGTTCAGGGCAAGAGCCTTGGTGCCCTGATCAACACCAAACGCGGCGATGGCGCAAAGCCCACCGAGAACGCGGCTGTTCATGCCACCGCCTTCAGATCGGCCCGCGCGTCGCGGATGATCGCCCATGACGAGTGCAGGAACAGTCCGGCGATCCCGACGGCTACGATGAGATCGGGCCATGCGCTGCCTAGCCAAACCACCAGCCCGGCGGCGATAACGACTGCGGCGTTGCCGATGGCGTCGTTGCGCGAGAACAGCCAGACAGCGCGCATGTTCGCGTCGCCCTTGCGGTACCGCAGCAACGGCAGCACGGAGATGACATTTATCACAAGAGCAATCAGGCCCAGAATCCCCATCAAAGTGGCGTCTGGGGTTGTCGGCTCGAATGCCCTTATGATGGTCGTGCCAAAGACTCCAAGACCAAGCAGGCCGAGGAAGATGCCCTGGATCAGGGCCGACCGCGCTCGCCAAGCGAGGCTCCAGCCGATGGCCAACAGGCCGAGGAAGGTGATTGCGCCGTCGCCGATGAAATCCAACGCGTCGGCCTTCACGGCCTGTGACCCGGCAATGAACCCGCCGATCATTTCAAGAACGCCATAACCAACATTCAGGATCACAACGATCCAGAGCGCGCGGCGATAGCCAGGGTCCTGATGGGCCGCACCTTGCTGAATATCTTCGTCGCTCTCGATGCGGTCAAACCCATACCCTGTTGTCTCGACGGCTTTTTCAATTTCCGGCAAGCGCGCTTCGGGAGCTGTCAAAGTCATTATGTGCGTTGCAGTAGACACTTTCACGGCGTCAGGCGCGATACCTGCAGATTGCGCCGCCCGCTCGATCTGGGCGGCATCCTTGGCGCAATCCATACCGGAAACGCGGTAACGGAAGGATGGGATATCTGCTATCGCGCTTTCTGCGTTGGCCATGATCGCAGTTCTCCTGCTAAAGTGGGAAAAGAAATAATATATCAGTGAGTAGTGATATGGACCAAATTGTCGCCTGCTGCAATAGTGGGACAACCGCTATTGAGAGAAGAGCGAAGCTGTTTCGCGGTTTTGCGGACCCAAGCCGCCTCGCGATCCTCGACGCCTTGCGCGAAGCGCCGTTGGCCGTTCATGAGATTGTGACGTGCACGAAGTTATTGCAGCCAAACGTCTCCAACCATCTCAGGTGCCTTCTGGATTGTGGGCTTGTCGCCAGCGACCGCGACGGACGTTTTATCCGCTACCGTATAAGCAGTCCGCGCATTACAGCTCTCTTGAATGATGTGGACGTCCTTCTCGATGTGGTCGCAGAAGGTGTTGATGCTTGTGACAATTATCGCGGGACATAAGCGACCTTTTTTGCTGCTCTGCCCTAACCCACCCCATGCCAGGTCAATTGCTTAGTCTGGACAAAACCCCGGCAAAACCCTTGAGGATTTGGCGGTTTTTTTGCCCTTGCCGGTTCAGGGTACGATAAGGTCGGTAGTTCCAGACAGACCGAACTCTAGCTACGGCGGGACCATTTGCCGCTTTGGTCGGTCAGGGCACCATTGACCGAGGGGCAATAGTCTGCACCCAACGTTCAATCCAATCTAACAGTTGCAAACCGCCTGCTCCCACTGGTTCTTGCCAGTCACATTGCTAGTGACCGTGCGCCAGTGCCGCCTTTGCCATTTCTTCGCCAACCTCATCGCCACCACGCGGTTCATCGTCGTTGTCGCGCGCGCGCAGCAACCGCAAGGCGTTGGCGACAACGAGAAGGGAAACGCCAACATCGGCCGCGATCGCGCCCCACATCGAGGCCATGCCGAAGGCTGTTGCCACCACGAATGCAGCCTTGGTCGCAAGCGACAGCCCGATGTTCTGCTTAATAATTGCCATGGTCCGGCGGGAATGCCCGATAAGCCATGGCACTTTGCCAATGTCGTCTGTCATCAGCGCGATATCGGCCGTTTCAATTGCGGCGTCGGATCCCACGGCTCCCATAGCGATGCCGTAATGCGCGCGCGCCATCGCCGGAGCGTCATTCACACCATCCCCGATCATCGCGACAGTGCCATATTGTGTCACCAGTTCCTCAATGGCGGTGACCTTGTCCTCGGGCAGCAGTTCCGCGCGCACCTCGTCGATGCCGACTTGGGCAGCCACAGCCTTTGCCGTGGCCGTGTTGTCGCCGGTGAGCATCACGATCTTTTTCACGCCTTGTGCGTGCAAGCGGGCAACGATGCCCTTGGCATCAGGCCGGATCCGGTCGCGCAATTCCAATACGCCGCTGACGCCAGCCGCGTCCCCAACGGCGACCAGTGTGTTGCCTGCCCCTTCGATGCGGTCGCGCAAATCAGATGGAATTGCGGACCCGAACCCTTTTTCTTCGGCAAATCGGTCTGACCCCAGCCAAATGGACTGGTCGCCCATGTCTCCTTCGAGGCCGCGGCCCGGCACGGTGCGTGTGTTGTCGGCTGCGGAAACGGAGAGGCCGTCTTGTTCTGCACGGCTCAGGATCGCGCGGGCCAGCGGGTGTGACGATCTTGCTTCAAGCGCGGCGGCGCGCTTAAGCAGGTCGCGTTCGGACGTCTCGCCAATCGGATAGACCGCAGCGACTTCCGGTTCTCCCATCGTGATCGTGCCGGTCTTGTCCATCGCAAGCGCCGTCGTGCGACCCGGCGCTTCAACATAGGCCCCGCCCTTGATCAACACGCCATTGCGCGCTGCGGCCGCAAGGGCAGCGACAATAGAAACCGGCGTTGAGATCACCAAGGCACAAGGGCAGGCGATGACCAGCAGAACCAGCGCGTTGTAGAACCAAAAGCCCCAGTCACCGCCTGCGACAAGCGGTGGAACCAAGGCAATTAGAACGGCCAGCCCCATTACAACCGGTGTGTAGATGCGCGCGAACTTCGTCACCCATTGTTCAACCTCGGCGCGGCGTGAATGTGCATCGCTTACCATGCGGATGATTTTGGACAAGACCGTGTCGGAGGCAGTTTTTGTTGCCCGTACAGTTAAAGTGCCCTCGCCATTGATGGTGCCGGCGTAGACATCATCGCCCGCTTCTTTTGGCACCAAGGCGCTTTCACCCGTAATGGGGGCCTGATCGACGGCCCCTGCCCCGTCGACAACTTCCCCGTCGAGCGGAATACGGTCGCCACCTCGCACGATGAACCGCGCACCGACAGCTACAGCCGCGGCGGGAACGTCGGCCTCTGAGCCATCGTCATAGAGCACCCGGGCTGTCGGTGGTGCGAGGTCGAGAAGCGCTGACACAGCATTGCGCGCGCGCCCCACGCTCCAACTCTCAAGATAGAGCGAAAGCGAAAAGAAGAACGCGACCGTCGCGGCCTCGAAAAACTCGCCAAGCCCGATGGCCCCGGCCACGGCGACCACCATCAACAGGTTCATGTCCGGAGAAAGCCGACGCGCCGACGACCACGCTTTGGGTGCGACCAGCCACACGCCCAAGAGGATCGCTATTGCGAACAACCCTGCTTCGGCAATGGGCATCGGCGCTTCACCATGGCCCGAGAACAATCCGATGGCGCCGCCGAACCCAGTCTCAATGACGTGGTAGATGAACCCTGCCGCCCAGAATCCGCCACTAAGCAACGTGAACAGTTTTTGTTTTTTCAGATGTGCGGCCTGATCCGCGCTGGCATCTTCGGCATCCCAGGGTTTGGCCGTCATCCCGGTGGTCGCAACCAATTGAAGGATCTTGTCCGAAGACGGGTTCGTCCCGCCATCCAGAACCGTCATCCGCGCATTGATGACGTCAAACGCAAGATACTCCGTGCCACCAACTTCCGGTCCGACGACCCGGTTCAGGATCGAGACCTCTTCGGCGCAATCCAGGCCGCTGACATGGAAACTGCGGCCGTCCGAGGCTCGAACGTTGGTTGGCTCAATGGCCTGTCCTCCGCAACAACTGCCGCACGCGCCCTCAGATACGGGAGAATGGTCTTGGCTGTTTTGAGCACCGTCATGTGGCATGGATCATCCTCGGATTCGCTATTGTAGGGAGGTGATACGCCCTACAGCAACTAGAGGTTCAAGAGAAAAGTTCGGTCTTCCATGTAGCCGCGTGGTTAATGGGGTGATCGCAGGCGGTTTGGGTCGAAACCATTGAGTTTCGATCACTTTCCTCAGGAAATTCGCCTGTGATCTTGCCTTTGCGTTGCACCACATGCCGTCGGATGCGAGAAAGACGCATCTAAGAATTCAAAGCAGCAGGACAGTGAGTTTATGTACACACGGATCGCAATTTTTATCCTTCTCGGCGTGGCGCTCGGAGCCTGCTCGGAAACCCTCTCGAATTCACAAGGCTCGGGTGCGCTGCCGCCGGTCCCGGAGCAAATCGTGGCGCTCGCGGCTCCAAACCAGGATCTCTCGACCGCACGCTTGCGGCCGGCAGACAATTGCTATTGGTACATGCATTCCGGGCCGGTCGAGGACACGCTCCTGCCGCTCAGGACATCGGGCGGCAATCCGATCTGCGTCAAGCCGGCAGCGTAGCTTTGGCGGCTCGACGGGCCTGACCGTCAAGTTGAAGGTTAGCTGCGGGCCGTGACACTGTCTTCCGCCGAATAAAGGAATGCGGTGGAGCCGATAGCAACACGGGGATAAAGCTCATTGATATGCGCCATAACCATGCGAACGCATCCGGAGCTGGCGCGCCCACCAATTGATCTGGATTGCGGTGATCCGTGTATCCTCAGATATGTGTCACGCTGCCCGACGAACAAATAGATTGCGCGAGATCCCAATGGGTTTTGCGGGCCTGGTTCCTGGCCATTTGCATACTTTTCAAGCGACGGATCGCGCTCGATCATCGATTTGGTCGGTGTCCAGTGTGGCCATTCCACCTTTCGGCGGATCGAGTAGGTCCCCGGCTCGTAAAGATTGCCGCGGGCAATCGCCACGCCGTAACGCATCGCGGTGCCGCCTTCCTCGATATGATAAAGATACCGCGCGACCGCATCGACATGAATGTCGCCGGGTGTCAGACCAGACCGGGCTTCAACCCGACGTGGCAGGAAGCGCGGTTGCAATCCCCAAGGGTTCGACGTCTCGAGATCGAAGTTTGCAGGTGTCACTTGCGCATCCCAAGCCGCCTTTTGCGATGTCGTTGGCCATGTACTGGCAAACACAGGGTTTGAAATCGGCGCAGAGAACACAGCTGCGCTGGTCGCGATGAAATGGCGTCTCGTCAACATATTTGGTTTATCTCCTACGCGGTCGGTTTTTTATAGCTTCGCTTTACACGTCGATAGAACTTCTAGCAACTGGAGCTTCAAGGGAAAAAAGACCAACCTACGCAAACATGTCTGCACTAGAAAGCGAGTCGCAGGGATGAGCAGTGAATACATATCGGAATGCGTCCAAACACATCCATGAAAACCGCATTGACCACGCAAGTTGGATCGATCAATTCTGAACAAACTATCAAACGGTCGTTTAATTGCGATACCTTAAATTGCAAACAGCCCGTTTTCATGCCCCTGATAGGCTACGCCCGCGTATCGACAGAGGATCAGACCCCCCTGCCCCAGTCCGAGGCCCTGCAAACTGTGGGATGCGTCGAAATCCATGAAGAACACGCCTCAGGCGGCAATCGTGCGCGGCCAGTGCTTGCCCGCTTGCTGGAGCGCATTAGCAAGGGCGACACGCTGGTTGTCGTTCGGATCGACCGGCTGGCGCGGTCTCTCTCACATCTGCTGGAGGTGATCGAACGGCTGGAGGCCAAGGGGGCGTTCTTTCGTTCCATTCAGGACCCGATCGACACCGGATCCCCGCAAGGCAAGTTCACGCTTCAGGTTCTGGGCGCCGCGGCCGAGTTTGAGCGGGCGCTGATCCGCGAACGTACCAAGGCGGGGCTGGCGAGTGCCCGTACTAAGGGCCGGGTCGGCGGGAACCCGGGCCTACGCGCCCGCGATCCAGCGGCGCTACGCAAGGTGCGGCTCGCGCGGCAAGACGGCTACATGGAGCGGCTGAACGAGACGGCTCAAGACTGGGTGCCCCATGTGCGCCGGTTGCGCCCCGACTTGGCCTGGGAAGACGTTGTGCGCATCATCAACGGCCCCCTGCCCGAGGCGCGTCGCTGGACCCAAAGCCGTCTCTTGCGCGCTGTGAAGGCCTATGTCCGCGACGGCTTCCTGCCTACCGAGGTGCTGGCCCGCGCCGGGCGCCGCGAAACGGACGATCGCCTGCCCGCCATTATTGCTGGCATCAAGGGCGCAGATCCCGACATCACGCTTCAAGCGATCTGTGAACGGCTGGAATCTATGCGCGAACGCACGCCTCGTGGCCGAACAAGATGGCAGCCGTCTTCGGTGAAAATGCTGTTGGAGCGGGCGGAACGACTTGGCCTCATGCCGTACGAATCGAGCCAAGATCAGATGTAGCTTCTGACCCGAATCCAAAAAATTTCACCGGGAGAAAACTCCGCAGGAGGCAGAAAGTGCCATTAGTTGCTTGGGGTTAGCTGCTAATGTGCCAACTCAACAGAGTAGCGGCTCGATTCGGTTAGATCTGCATTTAATATATCTATATCAATGGCTTGCTGAGTTTTTTACACGACAACACCTATAGGTGTTGTGGATAACTTTCACACTACATTTAGATTCTTCTTGCCGGACTCACTGGATCGTGGCATTCCCATTCTGACGGCAAAACGCGTCAGACACGCTGTACACCGTCAGAATGACTAAGAGCCTCAACAGAGGCCGTAGAGTGGGCGGCAGGACATGGATGATCGTAACATTGGATACACGCAAGGCATAGGCTCTTCCGATATCGGAGCATTTGCCGACAATCTGGCTGAGTCTTTGGATCGCCAGATGAAGATCGCTTTCGAACCCGAAGAACGAAAGTCCCTACGCCGCTTCAGTTCCACCGAAGTCGCCGGCCTCCTGCGCGTAAGCACATCTAACCTGCGCAACCGGCACAAGGACGGCAGCTTCCCGGAAGTGCATACAGACAACCGCGGACACCGGTTCTACACAGCCCAAGAGATTGATGAGTTGCGCGATGTTCTTGGACGCACTGGAAAGAACGCAGAAAGCTACCGCCCAGGTCGACGTGATGGCGATCGTCTCCAGGTGATATCCGTCGTCAACTTCAAAGGCGGTTCATCAAAGACTACAGCAACGATTCATCTTGCGCAAAGGTATGCCTTGCGCGGTTACCGCGTGCTGGTCCTAGACCTCGATCCGCAAGCAAGTTTGACCACGTTTTTCGGCTTTCGGCCCGAGCTTGAGTTCGCAGATGGCGGCACAATCTATGATGCTTTGAGATATGAGGACCAAGTTCCTCTCTCGAACGTCATCCAAAAAACCTACTTCCATAAGCTCGACATGGTGCCCGCCGGTTTGATGCTCTCGGAGTACGAAACCGAGACCGCAAACGCTCTCGCCCGTCGCGTACAACCCATCTTTGCAGAGCGCCTCGCCTTGGCGCTTGAAGAGGTTGAGGCAAACTACGACATCGTCCTGATCGACTGCCCCCCTCAGCTTGGGTTTCTAACCCTGACTGCGCTGGCAGCCTCGACGGGGCTTTTGGTTACCGTGGTACCTGGCATGCTTGACATCGCATCCATGAGCCAATTTCTGAAACTTGCTTCAGAAACGGTCAAGGCGGTGGAGGAAGCCATCGGTCGGCGTGTCACATGGGATTTTGTCAAATTCCTGATTACCAGATATGAACCGTCGGACGGTCCGCAGACCCAAATGGCAGGCTACCTGAGATCAATTCTGGCAGGTCAGGTCATGACAGAGCCGATGCTGAAGTCTACGGCGATCTCCGACGCGGGGATGACCCAGCAGACCGTCTACGAAGTCGATCCAAGCCAATTCATCAGAAAGACAATTGATCGCGCCCTGACCAGCGTGAATGGCGTTGGTGATGAGCTAGAGCAGACGATCCAAATGGCATGGGGGCGTCGCTGATGGCCCGAAACATCTTCAACCAGCCTCCAAGGAATGAGACGGAGAGCGGAGCCCCCTCCCCTACCCCGCCAAAAGCGGCAAAGCTGCCGGGATCTGTTGGAGGATTGCGCGACTCTTTGCGCGAGATCACAGCAAACTCGATTCGCGATATCGAACCCGATCAGATTGACATGGATGGGCTGCGCGATCGGTTGGTTCTGGAAGATTCCAGTATCGATGAGTTGGCCGAGAGCATTCGCAAGCATGGCCAACAAGTGCCCATCATGGTCCGTCCATCAGCCCAACCGGACAGATACCGCATCATCTACGGCCGCCGCAGGCTTGCGGCGATCCGTAAGGTCGGTGGAACGGTCAAGGCAATTGTTCGAACCTTGGACGATGACGCATCTCTGATCGCTCAAGGCCAGGAGAACAACCTCAGGCTTGATCCGTCTTTTATAGAAAAGTCTCTTTTTATCAGAGAGATGCAAGAATCCGGGTACAAACCCGGTGTCATTCAAGATGCTCTAGGTCTGACCCGGCAAGGCGTATCCAACCACAGGGTCGTCATAGAACAACTGCCAGACGGTCTTGTTCAACTCATCGGGCCAGCACATGGGATCGGACGACGGCAGTGGGGTGATCTAGCTGCCTTATCGGTCAAGGTAGATTTGGTGGACATCGCCAAAGAGGCGCTCGCCGCCCTGCCCGACGACACTCCTAGTTCCGAAAAGTTCCAAGCGGTCTATTCAGCTTGCTCGAGCAAAGCACGTAGCGAAAAGAAGCCGCCCAATCGTGGGCTGACTTCGGTCATCAATGATGAGAACGGCAGTTCATTGGGCACGCTGACAATCAATGAGAAGGCGATCGCTCTCAAGGTCACCAAGAAGGACAACCCAGAATTCGGCCAATGGCTCGAAGAGCACGCGGAAGCTACGCTTTTGCAACTCTTCGCACAGTGGCGGAATGAGAGAGGCTCTGGGTCCTAACCCAGGCCACACAGAGCAACACGAGCAGAGGAGAAAAGCGAAGACCCGAAAGAAAAGAGCCCCCCAAAGTTTCCCCTGGAGAGCCCTCATCATCTGATTAGCATCTTTGATGTAGCAACCTCCAGCATACCGGTCAAGAGTCACCGATTCGGTGGACTGATATTTTTTGCCTTTTTCCGCGAAAATTCGAGGAAAGAGACGGGGAAGTTGTGGGCCGAACGGTCGTCGTGAACAAGCCATGGCATTTACAAAACTCTCGATCGAAGCCGCAGGTGCTAATGAAACCCGCGGCTCATTTCCCCCATCTGAAACCGACGTCTGGACCATCTTCAGAGCCCTGAGAGATGCACGCAGCGTGTTTGGTCTACGTCCTGGCCACATACAGACACTTCAAGCAATGCTCAGTTTTCTGAAACCTGGCCATGGCGAAACGGTTTTTGCGTCTAACAATTCACTTTGCCAGCGCGTTGGCGGAATCGACGAACGGACACTCCGGAGGCACATCAACCGCTTCGTTGAACTCGGATTCATCAAGCGCAATGACAGCTCGAACCGAAAGCGCTACCGCGTTCGCTCATCCGGCGGGGAGTGCATCAGTTATGGATTGTCTCTCACGCCCCTGCTCCAACGTGCGAGCGAGCTTATAGCCATCGCGCAAGAGATGGAGAATAACCGGCGAGATCGGATATTTGTCCGCAAACAGATCCTTACAAAGCTCGCCCATTTAGAAGAGCACGATCCTAGCAACACATTCATCAACCACGCACGGAAAGCTCTACGCAGGAAGCTGAGCCTCCCCGAATACCACGCTCTGCTCGCCAATACAGATGCAGAATGCCAGAGTTTGTCTACCCCGGATGACCCGCCTGAAACTATGGAATTGCCCGCCAATGACGGACAAACTGTCCGGCATCAATCTAAGTCTAAAGAAGAAAAAAAAGATTTAGATAGCAACATAGGCGATGAGATCCTGAAACCAGACTTGCTGACCTCAGTCTGCGATCAGGCGACATCGTTCTCCACAGAGAGACTTAGAAACTGGTTTGACATTGAAAACCATGCTCGAACACTTGCACCCATGATGGGCATTCACCCAGAAACTTTTGAGAAAGCCAAGAATGCTGTAGGAGCTCAGAAAGCGTCATGCGCGATCTTCATCATGCTACAGCTTGGAAAACGCATCAGGGATTTTGGAGCGTATTTTCACAGTATCACCCTGGGTCAAAGGCAAAACCAATTTGATCCATTAGCTTTGATCAAGCGACTGTCCGAAACCAATGAGCGAACTGTCTAATGTCCACCGCGGTGGACTTCGAACGAGAAGCGGAGCTTGTGGCAACCAAAATTGTCCAAACGCACCTAGCGGCGCGTGGTGGTTCTTCAGTTTATCTCAGGCCAGCAGATGTCCACCGCGGTGGACAAGTGACACACGAGCAACCCTTGATGAAAATCTCGCAGCCCATGGAAGAAATCGGCGGCCAGGCATTACACCCAAAATCCCTAGAGTTATTGTGGGAGGTCACCATCTCCAAATAGGTTTGGAAAGAGCCTCTCTCGATAATCCAACGGAAACGCCAACCGTACGGGCGTCTTCGGCGAGGCGGAAGTCAGGTATCCGGCGGCGGTCAGTTTACTCAGCGTGTTCCGAGCGGTACGCTCGGACGTCTTGAGCACAATCTGCGCGTCACCACGTTCCAGTGCACCATGCCGAAGAACGGCCGAAATCAAATCGGGTGCGCGTTTGTCATCGATGGTATCCGCAACAAGACGACGATAGCGCTGGTCCAGTCCGCCGAGATCGAACAGCTTTGCCGAGAACGTGATCTGGTCGAGCGTCACTTTCAGGAACCATTCGCTGAACGTTTTCAATGCCGCCTCTGAAAGATTGCCGCGCCCGTCCCGATCTCCTCGTCGGGGACTATCCGCAAGATTCATCATCCGTTTGTACTCACCCCGATCCATCAGCCCGCGGGCCAGCCCACGCGATACGGACCAGAGCCCTTGGCCGCCGATCCCGGCTGTGAGGGCCATGGCATGAGACATCAGTCTGCTGACGCGCCCGTTGCCGTCAGGGAAAGGGTGGATGTAGTTCAGCCGGTGATGTGCAGACGCGATCGCAATGATCCGTCCACTCGAAGACCGCGCCGCAATCTGAAACCGATTGTCGAAATGGTCCATAAATGCCGCGACGCGCGACGATGAAGGAGGTAGGTGGCGCCCGACCGCAACTTCCCGATCGTCATCCTGGCGCATGCGTCCCGGAACGATGGGCTCTTGTGTGCCGTCGGGATGTTCGATGACCCGAAACTCATCCGGCATCTCGTCGTAGAAGCTCTTATGGACCCAAGTCAGGAATTCGACAGATGTGGGGCGGGGCAGGGTGCCCTTGCGATGCATCTCGTCGATGCCGCGTTGAACGATGACGTGGGCCCGGGCCTCAAGGGCGAGAGGGCGGGTTTCTTCCTCAAGCTCGGCGCCAGCCAGCGCCCTTTCGATGTCGCGAGGGCGTGTGTTGTGTCCTTCAATCAGGTTGGAGTAGTAGCAGTTCATCACGCGGACAAGATCGGCAAGTTCGGCTGCGCTGTCAGGATGCAGTCCTTGGCCCAGCCCGGTGGCTTCCCTCTGGATGTCGACCGAAAGGTCTGCCAATTCTGTAGGAATATGCTCTTCGAAGAAGCAGGGTTCGATTCTGGCGGGTGTTTCCAGCATTTTTGCCGATCTTCTATGTTTACAAAGTAATTGAAAAACATACACATTTCGGAGCCGCGGGCAAGGTTTTGCCGATATGTGTTGCCGATCTTGGGTGCCGGTCTGGAATTGCTGCATGAAATCAATGGCTTCGGCAGATGTGCCGGGCTTTTCGGTTTTGTTGTGTGCCCAACGGGGCTGGAGAAAGTGAAAGTGTTCTTCGGGTTTTGTGACTGACGGATGAGGGCCTTTGGGGTCCCTCAGATGGGTCCGGGCCGGGTTCCGGTCTGCCGTTCCTGATGAAGGGCATTCCCATGCAAACAGGTGTCTTGCGCGTGTTGCGCGCGACCGCTGCCTCTTGGTGGCGGCATAGAGAACTGCGCCGAACCGGCGAGACGAAGCTGGCACGGCGGCTCGAGCGGAAAGCCGTTCTCCGCGATCTCGGCTATCTCACGCAGGCTGCGACTCTGCCAAACGCGCACGTGATCTGCGGGGAGGGTGGGACGTTCCTCCATCTCGGTTGGACCACAGTGTCGACTTTCGCGCCGATCGAGCGCTTTCCCTTGGCCGCTCTTGCAGTCGTGCGAGGGACACCGTTCATCGATATCCGACCCGTCCGTGACGTCATCGCCTTCGCGAACTTGCCGTGCGTGGCGCGGGACGGATCGGTCGACGCTGCCCCTTCGGGGCTCGCCAGGTCCGTTTCACTGACCACCTATATCGACATGGTCGAAGAGCTTGGCGCGAAGGTCGCCAATGATCCGCGGCCCCGTCAGACAACCTGACTCCCAATCTTCTCACCAACACTCGAAAGGAGGCCAGCCATGGCCCGATCCCGCACGCCCAAATTCGATGCCTCCGAGGTCATCACGAACGAAATCATCCGCATCATCGAGCGCGGCGTCCTGCCGTGGCGCAAGCCATGGACCGCAGGTGGCAGCTCTCGTCCCCTGCGCGTGGGCGGAGAACCCTACCAGGGAGTGAACAACTTCCTGCTGACGATGCGGACCGTGATGGCGGGCCACAGCTCTCCCTTCTGGATGACGTTGCCGCAGGCCAATGCGTTGGACGCAAAGGTCCGCAAGGGTGAGAAATCCTCTGTCGTCGTCTATTACGGTCAAAGCCGGAAAGACGCGGGCGGCGATGAGCGTGACCGCAGCGACGGGGATGATCACTCCGAGGAAGCCCGCATTTTTCGCTTTCAGAAATCCTACCGCGTGTTCAATGCCTGCCAGATCGAGGGCTTGCCCGACAGCTTCTTCCCCGATCCGGAGCCCGTGCCCGAGCATCCGCCGTCCGAGCCCATCCCGCACATGCAGGCGTTTTTCGACGCCATCGACATCACAACCGTCTTCACGGGCACGGAGGCGTACTATTTGCCCCCCGTGGACAAGGTTTACATGCCATCCATCACGCGGTTCCAGGACCCGCGCAATTTCTACGGGGTCTGGGCCCATGAGCTGGCCCATGCCACGAAAGCCCCCCATCGACTGAACCGTGATTTCGGGTTCTCGAAGTTTGGCAACACGTCCTATGCGCGCGAGGAGATCGTCGCGGAATTGACCTCGGTGTTCCTGGGTCAGACGCTCGGCTTCACGGCGCATACGCTCGAGATGAATGCCGCCTACCTCCACAACTGGTTGCGCGTTCTTCGGTCGGACAAGGGTGCGATCTTCAAGCACGCCGCGGATGCGCAGCGCGCCTGCGACTATCTGATCGCCAGATCGGAGATGGGCAGGGCAGGGCGCAGCGCCGAGGCCGCCTGACCACATGGAGAACGGAGATTCCTATGTCACGTAAGGAACCCAAAACGCTGCGGGTGGCCTGCTTCAACGACGGCCGCCGCAAGATCATCACCTTCAAGCGCGGTGCCTATTGGTGGAGCCAGTCCGAGGGCGCTTATCCGTTCTCGGCAGCGCTCGAGAGCATTAAAGAACAAGGCGGCTGGATCGAAACCATCCCCAACTCGAATTACAGACCCAAGGGGCTGTTCGGGTAGGGCACCTTCTGCTTCGGTCCTTCCGACAAGCAGAAAAGAAAAAGCAGGCTTTGGGAAGGGTGTTTCAACTTCTCAAAGGAGAGCCCTATGACCATCACTGCACAGCCCCAGACAGAATGCCCGGATCCGAGTGTGATCGCCGCGCAGAACGACGCGTTCCGCAAGCTCGCGTGCCTTGGAGTGCCGCCCGCGCAGCCCATCCAAGGCCGGATGCATGTCACCCGCTCGCTCATGGAGGCCGGTGACGGCTTTATGGCCGAGGCGGTGAAAGCCACCGGTGAGTTTACCACCTTTGAGCAGGACAATGATCCCGAGGGATGGCATGATTTCGGGGCGGTCGAGATCCGGGGCGAGACCGTGTTCTGGAAAATCGATCTCTATGAAGCGGATTCGGATTTCCGCTACGGGGCCGAGACCCCGGGCAATCCCGTGACCACAATGCGCGTACTGACCGTCATGCTGGCGCGCGACTGGTAGAAGGGCAAGGGACGCCTCCCCGTGACATCTCAGACGACTAAGGCCCGCTGCCCCCAAAAAAGGCAAAGCGGGCCTTTTTTCGTGGTGATCCCCGAAGCCGGGGATTGGTCCCGCGCGTAGAGGCGCGGGCCACACCTAACCCATCTGGAAGGATATCCCATGACCACAAGTTTTGCCCCCCTCACCGTCGCCATCGGCGATCTGGTCCCGCATCCCGCCAACGTGCGCAGCAACTCCCCGGAAACTTATGAGCCCGAGAACATCGCGCATCTGAAGGCGAGCATCGCTGTGCTGGGCCTGCTCCAGCCGCTCCTGGTCCAGAAGCTTGACGGCAAATATGCTGTCCTCGCCGGTGGCCGGCGCCATGCCGCGCTGAAGGAGCTGGTCGCGGACAATGCCAGCAAGGGGTTCACTGCGAAAACCAAGGTCGACTGTCGGCTTGTCCCTGACGACTGCGACGTCACCACTGCCCTGTCGCTCGCCGAGAACATCACCCAGGCGCCGATGAACGCCATCGACGAGTTCGAGGCTTTCGCCCGGATGATGGAAGTCGACGGCCAGACGCCCGAGACGATCGCCAAGACCTTCGGCACCACGGTGGCGGCCGTGAAAGGCCGGTTGCGCTACGGTCTGATCCACCCCGAGATCCGCGCCGCGGCCCGGGCCAAGACCATCACGCTCGACACGATGAAGGCCTTTGCGGAGCATCCGAGCCAGGAGGTGCAGCGCGAGGTCTTCGAGGCGCTCACCAAGGAAGATAGCTACCTGCAGGCCTATACAGTCCGCCAGGCGCTCAAGTCCCGCGGCGTGCAGGTCAGCGACGATATCGGGGCTTTCGTGCGCGAAGACTACGAGGCGCGCGGCGGCGCCGTCGCAGCCGATCTGCTGGATGAGCATTCCGTGCTTGAGGATGCGGCGCTGGTCGAAACCATCCTGCTCGAGAAGCTCGGTGCCGCCGCCGAAGAGGCCCGCATAAAGCTGGGCTTTGCCTGGGCCGATGCGATGGTCCGCTATGATTACGCGACCATGGCCGACTACGGCCGCGTCTATCCCGGCCCGATCGAGCCCGATGAGGCTGCGCAAAAGCGCATCGATGAGATCACCGCCGAGCTTGAGAAATTGCAGCTCGAGATGGAGGATGAGGGGCTCGAGGACGCTGCCTACAATGTCCTTTACGAGCGCGTGGACGCTCTGGAAGACGAAGCCCGCGATCTGCAGGAGGCCTACAGCGCCGAGGATCTCGCCCGTGCAGGCGTGATTGCGTCTTGGTCGAACGGGCAGATCACGCTCCATGTGGGCCTCGTCCGCCCGGAGGACACCGTCAAAAAGGAGGGCGCGCGCGGCTCCTCGGCTAGCCCGACCGGGGAGGAGGCCCCAGACGCCGGCGAAATCACCTACCCGGCCTCACTGGCCGAGGACCTCAAGACCGAGCGGGCCATGGCCCTCGGGGCCGCGATGGCGCTGCATCCGGAAGCCACGCTCGATCTGACGCTCTTCAAGCTGGTCAGTGACGTTCTGGCCAGCGGCATGAGTGTCACGCAGGCGATCAAGATCGAGGCCCGCAAGGAATACCGCAACCACGCCAAGATGGACGAGATCGACGAGACCTCGCTCGAGCAGGTGGCCGCGGCGCATGATGCGCTTGATCTGTCCTGGCGCGATGACACCCGCCCGCCCGCCGATCAGTTCGCGGCGTTTCGCGCGCTCGAGGCAGGGGAGAAGGCCAAGCTCGTCGCTTATGCGACAGCCAGCACCACGCAGTCCTGTTTTGCCCGGGACCGGCAGCGTGACAGCCTGATGCATGACTTCGAGATCGAGATCATGCCCGATATCCGCGCCCATTGGATGCCGAATGCGGCGCTCTTCAACCGCTTCAAGAAGGCCTGGCTCCTGAAGATCCTCGGCGAGGATCTGGGTCTGGCCCAGGAGGCGGTGACGCTGGCCTCGTCCAGCAAGAAAGAGATTGTGGCCTTCTGCGACAAGCTCTTTGCCGAGCCCTTCGCCACGCTCACGGAAGCGCAGCGCGCTGCCGTGGCCGCCTGGTGCCCACCTATGATGCAGACCGCCGGTGTCGCCTGTGATGAGGCGGAGCCCGCTGCGGAAACCCCCGAGCCTGACAGCGAGATCGCGCAAGCGGCCTGAGTCCTCACGCGACCCGCGCGAGCCATGACGCCTGCGCGGGTCGATCTTCTCATACCCAACCGAAAGACATCCCCATGGCTATTCTCAAGTTCTCCGCGTCCGCTGTCGCGGCGCAGATCGCCCATGCGCGCGCCTGCAAAACCTTCCTGCCCAACTGGAACGGGCCCGTGGACAGGCCGGCCCTGATCCTCATCGTCGGCAATGGCGTGCATCTGCGCTCGAACGGCATCGACGGCACAACCACCCGTATCGTCACCACCGAACAGGCCGATCCCTCCTTCGCCTTTGCCGACGGCATGAACCCGTTTCGGGACGCCGACTGGATGGCGCAGCGCCGCATGGCGTTTCGCGATATGACCGGCCAGTTCTACACGGACATCCTTGACGATGTGCAGGCGCTCATCGATCGGGGGCAGGGGGCGATCCGGCTCGCCACCGATGGCCACAGCATCCGCGTCTTCGTGCGCCGGGCCTCGGACTATCTGATCGGCGGGACCTACGAGGTGCCTTCAGGTCTTGGCGGTACCTTCCGGGTCATCCTCAAGGATGCCTGCGATACCTTCGCGATCGTGCAGAACTGCGGCAATTGCGAGGATTTCGACGCCATGCAGCCCTACCGCGTGCCGCTCGATGCGCTGATGGAACTCGATGATCGGAGGGCGGCCTGATGGGATGGCTCTTCTACACCGACCGCCGCGTCAAAACCTACGCGGATGAGAAAGCAGAGATCACCCGGCTTTGCACCTTTGAGGGCGACACGCGCAAAACCGAACTGGTCAAAGCCTGCAAGGTCGGCTCCACCTGGTATGCGGCGGCAAGGGTCACCAATCTCGACGGCACCGCTGTCGAAGACGCGACCTATGTGACCGATGTGGATGGCTCCATCACGTTCGGGGCTGTCTTCCTCACCCGATACGATGACGGCTGCTGGGGCTACAAGGATATGGAGGAAAGCGCTTGCCCGAACGAGTCGCGTGCCCCCCTTGGGTTGATCGAGCTTCTCTCCGACCTGAAAAACCCGGACAGCTACGCCCAGGACTGGCGCCAGCGCTGCCGGGATTGGGCGTCGATTCCAGACTACCAGGAAGGCGACAAGATCAGGCTCGCCGCTCCCGTGACGCTCACCGATGGCAGTACATGCCAGATCGTCACCGCGACGCACTACAGGCGGGGCCGGCAGAAACGCCGCTGCTACCGCATCGAGGAAACCGGTGGGCTCGTACGCCTGTCGAAGGCCTCGCTTGCGGGCTCGGAGCTGCTCAGCTCCGCGAAGGTCGCGGCCAGTCCTGTGCTGGCGGAGTTCCTGGCGGGGCAGGAGAATTGAACGACTAGACCATCAAGCACCGGCGCTTCCTTCGAGCCCTCTCTGCTCTTACAAAGTGTAGAGGGGGCTTTTTGTCTTTTGGAACTCAGACCCTGATCCAAAGGACAAACCCCATGGCCAAGCCAACCCCAACAAACCCTGTTCTTACCGTCTCCGATCCCGATCTTTCCACCGCTCTGAGGCAGATGGGAGCGGAGATTGATCACCAGCCCCTGCGCAGTTCGGCGCTTGCCCATATCATGCGGGAGGCGTTCGGCGGCAGCGATGCCAGTGGCGCGTGGGACTGGCGCATGGCCTATGACCTGATGCAGGCTGCGGCTATCCAGGTGCTGCTGCGTGGGGACGGCGCGGAAGGTGACATCGCCGCCGCAAAGCTGCTTGCCTCACGGCTTCTGACGGAAACGCGCCGGTCAGAGCAGCAGATCCGGCTGCAGCAGTTTTCCACACCGCTGGCATTCGCGACCATGGCGGTGCGGGCCGCAGCGATCCGCAAGGGCGAGACCGTGCTGGAGCCCTCGGCTGGCACCGGTGCCCTGGCTGCTTTCGCCGCCCGGGCCGGTGCCGCGCTTATTCTCAACGAAATCGCCCCCTTTCGCCAGCGCCTCCTGCGCGCGGTTTTCGGCGGCGAGGTGACGGGCCATGACGGCGAGCATATCGACGATCTGCTGCAGTCGCCGGTTCTACCCGACGTCGTGGTGATGAACCCGCCCTTCGCCTCATCGGTCGATCGCTCCCGAGACAAACACATCGCGGCCAAGCATCTCATCGCTGCCGCGAAGCGCCTCGCGCCCGGGGGGCGGCTGGTGGCGATTATGCCGCCTGGGTTCAGCGCCAAGCGTGATGCCGCGCATTGGGCACGTGCCTGTGGGCTCCTGACCCCACGCCTCGCGCTGACGATCCCGGGGCAGGTGTATCGCAAGCTCGGCACCTCGGTGGAGACCCAGCTCTTGGTCTTCGACAAGGTGCAGGAGGGTGGTGAGTTCATCCGCGCCACGGTGCGGGATCTGGACGACGCCTTGGCATATGTGGGGTAGATTCCGGTAGGGGGCAGGATCGTATCACAAGGCCCTGACGCCCCCTATTTCCCTTCAATTTGAGCTCTGTGGTCGCCTTCGTGGTGGCGATGAGCGCTGTGCGCCCGTTTGGTGGCTGTGAAGGCGGCAAGATATAGGCATGATTACTTCACAACCTACCCCCGGTTTGCCGCCGCCAGCGGTACTCGCCAGTGAGCAGGATGTGCGCCCATCCGAGCGGGGAGATATGTGCCAGTAGATCGGGGCCGCAATTCAACCCGGCCCGCTGCCGCGCGGCCACGGCCTGACCGAGGTACTTGGTGTTCCAGTAGATGATGATGGCGGCGAGCAGGTTGAGGCCGGCCATGCGGTAGTGCTGCCCCTCGGCGGTGCGATCGCGGATTTCACCCTGTCGCCCGATACGCAGGGCGTTTTTCAGGGCGTGATGGGCCTCGCCCTTGTTCAGGCCAATCTGGGCCCGGCGCTGCATGTCGGCGTCGAGTATCCACTCGATGATGAAGAGGGTGCGCTCGACGCGGCCTATTTCGCGGAGCGCGACGGCCAGTTCGTGCTGGCGCGGATAGGCGGCAAACTTTTTGAGCAGCTGAGTGGGCGGCATAACGCCCGTCACCATGGTGGCCGCGGACCGCAGCACGCCAGGCCAGTTTTGGACGATAAGACCCTCGCGGATCTTGCCACCGATCAAGCCACGCAATTCATCCGGCGCTGACGCCGGGTCAAACAGATGGAGCCGTCTGGATGGTAGGTCACGAATACGCGGGATGAACCGGAACCCGAGCAGCGAAGTCACGGCAAAGACATGATCGGTCAACCCGCCGGTGTCGGCATACTGCTCTGTGATCTTCCGCGCGGCCTCGTTCATCAACAGCCCGTCCAGGATGTAGGGCGCTTCGCTCACGGTGGCCGGAATGTTCTGGGTCGCGAAGGGGCCGAACTGGTCGGAGACATGGGTGTAGGCCTTGAGGCCCGGCTCCGAGCCATATTTCGCGTTGATGAGATTCATAGCTTCGCCTTGCCGGGCAGCGGGGAAGAACTGCCCATCGCTGGACGCAGTCACACCGCCGCCCCAAAACTTGGCCATAGGCAGCCGGGATTGCGCCTCGATCACCATGGCGAGAGCCTGGTTGATGGCGTCGCTTTCCACATGCCATCGAGACAGCTGGAAGTAATCATGGGTGTTGGTCGCCTCGGCCATCTTGCTGAGCCCGAGGTTCAGGCCCTCGGCCAGCAACACCGTCAGCATTCCGACCTGATCTTTGCAGGGCGCGCCGGTTTGCGAACTGGTGAAGGTTTCCGTGAAGCCGATATCCGTATCAACTTCCTGCATCAGCTCGGTGATCCGTATGGCGGGCAGCTGGTCGTAGAGGTCGAGCACCATCTCGTCCGCCTCTTCGGGCACGGCTGCGCTCAGGCGATCGACCTTCAGGATGCCGTTCTCGATCGACCCACCGGGAATGGCCCCCGCGCGCCGCTTTGGCCAGGCGCGCCAGGCCGTCGGTCATGCGTGTCTTGCGGTCGGCAAGCCAGGCTTCCGGATCGAGCGGCACGGCCAGTCTTGGTATGTCCGTCGTCATATAAAATGGGACATCAGAGCGGCTTGAGCATTGAAGGCTCTGGCTCGTTTGTGTGATTGATTATGCTGCTTGTTTTTGATGTTGCAAGCGGCGTTGTTGGATTGTCCGTTTTTTGATCTTTTGCCTTTCTCTCAGGATGGCTTTGTCACGGCCGAAGTAGACGTCTGCGGGTGTGACGTTGTTCAGGCTCTCGTGGTAACGCTGATTGTTGTAATACTCGACGAATGCGCCGATCTGACGCTCAAGGTCGCCGGGCAGATAGTAGTTTTCCAGCAGAACTCTGTTCTTCATGGTCTGATGCCAGCGCTCGATCTTGCCTTGGGTCTGCGGGTGGAATGGCGCACCGCGGACATGCTTCATGCTTTGCCCCTCCAGCCACTCCGCTAAATCATCTGAGATGTAACAAGACCCGTTATCGCTGAGCAGGCGTGGCTTGTGACGCACGGTGGCTTGGCCGCATCCCGATGCCGTCAGCGCCAGTTCGATCGTGTCTGTTACATCTTCAGCCCGCATATTGGTGCAAAGCTTCCATGCGATGATGTAGCGGCTGTAATCGTCCAGGATCGTGCTCAGATAATACCAACCCCACCCGATGATCTTGAAGTAAGTGAAGTCAGTCTGCCACATCTCGTTGATAGCGGTCGTCTTGTCCGTGAACTCGTTGGCCGCTTTGATCACCACGTAATCAGGCGCAGTGATCAGGTCGGCTGCTTTTAGAATACGATAAGCCGATGATTCAGAGACAAAATACCGCTTCTCATCCGTGTATTTGACTGCAAGCTCCCGTGTCGACAGCGCCTCGTGTTCTAGCGCAAACTCGATCAGATCATCACGTCTGACGTCTGGGATACGGTTCCAGACAGACCTTGGGCGCGGCGAGCTGTCAGCCAGCGCATCAAACCCACCGTCGACATAGAGGTCATACCATCGGTAAAAAGTGCTGCGTGGAATGCTCAACATGTCCAAGGTCTGTTTGACTGGCAAATGCGCCCCCTCAACGGTGCGGATGATCTCAAGCTTCTCAGATGCAGGATATCTCATTCCTCGAATCCCCCAGCCCCTGTCATGCTTTTTTTGAGCAGACGGTTCTCAAGGGTCAGGTCGGCGACACATTCTTTCAGGGCCAAGGATTCAGAACGTAAATCCTTCACCTCAGGCGATGTCGCTTGACGCGCAGTGTCCCCAGACAGACGCCGCTTGCCTGCCTCCAGAAATTCTTTCGACCAGCTGTAATACAAACTTTCAGCGATCCCTTCACGGCGGCACAGCACCGAGATGCTTTCCTCACCACGCAGGCCCGCCAAGACAATGCGGATCTTTTCCTCAGCTGAATAGGTTTGCCGCGTCTTACGGCGGATGTTCTTGACCACCTTCACGGCGGCCTCTTTCGATGTTTGCGGCTTCTTCGTCATCTCGATCTCCTAATCGATAAGATGAACCAGAAATCCTCCGCTATTCAAATCCTCAAATCTGTCCCACGGGTGCTGACGTCAGACATGGCGGTATGAAGCAATCGGGAAATGGACGCGAAGGTGGCAAATACGGCATCGAAGACTTCCTTGAAGCCAAGGCCATCGCCGGGTGGCCCTGAGGCTCTCATTGGTCTTCCAATTTGGTTTTTGCGAAAACCTGGGCTTTAATCGGTGTGGGACCACTTCACTCTTTCACTTTGGGCTGGCCGCGCTGATCGGGGCTGGAAAAAAACTGACCGTCGCCACGATGGCACTTGGCGTTTTCGACACGTCGCACATGCCGGTGACAACTACTGCTTTACTCACTGGACGAGAATTGATCTTTTAACTTGCTCACAGGTGCCCAAGATCCCGCAATCCGCGAAGCAACCGACCCTTTATCACCACGTATCGCCGCAATGGCCGGTTCCTGCGCCGCGAGGCAGCTTAAACTATCATGCACCCGATTACTTTTTTCTGCTGCGAGCGCGCGCAGCGAAAAAATCAAATTCACAGTAAGGGCTCAGTCCTGCCGACCGCTGCGGGAACCATGAAGGCCTGGTCTTGATTGGCGAACGGCAATAGCCGCACGCCAACTTCGTTCAGATGTCGATCCGTTCAGCAATGCTTAGCGCATCTTCCAGCTCAACGCCCAGATAACGCACTGTGCTATCGACCTTTGTATGGCCTAACAAAAGTTGTACGGCGCGGAGGTTCCCCGTCTTGCGGTAAATCTCCGCAGCTTTGGTTCGGCGCATCGAGTGTGTTCCGTATCCGCTGGGTTCCAGGCCAATCGCTGTAACCCAGTCACGAACAAGTCGACCATATTGACGTGTTGAGATATGCGGGCGGTCGTGGAAACGGCTCGGAAACATGAACCGGCACCCGATCATCTCAGGAGATCGCACCCACGCAATGACGGTATCTCTTGTGTTTTCAGTGATTTCGAACTGAACGGGTTTCTTGGTTTTACTCTGGACTATTGAAACGCGTTCGCGAACGCGGTCATCTTTGACCAAATCGGCCACGGCGAGTTTTACCAGATCACAGCCGCGCAGCTTGCTATCAATCGCAACGTTGAACAGCGCAAGGTCACGAAGATAACCCGAAAGTTCAAGCCGCGCCCGGATGGCCCACACTTGTTTGGGAAGAAGGGGACGTTTTTGGCCGATGATCCGACCCTTGTTCCAGGCTTTGTGTTTTGGGGTAACTGCAGGAAGTTGCACTCTTGGCATAATATGCCCTCCAATCCTCCCTCCAAACCCAGACATCAGCACAGCGCTCACGAAGAGAATATAGCATCGGTTCGAACGTTCGTTTTCCGAAATCGCTAGAACGCGGTATCTCTGCCTGTGCATTCGGGCGCACAGAGCCCTTTCAAGACATTCCCGGCGTAAGCACAGTCCCCTGATCAGACGGCGTCCTGGAGCAGCGGACGCAGCGCCACCTCGACCCTTTCGCGGGAGGCAGGCTCGAGCGGCAGGATCGGACGCGGCGGGGTGATGCGCCCGAGACCGAGGATCTCCGCGATGGTAAACATCACGCGGAAGCTGCCGAACTCGCGGAACAGCGCCCAAAGGGGAGCGAAAGCGTGATCGATGCGCTCGGCTTCGGCCGCATTCCCGGCCTGAGACGCGCGGGTGAGCGCGAGAGCGGGTTCCGGCAAGAGGCCGGCCACGACGCTATACCAGCAGGCACCGCCTGCGAGCAGCGCGTCCTTCGCCCCCCAGTCGCCGCTATAGCCCACGGCGAAGCCATCCGGCGTCACGGCCCGCAGGCTCCGCATCTCGCCCGCGTAATCGCTGTCCGCCGGCAAAGGCATCTTGACCGCGGCCACGTTCGAGATTTCGGCCAGACGCGCGATCAGGTCCGGGCTGAAGGTGAATTTGGTGGTGCCCGGGTTGTTGTAGATGCACAGGGGCAGCTCGCCGGCCGCGGCGACGGCCTCGAAATGGCGAAAGACCTCATCATCGGTCAACGGCTGATAGGACATGGGCGCAAGAAGCAGGCCGTCCGCCCCGGCTTTCCGGGCGTCTCGCGCGAGGTCCTCGGCAACATCGGTCGTGAGAGCGCCGACACCGACGACAAGCGGTGTCCGTCCCGCCACGCAATCTACGGCGGCCCGGAGGGTCCGCTTGCGCTCTTCCGGTGTCAGGTAGGCGTAGCCACCGGTGCTGCCGAGCAGTCCGATGGAATCCGCTCCCGCAGCCACGATCCGCTCGAGGAACCGTTGCAGAAGCTCGGATTTCAGCTGCCCCTCGTCATCAATGGGCGTGAGCGGGAAGGCCGAGAGGCCGGTGAACAAGGTCATGTGAACATCTCCTTCAAAAGCGTGACATGAGCAGGCGCAGGCCGGCGAACCCGAAGAAGGCAGCCAGAACGCCCTCGATTCCGCGTCGGGCCCGCCGGTAGAGGCGGATCATCGGTTCCGTGGAAAACACGACCGCGTAGCCGGTGAAGATCATCACGCTCAGGATTGCGCAACCTGCTAGAATGGTGGCCACATCATGCCAGGATGGCTCAGCACCGAGGCCAAGCGTGACGAGGGCGATCCAGGCCAACACGGCTTTCGGGTTCGCCAGATGCATGATCAATCCATGACGGTAGAGCGCGGCCGAGGACGGAGGAGTATCGGATCGTGCCGGTCCGGTTGAGGTTGCCGGGTTGGAAGACAGCGCATTCTGGGCTGCGCGCCCCGCGAGGTAGAGCAGGTATAGGCCGCCGCAGATCTTCAGGAAGATCAGGGCCTCGGCATAGCGCGCGAGCAGCGCGGAAACACCGGTGGCCGCAGACAGCCCCCAGAACAGCGATCCGGAGATGACGCCCGCCGCCAGGGCCAGCCCGGCCCGGCGACCATGGTTCATCGCCACGCCCATGATCCGAAGGGTGCTCGGACCGGGGCTCCCGGCCGCGATCACATAGGCGGTGAAGACGACGAGCAGGTGGTTGAAATTCTCCATGACGTGTCCTCTCAGGTTCCGGCCAGCAGCTTGAAGGCGATGAGCCACATTACCAGCGCGATGAGCGTCTCCAGGACGCGCCAGGCCGCTGGCCGCTCGAACACCGGTCTCAACTTGGTGGCACCGTAGCCGAGAGCGAAGAAGAACACGAACGACCCCAAAATCGCGCCGATCGCGAAAGACCCTTGGCTGTCGGTTAACTGCGTGGAAATGGTCCCCAGCAGGACGACCGTGTCAAGATACACATGGGGGTTCAGCCAAGTGATCGCGAGGCAGGCGATCAGCGTGCGGAAGAGATCGGTCATCGGCAGCGAGGAATCCGCGGCCAACGCCTCATTCGAGCGCAACGCGGACAGAAGACTCTTCACGCCATACCAGATCAGAAAGGCCGCGCCGCCGTAGCGCATCACCGGCTCGAGCCAGGGCAACCACTCCGAGACGGTGTGGAAGCTGGTCACCCCGACGGTGATCAGGATCGCGTCCGAGACCGCGCAAGTGAGACAGACAGCCAGGACGCGCTCGCCGCGCAACCCCTGTCGCAGCACGAAGGCGTTCTGCGCGCCGATCGCCACGATGAGGCTGAGGCTCATCATCATGCCGGTGAAAAAAACTGCGATATCCATATGTGGGCCTCTGGTTCAAAAAAACTGCCCTTGGACTATTCGGTCGCAGTAGATTAGACAAATTAAAGTCGCTGATGCCAATAAAGGAAAACTAAATGGCTGTGGACTATGCAGCTCTTCGCGCCGTCGCCGCGGTCGTCAGGACCGGCAGCTTCGAAAGAGCCGCCGCTTCTCTCAACGTGACCCCATCGGCTGTCTCGCAGCGCATCAAGCATCTCGAGGAACGCCTCGGCGCGGTGCTCATCGAGCGTGGAACGCCATGCACCGCCACGGACAAAGGCCTTGCGCTTTGCCGGCACATGGACCGCGTGGGGATGCTCGAAAAGGATCTCATGGAACATCTGCCTGAACTTTCCGGGGCGGAAGGTGCCGGACAGGTAACCCTCAACGTGGCGACGAACGCCGACAGCCTCGGGACCTGGTTTCTCGAGGCCATCGCCTCCTTCACCAGGGCCACCGACTATCTCGTGAATGTGGCGATCGACGACGAGGACCATACCGCCGACTGGCTGCGGCGCGGTCGCGTGCTTGCCGCCGTTACCTCGCTGGAACGTCCTGTGCAGGGGTGTCGTGTCACGCCGCTCGGTGCGCTGCGCTACCAGGCGACGGCGAGCCCCGACTTCGTTGCCCGATACTTCCCTGACGGCCTCACGAAGGAGGCGTTCCAAAACGCGCCCGCTCTGACCTTCAACCAGAAGGACCGGCTCCAGAACGTCTGGGCGCGCGAGGTTTTCGGGCAAGACATGTCATTCCCCACGCACTGGCTTCCTTCGACGCAGAGCTTCCTTGAGGGAAGCCTCGCCGGCATGGGGTGGGCGCTCAATCCGGTACAGCTCGCCAGACGCCATCTCGAGCGCGGAGATCTGGTCGAGCTGGCCCCCGGACAGATGCTGGAGCGGCACCTGTTCTGGCAGATCAATCGGCTGGCCGCCGACCAGCTTCACGAGCTGTCCCGGTTAATACTCACGGTAGCGCGGCGGGAGCTCAGCTCGCAAGCATGACGCTCATTGGAAACGACAGCTTGGTCCGCGACCTGTAAGTTCGCCGCCTGATCCATGCTGCCACCTGCACGAATGGCCCGATGTTCTGCTGCGCGACAGCATGAAGTTTTTCGCTCATGCCGCATTTCTCCCGCTGCGAGCGCACGCAGCATAAAAACAAAATGGCAGGGTCGGGCTCTTCGGTAGCCTTCGCTGCGATATTTACGAACGGCTGGTTTTGCTGGCCGTAACGGCCAAACGCCTTTAAAGTGACCCCTCTCTAAGCTGACAATTGCTTTCGTGATCCCTCAAATAGATCAGTTAACGCTCCATGCTCCGGGTCCAGCCCTTCAATGCAGTAGGGATTCAAGAATTGCCGACCGCCAAACAGGGCTTTGTCTGTTGCGCTGAGGTCAACAAGATCACAGACTGCATCCCATTCACCGGCGATCGTGACAATCTGTTGTGTGATGATGTCGATTGCTTCGTCGTCCGTGAGCAAGAAGTCAGGGGTGGCAGCAAGGCAATTGGCCAATGTGCTCATTCGGTTATCGTCCTTGATCAGCATTGCCTGTGTCGCTTCATTTCCGGTTCTGCCTTGCGGGCAGATGTCATAGGCAGGGGAGAGCGAAAGCATCTTGCCGTCCCAAAAGGCTGCATGATTGCGGGCATGATCGTCCGTGTTGCCACAGAGAACGTTAAAGCAGATCCGGCCAAATAGTTCTCGTAGCGTCTCCTTGGGCTTGTCGAAGCGGTGACGAATGATTTCGGCCATATCCTCATAAGAGGCGTAGCGCGCCATCATTTCATCCAGCCCAAGGATCGTCAGCGCCGACACCATCGCTTTGCGATGCCAAGCCTCACCTGCGCGGGTGCGGTCAAAGCGCTCAATCAAGAGCACGTCTTTGCCGCCGGCATTGACCATTGAGACGGGCGCGACGTTCAGACCGCATGCAGCAGCTAACTTCATCGCGATGAATTCCGCTTTAACGACACTGTAGAGGTCGCCGCTGGCCGAGAACTTGGCGATCAACTTGCGATCGCCGCGGTCAATAAGCGCCTTGGGCCGTGCGCCACCGATTGACGTGCCGTGATTAAGCGCTTGATCAAGGCCAGGTGTCAGCGGGACGCCTTTCTCAATGAGGCTGGCTGCCTGGATAAGCTCCTCATAGGTCGCTTCGGATTTTTGACGCGGCACATACTCCGTTGCTGCTGCTTGGAAATCAAGAGCGCCAATGCGGTCAGAACCAGACGCAAGCAGGTAGGATATTTCTGTAATGTTGCCGATTTCGGCTTCACGCGCCTTTGCGCCCACCAAACGATTGATGATCACGCGCCGGCCCCAAGCATCGGGCGAGCCGTCTCGAATACAGCTGGCCATCGAAAGCCCGGCCTCAGGCTCGATTACGCCTCGGCGTAGGGGGAGTTCGGGCGCGTAGATTGGTATTGCATCGGTGCGGGCGAGGTAACTTGCACCGTAGTTGAATACGAACCGATCCGCATCTTGGGTAATGCGCCCCGCCACGACTGGGGTAGGGCTTTCCGGCAGCCAAATCCAGACGAAGGCCTCTGATGCTTGATCAAGGTTAGAAGTCATCGTTGACCTCCTGTTTTGATGTCCGGACGCTCTTAGGCAGCAGCGTTAGTTTTTCATCAAGACGGGCTTTGTGCATGGCAAGGGCACTGTCGTCGACATCAAACAGTCGGACGCCAACAAGCGCAGCAACCTCGAAAACTGTACCGATTTCGGGGCCGGGCGCTCCTTTTTCGATGTTGTACAACGTTGTGCGGCTGATGTTTACACGGTCCGCAAGGTCTTGCGCTGTCATGCCGCGCTCCGTGCGTCCGACTCGGATCAGCTTGCCGAAGACAGACAAAGCCTGTTTTGTCACACGTGAATAGCTTCTCTTGCGCTTCATATCGCACCATCATTGTCTGGTTAGATGGACGTTAGCGGCTTTACGTCCAATATACTGAACGAATATGGTCAATCGGTAGCCAAGTCAAGCTGCTGTCCAGTTTTCTGAACGCAACGCTACTTATGTGCAGTTAATTGAACGTCACGGGTCCTTGGTGCATCCACTCCAGCCAACCGACTTCACCAGAGTGTGTGGGAAGATCAAAGAGAACAAGGCGTGGCGTTCTCGGGCTTGGCAGAGGCTGCGTCTCCTGATTGGCGCATTGTCAGTCAAACTGGAAATGAAAATGCCTGATCGCAGTTTCTTTTGGCAGCGTTCACTATCAGCGACGTGGCCATGCGCTTTCTCCGTATGTGTTGAGTTGCTCGATAATGCTGGTCGCAGCTGTCGCCCCGTCCACAAAGGTTGTCGCCGATCTTTTTCCCCTGTCCCTGCGGGCCATTCCTCGCGGGACAAAAAGATCCGCGCCTGCCCCTCTCCGCTGCGCTTCGCCTGCGGTGTGTCCGTGCCTTAGCCAGCTGCAAAGTGACCATCATTGCAACGCAAACAAGGAGAAAAGCAATGACCACGAACTGCATCAAATTCACCAGCGACGACATCGAAAACGCAAAAGCTATCGGTTCAATTTCAACCCTGACCTTCGACCTCGACATCACGGTTGAACCCGTTGCCAGCAGCAACCCGATGGCACCGACGCATCGCGTCCTTGGGCGTTCCCCTCGCGGCAAACTGGTCGAATGCGGTGGCATCTGGAAGAAGCAGAACAAAGACACCGGTTCCGACTACTTCACCCTGACGGTCCGCGATCACGCCTTCAATGCCAACCTTGGCAAAGCCGCGAGCCAAGATGACATGTCCCTGCAGGCCATCATCCCCTGGGGTCCCAAAGAGGCCGCTTAACAAACAAGCCAGGCCGCTTCGGCGGTCTGGCTGCCGTCTCTGCACCAAAAAGAGAATTTCAGCGCGATGAGATTGCAAGTACAGGGGACTGGTGGCCGTGCTTGATTGGTCTTCTTTGTGCTAAGGTATGATTTGAAGGGCTCCAAGTTGCGGTGAAGAGAGTACTTAAAGGCACGGCTCGAAAACAGCGATGTTGCCCTGTGATAGAGCGAACGCAACAGGGAGTAGTTGATTATTAACCCCACCCATGCTATCTAATGTACAGACAGGAAGCTGTCGGCGACCCGTTATGCCGTGTGCAGGGCGAGCGTCGCGGTGACCCGAGCCATAAAAGGTAAGGTTGCAAGCCGCTCCTAAAAGCCGCCCTTTGGGCGGTTTTTTTGATTCAGATGACGCGAATGCCAAAGTTCTCATGTAGACCTTTCGCGTTGTCCTCGCCCTTATGAATCCACATTCGAGAATACGCCACTAGGTCCGCCAGCTGTAGCAATCGTGACGCCGCTGAGTCGATCTGGCTGATCTGATTGACCGCTTGGAAGCGCCCGTCATTGTCACAGGCCTCTTGAAGCAACCTCTGGCATTCTGGGTCAGTGTTGTGATGGTTCTGGTCAAGGATCAGCTCAACATTCCCTAAACCACGATTGTTGATCTTGTGCAGTTTGCGAAACTGCCCAATCGCAACCTTCACAGTCTCAATAACATTGCCTGCATAGATTGCTGGTGCTGTCCCATCGATAACGGTCCCCAACCGGTTCATCAAAACCATCTCAGGCCTGTCAGTTTGTGCATATCGCCCAAGAAGGCTTTGCAGATACTCTTTCTTGAGATTGACCGCATGCAACTCGTTTGCATTGGGTTCAAGTAGGTCACTCAGAGATTTGTCTGCCTTACCGCATTCTCGCGCCCACGCCATGACGCAGCCTAGCGCAAAACCATTCTGACCTGCCGTTCCGCATTCATCAATGAAGCAGAGGATACGCTTATTCTGGGCTGCCATCGGTTTTGCCCTTCGTATTTCTGGCGTTGGCTCTTGCGTTCGGCTTCTCGGTCAGAGTCGTTGATTGCCTGCGCTCCTTTCGTTCTTCAGCAAAATCAGGCTCAAGCTTCTTCAGTGCCTTAACCAACCCATCAAGATGGTACCTGTTTGAGCCGTAATCGCCTGCCGCAGTTTTCCATTGCTCACGCATCACAAGGCCACGCTCTTCAAGTGCCTTGATATTTATGCGCAGTGTCTGCTCCGTAATTCCCATCCTTTGTGCGAGATCACGCTTGGACGGGAACGGGGGACGGGCAGGGTCAAACCAATAGCTCATAAGTTGCGCAACAATGTTGAATTGCGTCGTGCTAATCCCGAGCCGCTTTTGTCCGCGCATCAAGATGTTGGGCAAAGCCGTGTAGCCATGGTCCATGACCTTCGCGCCAAAGATTCTCTGGGTCGACGACTTCTTCTCAGCGTCGACCTCCGTATCAGGCTCTGGTGCTACTTTAGCCCCTACCTGTTTTTTAATTGATTTTGCCATCTTGGGCCTCCTTGGCAATTGATCTACGGAGGCTTTAGCGAGTTCTCAATACGCTGGCAGGGCCTACGGCTGGTGACTTTTCCACCCTACCTGAATTACGATATTGCGCTGCTCATGACTCGCGCTTATCGAATGACGCTGCTATCGAATGACGCTGCTTAGGTGCTTTAAAATCAACGTCAGGTGGGTACGATAATCGCACCTACCGTATGGTGGAAAATATATCAACGCCAAAGTGGGGATTTCGGCCAAGGGAACCCGACTTTACGTGTTTTCAGCATATTACTTTGCATGTTTGATCGCATCAACTGCAATCAGTTATGGCTTTTTTCACCAGAGTATTGTGCGTCTTTGACGTTTGCCTCCCGTCGCGCTGCCGTGATGTGGGTTAACCGTCCCAGTTGGTGGGCAACACTGCGGTTGTTTGCATTGGCAGACCCGCTCAGGACGTGTGAATTCGAAGCATAGAATACTCGTTGGGTTTCAAATGTCCGAAATTTGTAGTATATTTCGGACATGTCAGATATTGCTCGCATCCAGACTTTGCCAGATCGCCTCCTCGCGCGCATTATTGATGTGCCCCAGCGGGTTTGGACTCCAGTGGATTTTGTCGACATCGGCGGCCGCGATGCTGTCGACAAAGCGCTGCAGCGCATGGTCACGTCTGACCAGTTGCGGCGGATTGGGCGAGGGCTTTACGACAAGCCATCCCAGAATGCGCTGACAGGCAAAACTAGTGTACCCGACTACCGCGCCGTCATCGATGCAATCTCGCGTCGCGATCAGGTTCGCTGGTTGATCGATGGTATGACGGCTGCCAACACGCTCGGCCTCACCAATGCGGTGCCGGCTAAAATCGAGGTGCTTGTAGATGCACGGTTGAGGCCTGTCTCTCTGGGCAATCAAAAGATCGTTTTCAAACAGGCAGCTCCAAGTCGGCTGTATTGGGCAGGGCGCCCTGGCATGTATCTGGTGCAGGCGTTGCACTGGCTTCATGACGCTATGTCGGATGATGTTGAGCGGAAGGCCGTTCTCAAAACGGTACGCCGCATGCTTGCAGATAAAGAAACGGGTCCCACTCTTTTGGACGATCTGAAGGGCGGCTTGTCAGCCATGCCGATCTGGATGCAGGAAATTTTGCGGGGGCCTCTGTTTGATGCGGCCGAGGTTCATCAGGGATGAGCATGGAGGGTTTGAACGCCTCGCTCGTGTCACGTGCAGACTTGGCTGAGCGTGTGGGTGGCTACGACAGAAAACCGAGACGATGATCTTCGGTGAGGCTCCGTCCTTTGATGCAATCTTGGTGTCGATTGGGGCGCTTGAAGACCAATTGAATCGAGCCTGATCTTGTCGGTTTGAAGCGGCTGTGCGGTTTCTTGAGGCGGCTTGATTTGCCGCATCTTCGCATTTCAGTGTGGGGTTCTGTCCTCTGTCGAATGCAGGCAAACTGGTGGACGACGATCGATCTAACACCCCCGTTGTAACCCTCCCCATTGACCTGTTGGCCCATCAGATCGCTAGCCCGGAGGCGAGCGGCCTGCAACGCTTGGGTGAGGTTTCTGGACGGCTGACGCCTTGCGCTTCGCGCACAACAAACATCGCCCGTCGCGTGCTCCATTTCATTGCGCCCCAAGTTGGGTGCAACCCGCTCTGATGCCTCCAGACTTTTTCACGATCCGTCCAACGACGATCAATGGAAAGGATCACAACATGACATACGAACAATCCCTCGACCTGGCAGAACTGCAAGCTGACATGGCATTTGAAACCTACCTCTCAGCCTTTGAAGAGGGTGACCATCCCGAAGTCATCGACAGCCTCGCAACCGAGGCTCTGATCGCACAAGATCGCTGCGCAGATTTGCGCACTCAGGATCTGGCTCATTGAGCCAGATACCCCTGCGGATTGATTGATCCGCAGGGGTAAGGGACCTCCTGTTGGAGGCCCTGACAGGCAATTTCAGAAGCTGACACCGACACGGTCGGGCGTCAGCTTTCTTGGTGTTTTCATGTTGATCACTTGATGCGCCTTGGGGGCGCAAAACCTTGAGTGTTGTTTGGTTGGTGATGGCCCGCGCTCGCTATGTGCAGGCAGCCAATAGAGTCAGCCAGAACGGGTCTTATGCTTGGTATGGCTTTTGGCAGGCGGCGTAGGGGCCATCGAAATTCCAGCAATGCAAAAAGATAAATTGCGCAATATGTATTATTGATGTATGAAAGAAGGAGAAGAGAAGGACGTTGGCAGGATATGCCACTTGTCTGCGACATTTGTCCGAGGGGTCTGAGAGCGTGCCACGCAACAGTGAATCCGCCTGCACATGGATGCGCGTTTGCAAGCAAACGCTGCCTCGCACGCGCCGCCGGATATTTGATCTTGGATGTAGCGAGGTACGCTTGTGATGAAGACAGGAAGACCAAAACGCCTCAAGCTGGAGCAGCGCATTGAACTGGCGCGGCGTTACCATGCAGGTGAAACGCCAAAGGTCTTGGCAGAAGTTTACGGCGTCTCTCGCAGGCATGTGACGCGGCTTGCAAAGGAAGAGCACGGCGAAGGGCTGGCTGTGCGTGATCCCTCAGAACGGGTCAGCTTTCGCGCCTCAGCATCAGAGCTCGCAGCCTTTGACGCGGAGTGGCAGACACGTGGTTTTGCCAACCGTTCCCAAGCCCTCAATGCAGTGCTGCGCGGACGGTGTGGGTTCCTTGATGTGCCGCGCGATTTGGTTGCTGAATTCTGCGCAAGTTGGCGACAAGCCAAGGACGTCAGTGATGCCGGATTGGTGCTCGCGAAGGCGGTGCATCGCGGCAAGGTGTCAGTGTCATCTGAGGATCGGGCCTTGCTCGTTTCACTGCTTGATCTGGCGCAACGTATGAGCCGTGAGCTTGGTCAGATGAAAGATGCTGCGCAGGTCCGGCGCAAGCAGGATTGGCCGTCAAAGGAAGAAGGGGATGCAGCCGTGCGGGCGCATCCGGTGGAGCCTGCGCCTGTGGCTTCGGGATTGCGTTTGGTGGCAGGGGAGGGCGGTCGCGATGGGGTTCGAGCGTCAGGGGTTTTGGCTCCTGCTGGTGGGTCTGCGCCGGAAGCGGGCGCGGCTGTGATCGATCGGAACATCTCCAATGGCTGATCCGCTTGCCCTCTACAGCTCTGTCATGGGGAAGCTCTGGGAGGATGAGCGGATCCGGGGCAAAGCGGCGGCGCGGATTGATGCGCGCATCGCGGGTCGACGGCAAGGGCGCAGCTTTGGGCGGGTGGGATCCATGTCGGCACGCAACGTTGCCAAGGCTGCCAGTGGTCAGAGCCGTGCAGCCGTGTTCAAGCGGATCAGGGCAGGGGGGTGCAAGACGCAGGCCTCTCTTGGCAATCAGCTTACCTATATCAATGACAAGGCGGTCTACACGTACTCGACCATGACCAATGCGCTGACCGATGACGCTGTGCTGACTGAAGATCAGAAGTCCGACATCATTGAGGCGTGGTCGCAGACCTGGCGCGGATCGACCAAGCTCGGGTTCACCTCTCACATGCTCCTGTCGTTTCCGACGGACGTCACCGTCGATCAGGTGCGCGACATCGCGATGGACTGGACCGAGCATTTCTTCGAGAGCGGTGAGTATGGCGATCAGTGGGATTACGTTCTCGCCGTACACGACGACCGCGCCCACAAACATGCCCACATCATTCTGAACAATCGCGGCCTTGATCAAGGCACATGGTTTTCCTGTTGGGCCGAGGGCGTGATGTCGCCGCAGCTGATGCGCGAAAAGCAGGCCGAGATCGCGGAAGGTTATGGCGTCATGTTGGACGCCACCACGCGGCTTGAGCGGGGCATCTTCGAGAAACCCGCCGGTCTTGCGGAAATCTACCGCGCCAAAGAAGAAGCGCGCCTGCCGCGCGAGATCATCATGACGGCTGAGCAGTCTGCCGTCGCACAAGCCCAAGTCGTGGGCTTTGCCAAAGACTACACCGAGTTTGCAGACCTGCTGGACCGCATGGACCAGCGCCATCTGGCCCGCGCCGTGCGTGGCATGGCCAACAACCTTGGCACAGTCACCCCGTGGAAGTTCACCGAAGGAGAGATCGATATGAAAGACATCAAAACCGTCGGTGATGCCATCGACTATTCTGAGCGCACGATTGAAGCGTTGCGGCTGAAGGCCGAAGAATTGGATGTAACCGAACGCGCAGCGTTTGAGGCAAAGGCCGCTCCTGTCATCGCAGATCTGTCGCAGATGGTGCCCGACCCAGAATTGCGGACCCGGTTTGGTAAGCAGCTTGAAGAGCCCTATCCGCCTGGTGCAGGAAGCGAGGTGCTGATCGCAGCACTGCAATCGGGCAATGGCGATGGCTTGAAAGATGTTCTCGCGCAGGCTGATGAGGCGGGCATGGATGGTGACGAGTTGGTCGCACGCATCACAGCTGGCGGCACCAAGAATTATGGCATGGCGCAGGACTGGGTTGAGCGTGATATGAATGCCGTCCTGAGCAAAGACGGGCTGACGGTCGAGAGTGCCAGTGATGAGCAACTCGATAGGGCCTTGGAACGTGTGGACGGGGTTATGGAAGCCCTGACCGAGCGGGCCAAAGAACTGGGCGTCGCAATTGGACTCGGCCTTGCAGAGGAAGAAGCGGCAGACCTGCCTTTGATTGATGAGGATGATCGCAGCCCCAATACCTATCTGCAGGATTTGGCGGATATGCTGCGCGACGGGCAGTTGTCGGAAGCCCAAGAAGAAACCGTTGAGCGCACCTTGCAGGCCGAGTTGTTCAAAGAGCTGGGTGAGGAAGGCCTCGGCGAGCTGCGGCGTGGGAACTATGAAGTCCTTGATGACGTGTTGCCCAGCAAGATCGATCAGATCACCGTCACGCAAGAATTCCTAGAAATGACCTTCGAAGAAACCGGCGACCAAGTGTTCACCGATCGCGCATCCAGTCTGCAGCAGGACAAGGCAACCGAAGTGGCGCAGCTCAAAGGGCAGCAAGAGGCTCAGGCCTTGGGCAAAGATCTCGGGCGCGATCGTGGTCTCGACGACGATATGGAATTCTAGAGCGAGGATGAACAGATGAACAAAGCATTTCCTCTTTGGGCTGCCCTGCCCTTTGGCGCAATCTGCGGCGCGATCCTCGGGACAATCGTTGCCAGCTTCTATCTAACCTTGGCGCTGCGCACGGGGTTTGGCAATTTCGACATGTTGGCGGTTTGGAATGCCAGCACGGGATTGCGCGCGGCACACCCCGAAGCCTTCAAGGTCGCCTATGGCGCAGTTGGGTTCGGTTCTCTGGGTCTTGGCGGTCTCGCACTTGCCTGGACTTGGAAGAAAGAACGCGATGATTATGGTTCAGCTCATTGGCAGACCAAACCTGAGCTTATGAAAAATGACATGCTCCACGAACCAGGGGAGGGGTTTGTCTGCGGCAAGCTCGGACTGCCAAGGTCAAAGGGCGGGTTCATTTCCTCCGCGGCCATTCCGCATGTGATGATGGTGGCCCCAACGCGGGCCGGTAAGGGTGTTGGCTTCGTGATACCGAACTTGATGGCCTTCGCAGGCTCGGTTGTGGTGCTCGATGTCAAAGGCGAGAACTTTGAGAAAACCTCTCGTTTGCGCGCGCTCAATGGAGATGAGGTCTATCGCTTCAGCCCCTTTGATTGGTCCAATGCCACGCATCGCTACAATCCGCTGTCGCGCATCGCCAAAGCACCAACCTTTGCGCAGCGGTTCACCGAAGTCAGCATCTTGGCCGATCTGTTCCTCGATAAGGATAACAAGACGCTGGATACGTTCTCTGAAGCGGGCAAGTCGATCTTTGTGGCCGCCTGTCTGCTGGCGATCCAGCGGGGGACGGCAAACCTTGGCGAAGTGAACAAGATCGTTGCGGGCGGTGAGTACAAGAATGCGCAATACAAAACCTATGCCGATGAGGCCGAGGAAGCCATTCTACGGGAGCTTTGGACCAACGCGGCGAGTGCGTCATCGCGATTGCTGACGTCGAATATTCAGGCGCTGATGACTGCGGGTCTAAAGCAATGGGACAATCCGGCGGTACGCTCAGCCACGCAGGACAGCGATTTTGACTTTGCGACGTTCCGCAAGACGCCGCAGTCGCTCTATATTGCGGTGTCTGAGGATCATATCGCGACGCTGGCACCACTGTTGCGGCTAATGTTCGCGGACTTGATCGCGTCAATCCGGTTGAAAGAGCCGGGACCAGACGAGCCATGGCCCGTTATGATGATGATTGATGAATTCCAGCAGATGGGCGCGATGCCATATCTGGAGCGCGCGATCCATTCGTTGGCGAGCTACGGTGGCAGGGTGGCGATGATCGCGCAGTCTCTGGCGTCGCTGGATCGGATTTATGGATCTGAAGGTCGCGAGAGCTTGGAGAACGGGGCAGGGCTGAAGCTTTACATCACGCCGCGGGATCAGCGGACGGTGAAGGAGGTGTCGGCTGCCGTGGGGAGCACAACGCGGGAAGCTGTGACGCGGATGTATGGGCGGAACAAGGGGATATTGGGTGCGACCTCGACATCGGCGCGATTGGAAGAGCGGCCGTTGTTGTCAGAAACTGAGGCGCGTCTGATGGATCCTGATGAGGTGATCATTCTCGCTTCACCGCAGCATCCGATCAAAGCGCAAAGGGTGAAGTATTTCGATGATCCGGTGTTTAAGGCGATGGACGCCAAACAGAAGGACATGCCGTTTCCTTATCCGCCAAGTGTGGAAGGTGTTGGGCCATGGGGTGTCGGAAGTGACGAAGACAGAGCGCAGGGGGCGAATGATACAAGGGGCCATCCGCCGGCGCGAGATCGTGCAGAACGGCGCGAGGCGCGGGGGATGCGGGTCATGGCTGAAGGGGTTGAGATGGAACAGCAGCCTGCGCCGGAGAAGTTGGAGCGCGAGGCGGATGTGCCGAAGGCTTGGGAGCAAACGCTGGATATGCGGGAGGATGTCATCGAGGAGTTACTTGGCAGGTAGTTTTTAGCGTTGAATTGGATGGGATTCGTTCGGGTCCACTGCCGCAAATCCAACAAAAGCCCAAAACTCCTTGGTGCTGCAGCCTGCGCCGATGGCCGCAATAGCGATCAAAGCCGTCATCTGACAAGCTGATCCAGCCTGTCCAGTGATGGATCGGGCAGGTTCATTAGTAAATTCGATAACTTGATTGACGATGTGTGCACGATGTGTGCAACGCAAATTCGCGCTAAGCCGCGCATTATTGCGCGTTTGGCTGTCGAACATATCTATTCGAATTAACCTGGGCAGTTGTCGCAGGAGTTTACAAGAAAGTGTATATATCACGTTCCAAGAGGGCCCACCAAGCTCGCTCGCGTTAACGCGGATTGCGGCTCTGCTGTTGAGCCCCAGCGATCCAGTGTGTGATTTTCTCCTTTGGCGCGCCAAAATACCTCGAAGCCGTGTTGGCATCAAAAATATGCTTTTGGGGGTCAAAGACAGTTGGCCCCCGCGCCGCCTTTTCCTTTACCCAAACGGCAGCAATTTCTTGTGACTCATCTAATTCTGCAATGTAATGTGTCATAAGACCCCCAGCCTAATTGTAACAATGGCATGACGGTATTGAGGTCTGATCGATTCGCCAAGCACAGTCTAGTTGCTAAGAATGAAGTTACGATGATGGTCAGAACCATAGCCTAAGGATTGGTGCGGCCCATCATTGAGTGTTAGTTGATGGAACTTTTATCAGCTCGTATTGAGCAGTGGGACAGCGTTATGTCAGACGGCTAACACCGCCTGAAATTGTTCCGCTCAAATCACCAAACCTAGATTCTGCAACGCACTGAACCCCTTCGGAATTTCGACCTTATCACGCAGTTCCAACACGAGGTGCGGGTTGTTTTCGCAAGCAGCCAAGGCACGGAAGACGGCTGTCCATTCGATTTCCCCTTCCCCCGGGGCCCAGTGGCGGTCGGCATGGCCATCGACGTCTTGCAGGTGGACATGGGCAAGCTGCGCACCGGCATCAGTGATAAAGTCGGCGACGGGTGGGGCGCCAGACATGCGACGGGCTAACTGAGCGTGCCCGGTGTCGATGGAAAGTGCGATTGCTTGTGAGCCAAAGCCATCCACCATCGCGCGACGTGTTTCTGGGCGAACGTCCTGAATGTTTTCGATCACAAGAGTGATGCCCATGTCTTCGGCTGCGCGCACGACGGGGTCTAGGATTTGATGGATGCGGCCAATCTTGCTTTCGGCGTAGCCCGGAAAACTGAAGAAGTTGTTCTGATACCAAGCCGTGTAAGGGGAATGCAGGACCATCTGGCGCGCGCCGATCCGATCCGCGGCCTCGAGAGCTTTGAGGAACCGCGCAGTAATGATCGGGCGCAGTTCCGAGTCTTTGTTGTCGATATCCAGACCTTCAAAGGGCCCATGAATGCCAAGGCGTCCAGTATGCCCATCAAGCGCCGTCTTGGCGGCGGCAATGCGATCGTCGAATCCGGTGGTTAGCGCGACATGGGACATGAAATCCTGTAATTCGATATCGCGGGCGGAATCAAACAGCCAATCGCGGTGGTCTGCAATCTCAGATGTTTTCAGGCAGGCGCCTATTTTGAGCGGGGTCATGTCTGTGGGTCCTTGGGTCGGGAATAAACATATAGGTAGCGATGGCACAGCAAAGACACAGGGCCATGACAGCAAAAGACCACCAGCCGCCGTAGGTTTGTGTGGTCCATGCAAAAGCAAAAGGGGCGGAGGCGTTGATCCCCATTTGCACGAAGGAGATCCACCCGAGTCGTGCACCGTAGCCTTTGGCACCGAATAGCGCCAAAGGCAGGGTACCGCGCGCGATGGTTTTGATCCCGTCGCCCATTCCGTAAAGTGCGGCTGCAAGCAGAAGTCCAGTTAACGTAAATCCGAAGATCAACAGGACGACAAAGCCAGAAAACATCAGGCCGAGGCTAAGCGCATAGGTCACCAACGGGTACATGCTGCGACTCACCACCATCTCGAAAAACCGGCCCACGGTTTTGAACGGGCCGATGACGGCGCCGGCGAAGGCTGCCATGGCCGCTGTGTGGCCCAAATCCTGAACATTGGTCACCCAAAGTGTCATAACAGCGCCCATCAGGTAGCCTGAAAAAATGAAAGAAACGACCATCCACAGCATTGCCTGCTTGCGCAGGTGTCCGGTCAGTTCGGGCCAGTCCGGCGCATTGTCAGGCTTGGGTGCATCGGCTTCGCGTTCAGGCCCGCGCAAGACAAAGAAGTGGATCGGTGTGCAGATCAGCAAGGCACTGAAGCCGAGGATCACCCACGTTGTCTCCCAGCCGTACCGGTTAAACAGCGCGAGAGTCAGCGGCCAGAAAATAGTCGAGGCGACCCCGCCAAAAAGCGTGATGACAGAAATCGAGCGTTGCGGCAGAACGCCTAGATCTAGTCGCGCCACACTGGCAAAGGCCACATTATACAGCACGAACATACCCGCGCCTTCGGCCACCAGGATCAGCACAAACAACCCGATGCGCCCTTCAATTTGGCTCATCGCCATCAGCGCAAGGCTGGCTACGACTGAGCCCAGTGTCATCACCCAGCGACCGCCACAGTGGTCCACCAGTTTTCCGGCAATGGGTGAGACCAGGCCGCCAAAGAAAAGGCCCAGCGATAGAATGCCGAATACCTCTGACAGGGTCAGTCCAAGATCCCTTGCCATTTCTGGTAAGAGCACCGCATAGGCATACATCAATGTCCCGTACCCCATGATCTGGGTTACGCCGAGTCCAATGGCAGGAAGATAATCGCGGTTCAGTCTTGGCAGGTTCATCCAGCAGGCATACCGCGATAGGCGCAACGGCCCGCAACCCATGTCCCCTGAATGGCTGGGACGGAGCCGTTGGGCCAATCCACCAAAACAAGGTCCGCGCGCTTGCCAACAGTGATGTCGCCCCGGTCGGGCAAACCCATCGCCCGCGCGGGGCCAGATGAGACGAGCGACCAAAGCGCAAGCCGATCCGCGCGGCGCTCTGCGTCAAGCTTGGCAATTGCAGCCAGCATGGCGGGGTAGAAATAATCCGAAGCGAGCGCATCGCACAGACCGGCCTCCACCATGTCACCTGCACCAAGCGAGCCGATATGGCTTCCTCCACGGGCGGCATTCGGCGCGCCAAAGATGATCGGATCACCACCTTTGCGGGCCGCTTCTGCCGCCTCAATCACCATCGGAAATTCCGCCACTCCTGCGCCAAGCTCGCGGAAATAGGCGCGGGTTTCCGCCCGTGTATCATCGTGGCTTAGCATGGGCGCTCCCGCTGTACGGGCCATCTGTGCAACCGATGCGATCGCGTCCGGCACCTCGCTGCGCCGATCCCAGACGTGGCCCAGGAGCGCGATATAGTCTTCCTCGCTCAGCCCAGCACGATGGGCTTTGGAAGCGGCGCGCTTTTTCATGCGCGCGTCGTCTAGCGACGCGATTGAAAAATCCGGGGACAGCTCAAAAGCGCGGTCCTGGATTGGCACGTCATAGGCCCGCATGGTCATAGACGTGTGGTCATTGAATGCCACGGAAGGTAATAGTGGCCCCGCAAGCGCCCATTCGATCACGTCCAAAGCCTCGAACGCGAAGGTTTCCCACCGAAGCTGCACGCGGTTTTCCACGGTCAGCCGTGCGGCCAGATCGCGCATGGCTTGCATGAGTTCGCGGCCGCGTGCCACATCGCGCAGCCCCGGCTCCCATCCCAGCGTGATGGCGTGATAAGCGGTGGCTATCCCGTTGGTTGCAAGTTGGCGGTCAGTGTCGATGAGCGCTGTTTCGGTTGGGAAGAAAACCCCTGGACGGGGCATCAGCTGGCGTTCGAACGCATCGCCATGTACGTCGATCAGGGCAGGGGCCAATATCAATCCACGTGCGTCGATCACCTCGCCTTGCGTGGGGCCACCTAATTCGACGATCTTGCCATTGCTGATGGCAACAGTCGTCTCAGTGATCTCGCCAGGCAGGTAGACCTGTGCGCCTTCAAAGGTAATCATTCAAAGTCGCTCCATTGTCAGATGCCAGTGAAAAGTCCCCGGCTTTTCGTGTTCACGGTCCTCAAGCCTCAGGCATTCAAAGCCCGAAAACAGGGCCAACAGATCGGCCGCCGCGCAATAGTAGTGCGGATGCATTTTGTCCGTACCGGGTGCATCAAAAACCCATGCGTTGCGGCTGATTTCACGACCTGTGTATTTCGCCTGCTCATGCGGCAGGCGGCGTTTGGACAGCATGGTGCCTATATAACTGCCGCCGGGCTTCAGTACGCGACGAATTTCGGCAATGGTGCGCAGCAGGATGTCTTCATCGCCATGGTAGATCACGTTCCAGCTGAGCACGTGATCAAAGGCGTGATCCTTGAACGGCAGCGTATCCATGCGGGCCAGAATTGTTTCTACGCCACCGGCCCTTTCAATCTCTGCCAACCCGCCGGGCGCGGCATCCAAAGCGATCACGTCAAAGCCCTGGGCTGTCAGCCAAAGCGCGTGACGCCCCACGCCCGCCCCCAGATCAAGAATGCGTGCACTTTGTGCCAGACCAGCCGCCCATTCTTGCACGTCCTTCTCGGGCGTCAGCCACTTGCTATCTTTTTCGATGGATTTCCATTGGTCATTCCAATGCTGGTCTGCTGTATCCGATTTCACCGTTGTTCTCCGATAATTTTGGTGCGGGCCCAGCCGCTGACGAGCTCGATCCCGATCACAACAACTGCGATCATCAAGATCACGGTCATCGCTGTGGGGTAGTCGAAAAGGTCAAAGCCAACTTTAAGCTCGATCCCGATACCACCCGCACCGACAAGGCCAAGGATAGTCGACGACCGGACGGCTTTCTCCAAGGCAAAGAGAGAGGTGGAAATGAAAGCAGGCAGGCTGCCGGGGATCGTGGCACAGGCCACAACATCGAGTTTCCGCGCACCAGTGGCTGTTAGGCTCTCGGCGGGGCCTTTGTCGGTTGCTTCCATGTCGTCGGCGAAAAAGCGTCCGCAAAAGCCGATTGTGTCGATCACGATTGCCAGCATGCCAGCAAAGGGACCAAGGCCCACGGCAACGACAAACACCAAAGCCCAGGCGATATCGGGGACAGCACGGATGAAACTCAGCCCGGTGCGCATAATTTGGTTCACCCATGGGCCGGCAATCAGCCCCTTTGCCGCCAAGAGGGCGACAGGAACAGATATGATTACCCCGATCACGGCACCGGCAACAGCGATTTGCAGTGTCTCGACCATTTTCCAGCCCAGCCGTGTGAGCACTTGTGGGTCAAGGTTCGGCGGGAAGGCCCGCGCGGCAAAATCGGCAAAGCGGGGTGGGGAGCTGGCTACTTTTTCAAGCGAGAAGCCGGCACCGGCGAGGCACCAGAAGATGATGACAAGTCCAAGCGCATAGCCCAAAAAACTGATGGCCGAGGGCCGCTCAAACCGCGCCAGTTCAAATCGGGCCCGTTCATTCCGGGGAGGCGCGGTATCAGTCATAAAGGCCTCTCAGATCGGCGGAACTCAGCGAGGCTGCTGTCGCATCAAGCTGAATGCGCCCCTGCGCAAGGCCAAGCACGCGGTCGCCGTATTTCAATGCATGTTCAATGTTGTGCGACGTAAAGACGACTGTCACGTTTTCGTCGCGGACAAGCCGGAAGAACAGCTCCATCACGTCTTCGCCTGCACTTGGATCAAGTGACGCGCAAGGCTCATCCGCAAAGAGAACCTTGGGCGCGCTGACGATGGCGCGGGCAATGGCCACGCGTTGCGACTGCCCGCCCGACAGCCGATCCGCGCGCCGGTGCGCGAAATCAGCGAGGCCCACACGTTCCAACGCCTGCATGGCAGTTTCCCGAGAGGACTGGGGGGCGAGCGAATGGCTCCAATGACGTATGCCGGGATGCTTGCCTAGAAGACCGTGTAAGACATTCGAAAGCACAGACAGTCTGGGCACCAGATTGTGCTTCTGAGAGACCAGCCCGATCTGCGCGCGAATGTTGCGCATCTGGCGCCCGGTCGTTTCATCTGTCTGCTGTCCCAGCAAATGCACACTGCCACCTGAGGTTGGGATCAACCCCATCAGGCAGCGCAGCAGGGTCGATTTCCCCGTGCCGTTGGCACCAACAAGTGCTGTTGCCTCTCCGCGGGCGAGGCGGAAACTCACGTCGGAAAAGATGGGCGTTGTTCCAAAGGATTTGGAAACGGCGCGAGCCTCTATATCGACATGCGAAACCGGGGCGAAGGCCGCCCCGGTTTGTTCAGTCAGCACATCCGGTGCCGCCGGACGTCTCAGCAAAAGATCAGTCACCGATGAAATTGTCGAACTGAGGGTATCCCGCATTCGAGTACATCGAACGGACGTAGTCATATGCGCTGTCTTCAATCGCAACGAGGTCCATGCCGACATATTTGTCGTTTTCTTCGTGAGCTGTGATGCCCGCGATGATCTGGGTCTTGTTCTCGAGAATGGCATCACGCACGGCTGTCGCAGCTTCGGTTGGTACATGCGTACCTACCATGATCATGTCGTTGGGCAGGTCGCCCGAGCGCGCGATCATCTTGAAGAAGCCGTAGGGCAATTCTGTTTCCTTGGCGCGGACATTCAGCCAGCTGCCGGCGTTGGAGCCGATGGCATCCACATCGCCGTTCTTCAGCGCCTCATGGGCGATGTTGCGCGAGGTGTGTGTTTTCTTGATGTCGTTGACTGGATCAACGCCGTGATCAGCGAGTACCTGCATGGGGCAAAGCATGTTCGAGGTCGAACCGATATCCCCAAAGGCGACCGACTTGCCGACCAGATCAGCAGGCACGTTGATGCCGCTGTCAGCGCGCACGATAATGGCACAGTGATAATCAGGGCGACCGAGGCCGATCAGCGGCGTGGCATTGGTCAGCTTGTTGATAACCACATATTCTGCAGGTCCAGAGACTACAAAATCCACGGTCTCACCGCGCAGCGCCTCGGCTGCAGCCGTGCGCGAGTTTACTGCATAGAATTCGAATGTGTCGCCGGTGGCCACTTCAAGCGCCTCCTTAAACGGGCCCCATTCCAGTTGCAGGCGTTCCATGCCTTCAACATCTGTGACGGCAAGTTTCCAGGTTTCTGCTGTCGCTGCAAAGGCAGACACAGCGGCAAGGCTTACACCCAGCAAAAGAGATTTCAGTTTCATAGCACCCTCCAGGTTTATTCATTCGGATGAATAGTGGGGCTGCGTATCAATGGCGCTACAGTTTCATGAAACCTTTGTGACGTATGCTGTCGCACCTCCAAAAAACCTCAACCAACTTTGTTGCCTTGGCTCCAAACGCCGCGGAGCAGAGGCGTTTCGCCGATTTTGCGCACGCGCAGAACGTCACCGCGCAAACCTGTTTTCAAAGCACCACGGTCACGCAACCGCACGGCACTCGCGGGGTTGCTGGTCACTGTAGCAATGGCGCGGGGAAGGTCATTCCAAATATCTGCAAGGCGGAAGGCCGACAAAAGCAGTGCCGAGGGCACGTAGTCTGATGAGACAATGTCGAGAAGATCGGCCTTTGCAAGTTCCTCCGCTGCAACATTGCCAGAGTGGGATCCGCCGCGGATCAGGTTGGGTGCACCCATCATCACGGCAATGCCGTGGATGCGACAGGTGGCTGCGGCTTCAACCGTTGTGGGAAACTCGGCAAAACCCACGCCGTTCACCGCAGAGGTTCCGACATGATCGGCCGTGGTATCATCATGGCTGGCCAGAACTGCACCCAGGCGGCGGGCCTCTTTCACTGCACCTGCCTCGTGTTTTGCCCCGAAGCGTTTTTGCAGACCCAACAGGGTCTCAACATGTTCGGTAAACTCCGCGTCGTTCATCCCGCGTTTTTTAGCAACATAGGTTTTAAGCGCGGTCAGGTCACGGAACTGGCGCTGGCCCGGGGTGTGATCCATAAGGCTGACGATGCCGACCCGGTCTGACGAGCCGAACGCCGCCAATTCCTCAAGCAGCGTCTCTGAACAGATTTCGGCCCGCAGATGGAGGAAATGACTAATCTTGAAATACCCTTGTGCACGCGCTGCCAAGAGTTCATCCGCCAGCTTTCGGGCGTAGTCGATGTAGCGTCCCTTGCCGCTGTGGATGGACCCCACCCGCATGGCGTCAAACACCGTCGTGATGCCTGTGGAGGCCAGTTCTGCATCGTGTGCGATCAGGGCGGGCAAATGTGGCCAGTCCACCTCCGGACGCGGTTCGATATGGCGTTCGACATTATCTGTATGCAGTTCGACAAGACCGGGAATAACGAGGTCACCGGCACAATCCACGGCACCGGTCGGGACATGATCCCCTTCAGTAATGTCACAAATAACGCCTTGTTCGATGGTCACCGCACCAGTGAGCACCTGATCTTCCAACACAAGCTGTGCATTGGCGAGACATAGGTCGCTTGACACATGGTTGTCACAAGCCGTCGTTAACGAGGTCGTGGAAAAAGGGGAATTCATGTCATACTCTCGATTTGCAATTTATTATGTGCCGTCAAAAGGGCCCTTGGCCGATTTTGGTGCGTCCTGGCTTGGTTGGGATGTTTTGCATGGCCGTGAGGCACCCCAGCCTAGTATGCCGGGTTTGGATGACATCACGATGACACCGCGCAAATACGGGTTTCATGCGACATTGAAGCCGCCCTTTCGTCTGGCTGAAGGGCAAGACGTGAAAGCTTTGGAAGCCGCTGCATCTGACCTTGCTGCAGGCCTCGCGCCAGCCATATGCAACGAATTGGAATTGACGACTTTGGGCGGTTTTCTGGCGCTGACTCCGCAAGACGATATGCAAGCTGTGCGCCGGGTTGCTGGAGCCTGTGTGCGCGAGCTTGATCGATTTCGCGCCCCGGCTTCCGAGGCAGAACTCGCGCGTCGCCGCAAAGTTGGTCTGAGCCCACCGCAAGAGGCGCTGCTCGCGCAATGGGGCTATCCTTACGTGATGGAGGAGTTTCGGTTCCACATGACACTGACGGCGCGGCTGCCGCAGGCTGACATCGCCGTATGGTCGGCCGCTGTGCGGCGTTATTTGCCGGACCTGTCTGGCCTTTTTGTCCTTGACCAGATCGCTTTGTGCGGTGAGCGGGAAGATGGCCGGTTCGAAGTAATCCATCGCTACAAACTCACCGGCTGAAGCAGTGCCGCGCCCCGGGCGATGGTCTGGTACAGCGGACCATCATTGGCGAGGTTGATTACCTTGAGCCCAACCGGCAAGGGCTTGTCAGCCTGCGCAAGGCGTTTGCTGATCTCTTCTTCCGTCTCACGGGCCCGCGCGGCCAAACGGTGCGCAAGTGTTTCCGGTTTCGCGGTGATGTTGAGAACTATGAAGCGTGGAAAAATCTCGGCCGCTTGGGCCAGAGCCTTGCGAGAGAAATTGACAAGGCAATCGGTCCCCTTGCCAAGTTGGTATTTGACGTTAATCGGAATGCCGTAATACAGCCCGTGCGCGCGCCAATGTACTGCAAAAGCCCCATCTTCCACCATGGCTTCAAATTGTGCCACTGACACAGCATCGTAATTCTCTCCGCCCAAGTCAGGCGCTCGTGTGATGACGCGGCGCACCATATGCAAATCGGGTATTGCGTCGTGTAGGCCCGCCATCACGCTGTCCTTGCCAACACCCGATGGGCCGACAACCGCGATGAGGCGTCCCCCAGACTTTGAGGCAAGCGTCATGCGGCCATTCCGGGCGTAAATCGACCGACATCAATTTCGCGATCACAGACACGGGTACGGGCCGCCTCATCATGAAAAATGCCAATGATGGCCGCGCCGCGCGCTTTGGCGTCCTCGATCAAGGAGAGCACCACCTCGCGGTTCGCAGCGTCGAGGCTCGCGGTAGGTTCATCAAGTAACATTGCAGGGTAGGTATGGGCAAAGCCACGGGCAATGTTCACGCGCTGTTGCTCTCCGCCGGAGAAGGTAGTGGGGGACAAAGACCACAGTCGTTCTGGGATGTTTAGTTGGGTCAGAAGCGCCGATGCGCGGTCCTGCGCTTCGTCTGCCGGTACGCCCAAAGCGCGCAGAGGCTCTGCAACCACATCGAGCGTTGGGACTCGCGGCACCACACGCAGGAACTGGCTAACATAGCCCAGCACATCACGGCGCAATTTTATGATGTCGCGCGGCTCAGACCGCACGATGTCCAAACCGCCAATGCGAATTTCACCTGCCTGCGTCAGGTAATTGCCGTAGATCATCCGCATTAGCGTGGATTTACCAGCACCAGAGGCCCCAGTGAGCGCCACGCATTCGCCAGGGGCAACCGCGAAGGACACATCGCTGATCACCTCGATCACGGCACTTCCCTGATTGTGCAGGGTAAAGGTTTTGGAGACGTCTTTGAGTTCAATCATGGCTCATACCTGTAAAACAGAACTGACAAGAAGCTGGCTATAGGCATGCTGCGGATCGTCCAGCACCTGATCTGTCAGGCCCGCCTCGACCACGCGGCCTGATTTCATGACCATCAGGCGGTCCGCCAGCAGGCGAACAACAGCCAGGTCATGGGTTACAATGATCGCCGATAGACCCATGTCACGCACCAGACCGCGCAGCAGATCCAGCAGTCGCGCCTGAACCGACACATCTAGACCGCCGGTGGGTTCATCCATGAACACAAGACGTGGGCCCGTGACAAGGTTGCGTGCTATTTGCAAGCGTTGCTGCATCCCACCAGAGAATGTTGTAGGGCGATCATCCACACGTGACGCATCGATCTCGACCCGCCCCAGCCAGTCCGTGGCCTTTTCGCGGATATCGCCGTAGTGACGATCTCCCACAGCCATCAACCGCTCGCCTACATTGCCACCGGCGCTGACGCCCATGCGTAGCCCGTCGCGGGCGTGTTGGTGTACAAAAGCCCAATCGGTGCGACCGAGCATCCTGCGTTCGGGTTCGGACATCGTAATTGTATCGCGTGGACCGTCGGTACGGGTGTCGAACACAACCTGTCCCGCATCGGGGGTCAGATGCCCTGCCATGCAATTGAGCAAGGTGGATTTGCCTGATCCGCTTTCGCCAACGATCCCCACAACCTCACCGGGATACAGGTCGAAAGACACATCGGCGCAACCGATATGCGCACCATATCGCTTGGTGATGCCCTGAACAGAAAGCAAAGGTGTCATGCTGCGTCCTTTCCTTTGTGGCCCGTTGCCTGGCGCGCTTCGCAATAATCGGTGTCAGAGCAGACAAACATCCGCCCACCGGCGTCATCGATGATCAACTCATCCAGATAGCTGTCTGTCGCACCGCACATCCCGCAGGGGTGATCAGCCTTGGACGCCTCAAACGGATGATCCTCAAAGTCGAGGCTGACCACTTGGGTATATGGGGGCAGCGCATAAATACGTTGCTCGCGGCCTGCGCCAAAAAGCTGGATTGCGGCCATATCACCCAGCTTGGGATTATCGAATTTGGGGATCGGCGAGGGATCCATCACATAGCGCCCCTCGACCTTGACCGGATAGGCGTAAGAGGTGGCGATATGACCGTGGCGGCTGATATCTTCATAAAGTTTCACATGCATCAGTCCATATTCTTCAAGGCTGTGCATCTTACGTGTCTCGCTTTCACGGGGTTCAAGAAAACGCAGCGGTTCGGGGATCGGCACCTGATAGACAAGGATCTGACCCTCGTGCAGCGGCTCTTCGGGGATGCGGTGCCGGGTCTGGATCACAGTGGCATCACTTGTCGCAGTGGTCGTCGCAACTCCAGCAGTGCGTTGAAAGAAAGTCCGTATTGAAACTGCGTTTGTGGTGTCATCGGCCCCTTGGTCGATCACCTTGAACGTGTCCTTGGGCGTCAGCACCGCAGCTGACACCTGCACGCCGCCTGTTCCCCAGCCATAGGGCATCGGCATCTCGCGAGAGGCGAAAGGGACCTGATAGCCGGGAATGGCAAGCCCCTTAAGGATTGCACGGCGGATCATCCGTTTTGTTTGCTCGTCCAAATAGGCGAAGTTATACTCGGTCATTCCGCTGCCTCCTGCACCTGTAGCGCACCCGCTTCGCGACGGAGCTTGCGCACCAGTTCCAATTCAGACTGAAAATCGACGTAATGGGGCAGTTTGATATGTTCTAGGAACCCCGTCGCCTGAATGTTGTCGGCGTGATACAAAACGAATTCTGCGTCCTGGGCGGGTGCACCAACGTTATCCTCGCCCAATTCTTCCCAGCGTAGCGCGCGATCGACCAAGGCCATAGAGATCGCCTTGCGCTCGGTCTGGCCAAAGACCAGCCCGTACCCGCGGGTAAACTGTGGCGGCTTGGTTTTCGAGCCGGTGAATTGGTTGACGGTTTCGCATTCGGTCAAGATCACTTCTCCGATCTCGACGGCAAATCCCAGTTCGGGGATGTCCATCTCAACCGGAACTGACCCGATCCGCAGCTCGCCCACAAAGGCATGGTTGCGCCCGTAGCCGCGCTGCGTGGAGTAGGCGAGGCCAAGGGTAAAACCTTCGTCCGCGCGGGTCAGCGCTTGCAGGCGCAGGGCGCGGTCGGCGGGCATTTCCAGTGGTTCGCGGGTCAGGTCGGGGGGCGGCGTATCGTCATGGGGGGCCTCTTCGATCAGCCCTTCGCGGTTCAGGAATTCGGTGACATGCGGGACAGTGCCCGTCTCGGCGTCACGTGATGGAGCCTTGGGCACCTCGCCATCAGCGGCCAGTTTGAAATCAAGCAAACGGTGCGTGTAGTCAAATGTTGGGCCCAGGACCTGCCCGCCGGGCAAGTCCTTGAACGTGGCCGAGATGCGTCGATCGCAGGCCATAATGCCGGTATCGACAGGCTCGGACGCACCAAAGCGCGGCAGAGTGGTGCGATAGGCGCGAATGAGGAAGATCGCTTCGATCAGATCGCCACGCGCCTGCTTGATTGCAAGTGCCGCAAGGTCCGGATCATAAAGCGACCCTTCGGCCATGACGCGATTGACGGCAAGACTTAGTTGCTCGCGGATTTGCGCAATGCTGAGCTCCGCGATATCCGTGTTACCGCGGCGTTCTTCGGCGAGCCAGGCATGGGCATTCTCGATTGCCCGCTCTCCGCCTTTGACTGCTACATACATGTCAGGATGCTCCTACTTGCGCTATCGCTTCGCTACTTGAGCGCGAGACTTCGGTTGACCGGGGCAAAGCCGCGAGGCGTTCGCCACAAGTGAAAATGAAATCCAGCCCCAGCGGGAACTGGGTTCGGTTGGCCTGAAACGCTTCCACTTCTGGCAAGGAAAGCGTTGCCTGATCCTTGATGCCGGGACCCGTCAAAGTTGCGCCTGCCGCAAGTTCGGAACATTCAACTATGAGCGTGGCCGAGCGGTCAGGGTACTCGGACGTGCCGATCGGGTAGACCGCGAGCGGCGCGAGCGCGTCCCACTTGCCAACCGCAAACATACACTGCGCGGGGCCAACAAAAGGGGCACCAGTGTGAAAGGCCAGCCACGCCCGCGCCGCTTCGCAATCCATATCGCCAGCCAGATAAATCGGTGTTTCCGTATCGCAGAGCGTCAGCAGAACGGCGCCCATCGCGGGCGACAGCGGGGCAGGGGGTGCTGCCCCTTCGATATCCTGAATGGTGCCCGGACGCGCCATGGCCTCCATCACACTGCGAAAGGCGTGGGCTGACTGGGTGGCTGGATCGGCAAAGCCGCCGGACAGGGTGTTTGCCTGCATCAGTCTTCTCCTCGGGTCATGGTAAAGAAATCAACCTTTGTCGCGGCTGCCTTGGCCGCGCGGGCGGCTTTCATGGTGGCCATCCCTGCTTCCAGAGGCTCAAGGACCGTCTCGCGCAGCCTACTTGCCATTGCGGTCTGCATAAGCGCATCGACTAGAGCGGCGACCTCGGCATCTGCTTTGCTACGCCCTTGAATATAGCTGTGCCCGACTTCGCCGGTTTCCAACGTCAAAGCGCAGCGGGTTATCGTCATCTCGCCCAGATTGAAGGGTGCGCCGGTGGCACCAGCACGTGCGCGGACCATCGTGCTGCCAATCTCTGGTGCACGCAGCCACGTAAAAGCAGGGCGCGATATTTCAGCATCCAACAGTGCGGCCACACGGCCTTCGGGCGCTTTAGCCAGCAGACCCATCCACGCCTTGCGGGGATTATTTTCGCTCACAGTGTCTTTCATCTCGACAACTTGTCTCTTTCCTATACAACTATACATATCTTATCATATCGATGTCCTCATGACAGAAGAGTTTTGTGAAGTTTGCGTGACAGTTCTGACAAAACCCCGATCTGGAAAGCCATCGCCAATGCAGTGCGCGGCGACTTGGCCGAAGGACGTTATGCGGTGGGGGACAAGCTGCCGACCGAGGCTGCGCTGGCGGACCGCTTTGGCGTGAACCGCCACACGGTGCGCCACGGGATTTCGGTATTGGTTGAAGAAGGGTTGGTACGCACCCGACGCGGTGCAGGGGTTTTTGTCGCGGCCACGCCGACCGACTATCCGATCGGCAATCGGGTGCGTTTCCACGAAAACCTGATCGCCGCAGGCCGCAGACCCGAAAAGCGCATGTTGGCATTGGATGAGCGCGCTGCGACGATTGGCGAGGCTCAGGCGTTGCAGATCGAAGCGGGCGATCCGGTCTGTGCCTATCACGGGCTTTCACTGGCTGATGGTCAGCCGATTGCCGTATTTGAAAGCCTGTTCCCGCTCCTGAGGCTCCCGCGCATCACCTCAGCCTTGTCCGAGACAAGCAGCGTCACCCAAGCGCTGGGTATTGCCGGCATCGATGACTATACGCGGGCCTCAACCCGCCTGACGGCTGTCCGCGCAACGGCCACACAGGCGCTGCTTTTGCAAGTTAGCGAAGGTGATCCACTCCTGAGGTCCTCCAGTATGAACCAATGCGCGGCAGGCGCGCCGGTAGAATACGGGCGTACTTGGTTTGCCGGAGACCGGATTACGCTTACGCTTTGAAGCCCTTGCGGGTGTTTATGCTCTTGCGGGTATTGCGCACCATTTTGGCAAAAGAGACACATCCCTACAGGTAGATACGGAACCTCGGGGTCAAACTATGCCTTTGTTCAAAGCCGCAGGCCAAGTATACGGCTTGGGCGTTTGCGTTGTCGGGATGTGTTCCGACCGTCATAGATGCGCAATAGAGCTCGCGTGCTTTGGCTATCGATGCATTGATCAACCGCCTTCCAATGCCTGATCCTCGAAACTCGGCTTCAACAAACAAGTGGTGCATATCAATGCCACGCTCACCCACCTCCAATTTTATCATTGGGCAGAGAGCAGCATAGCCTACAGCTATTCCATCAACTTCGGCAACCAGCGCATAAATCCAAGGAGTTTCTCCAAAGATATCACGCTCCAGGGACTTTGTGCTAACGTTTGGAATATCCCCGTGATGATGGGCCAGTGCCTGCACCATAGATAAAATTTGTTCCACATCGGATCGGGCAGCGCTTCGCGTGACAATAGCATTGGGATCAACTGAGTTCTTCATTTCACGTTCCGGATCGGTTTGCAGGGGAAGGCGCATGACGCTGACTATGGAAGTCGAATGAAATGCAAAAAGTACCCCCACCCAACAGGACGGGGGCACCAGCGCTGTGTTATACAACTAGCGAACGGGCAATCAGCCTATTCAAGCCCCATGCAGTTTGCGTAGTAGGTTACCGTTGCAGGCCAATCGGAGAATATACCGACAACGCCCACATCCTGCGCCAAGGCGTCGATGTATTCGTACATGACACCATCGTTGGTGGTCAGATCCGAGATCGACTGGTAGTACCATCCGCCACCGTCTTTGAGCGGGCCAGACCGCTCGATCGTCCATGTGATGATCTCAAGCCCTGCTGCTTTGGCTTGAACAGCCAGCTCGGACGGGATGATTTCGCCGTCCGCAGATGTGGCCACCAACATCCATGTTGGAGGTGCGATATAGTTTACACCCATCGATTTCAGCTCTTCCATCGTGTTCGGCCATGTGGCCGCATCCATCGGGGAATAGCCTTCGATGTTGTATTCATCCATCAGATAAACCGCTTGCGCGCCAAACTCCGGCTCTGCTTCGATCCAGTAGAGCACGTCTTCGAGGTTGAAGGACTGAAGCCAGACATCAGAGGCTGGAATATCGGCTGCCTTGTATTCATCCACCAGTTTTTGCGCATAGTCGGCTTGGGTAAATCCGTTGAACGGCATTTCGACCGAAGGTGATTTAAGCTCTGGCGTGAACTTTGCGCCCAGAGATTTGAACAACGCGATGGACTCGGCATGGGTCATCAGCGTTGCGGGCTCGGCCGAATAGAGATCCGTGCGCCAACCTGCTGTGCCGTCCAAATAAGCTTCAGCGGTGGTCGCAGTCGCATCAGCCGCATCCATTTTCGGGGTGAGTGTCCGGTACTCTGCCAGTGTAATTTCGGACGTGCGGCATTCGGCAGCGGCAGGCGTTTCCCTATTCGCAGGCGTGAAGGGCTGTGCGCAAGTGCTCGCCAGAGGGCTGGTTACAATGTTTGTGGTGGTGTGCAGATCATTTTGTGCATGACGGCAGACCAGCTCAAGGTCTTTCGTAAAGGTGACATCGCATTCGAGTATGCCCGCACCCATCCGCGCCGCGGCCACATTGGATTCGACAGTATGCTCGGGGAACTGCATGGGTGCGCCCCGATGCCCGATCGAGAACAGCGATGTTTTTCCTTCCTGACCCATGCACTGGGTGAGCTTGTCTTTGAGCGGACCCGCTTCCATCTGATCGATAAGGTAGTAAGGGCGCGGACCATATTCCACGTTTTCGACAGTTTGCGCCCAAGCTGGCAGAGCAGTAAAAAAAGTAGAAACGATAGCAGCGGTAACTCGCATTTTCTTCTCCATCATAATGTAATTGCTTGCTTATGCGGGGCCAATCATGACAGCGGCGTCACACTTCTATGAAAGATTTATTATTTTCCTTCGGCGTTAAAATTTACGTTTGATATGTTCCGCAGGTCTATTGCCATTCAGGCTTGGAACTGGATGGGTGTGCGCAGAAGCTTTTCCCTGGATGGGCAAGATACCTAAAACTTCAGAGCGATCCCAAATGGACAGATTTGATCTTGTGATATTTGACTGTGATGGTGTGCTGCTCGATAGTGAGATCATTGCGTGCCAAGCTGATGCCGAAGCCTACACAGCCTTGGGATATCCAATCACGACACAAGAGATATCGAGGCGCTTTGCAGGCATGCCTGACGAAGCTCTAGATGCCGCTTTGGTCAAAGAGATTGGAAAGCCTCTGCCAGCCAACTTCAGGCGGACGATAAAAAGGGCAGTCATCGGAAAATACCGGACCGAGCTACGCGCCATTGATGGTGCGCCCGCTTTGCTTTCATCACTCCGCACCGCCAAATGTATCGCGTCGTCCGCCGCCCCTGCAAAACTGGCGCTGGGGTTGATTGAGACCGAGTTGTTTGAACTGGTCTATCCTCACATCTTCTCGACGCGTTTGGTGGAAAAGGGGAAACCCCATCCGGATATCTTTTTGTACGCTGCGTTGAAAATGGGGACGGCACCCGAACGATGTATTGTTGTTGAGGACAGTGTTGCGGGCGTTACAGCAGCCATATCCGCTGGAATGACATGCATCGGATTCACGGGTGGCTCTCATTGCGCCGATGATCATGCGGAGCGTCTGTATGATGCTGGAGCAAGCTCAGTTGTTGATCGGCTTGATGCGGTGGCAGAGCTTATTGAATAGGAGGTATACTGGATGCGATGGTTCGGCATCTGGCTTGAGCGTCACAAAAACTTCACTTTTCATGATGCCATAATTCACATATTCATGAATTATGGAAAAATTGATTCCCGATCGCCTTTCGACCCTCGGTCATCCGCAACGGCTGGCGCTGTTTCGGCTGCTGATGCGACGCTACCCCGACCGTGTGCCAGCGACGGAACTGGCGCAGGCACTGGGGTTAAAGCCCAATACATTGTCCACCTATGTCAATGCATTGATGCAGGCAGGGTTGATCAGTCAAGAGCGGGTTGGCACATCCCTGCGCTATGCCATCGACATGGACGCCGCGCGCGAGACTGTTGACTACCTCCTCCACGACTGTTGTCGGGGAAGGCCCGAAATTTGCATTCCATCTGTCAATTCTGATGCACCAGGAGACTTTCGCATGACTGACAAAAAATATAATATCCTCTTCATCTGCACCGGCAATTCTGCCCGTTCCATATTCGCGGAATCCATATTGCGCGATATTGCCGGTGACCGCTTCGTTGCATATTCAGCGGGGACCAAACCGCGCTCGGAATTAAATCCCTTTGCTTTGGAGGTGCTGGAGCAAAAGGGGCACGACATCTCTGTCCTCCGGTCCAAGAATATATCCGAATTCACAGAAGCAGACGCGCCAGCCCTCGATTTTGTCTTTACGGTCTGCAATCAGGCCGCGAACGAAGAATGCCCCGCGTGGTCAGGGCAGTCTATCAGCGCCCATTGGGGGATGCCTGATCCCGTCAGCGTTGTTGGGTCGGATGCTGAAAAAAGCCTTGCCTTTCATCAGACCTATGGCGCGCTGCGCAACCGGCTGATCGCATTTACTTCCCTGCCGCTCGCGTCCTTGGATCGCATGTCCTTGCAAAAGGCCGTCGACGAGATCGGCCAAACATACGAAGAAAGAATACTCAAATGACTGTTTACGCACTCAACGGCCTTGGTCGCATTGGCAAGCTTGCCCTTAGACCCCTACTAGAGCGCGGTGCCCAGATCGCATGGATCAACGACGGGGTGGGTGACCCTGAAATGCACGCCCACTTGTTTGAGTTCGATACGGTTCATGGCCGTTGGCAGGCAGATTTTTCCCATGATTCAGACAGTGTGACAATTGACGGGGCGAAGATACCCTTCATCGGGACCCGCAACATTGCCGATCTACCGTTGGAAGGCGTCGATGTGGTAATCGACTGCACTGGCGCGTTCAAAACAGAGGCCAAACTCGCCCCCTATTTTGAAGCAGGCGTGAAGAAAGTGGTTGTGTCGGCACCTGTCAAAGACGGAGATGCGGCCAATATTGTGATCGGCGTCAATGATCACATCTACGCGCCAGACCGCCACCGCATTGTGACCGCCGCTAGCTGCACCACCAATTGTCTGGCCCCTGTGGTCAAGGTCATCCACGAAAATCTGGGCATTAAACATGGCTCCATCACAACTATCCATGACGTGACCAATACACAAACCATTGTGGACCGTCCTGCCAAAGACCTGCGCCGCGCGCGCTCGGCGCTGAATTCGCTTATCCCTACAACCACGGGCAGTGCCACGGCAATCACGCTCATCTACCCGGAGCTTAAGGGCCGTTTGAACGGCCATGCTGTGCGCGTGCCGCTGCTGAACGCCTCCCTGACGGATTGTGTTTTTGAGGTGGAGCAGGAGACGACGGCGGAAGAGGTGAATGCGCTGTTCAAAGCTGCCGCCGCGGGACCTCTTGAAGGGATTTTGGGCTTCGAGACCCGTCCGCTTGTCTCAACCGATTATACCAATGACGAACGCTCCAGCATCATAGATGCGCCTTCCACGATGGTGATCAATGGCACGCAGGTGAAGGTCTATGCGTGGTATGACAACGAGATGGGCTATGCACACCGATTGGTCGATGTCGCCTTCATGGTTGGTGAAAGCTTGTGACACAAACGGCTGCGCGTCCCGAGGGCCTGTCTGCATATATCGCGGTGACTGCGGCCTATTGGGCCTTTATGCTGACCGATGGTGCGTTGCGGATGCTGGTTTTGCTGCACTTTCACACGCTGGGTTTTTCACCGGTGCAATTGGCCTATCTGTTCGTGCTGTATGAAATCGCGGGCGTTGTGACGAACCTCTGCGCGGGTTGGATCGCCGCCCGGTTCGGTCTGACCTCGACGCTTTATGCGGGGTTGGGCCTGCAAGTGCTGGCCCTGCTGGTGCTGTCGCAGCTTGACCCAAGCTGGGCGGTCGGGGCGTCTGTGGTCTTTGTCATGCTGGTGCAAGGGGCGAGTGGCGTCGCCAAAGACCTTGCCAAGATGTCGTCGAAATCGGCGGCCAAACTGCTTGCCCCGACCGAGGGTGGGGGCCTGTTTCGATGGGTTGCCCTGTTGACCGGATCCAAGAATATGGTGAAGGGCGCGGGCTTTTTGCTCGGCGCGGTGCTGCTTGCGACGGCGGGGTTTGTCTGGGCCGTGCTCGGGATGGCTGCGATCCTTGCTGTGATCCTGTTGGCCATTTTGGTGGCCATGCCTGCGGGACTGCCAAAAGGGCGCAAAGGGGCGAAATTCGCGGAAGTATTCTCAAAATCGGCAAATGTGAACTGGCTGAGTGCCGCGCGGGTGTTTCTGTTTGGTGCGCGGGACGTTTGGTTTGTGGTCGGCATCCCTATCTACTTCTACGCAGTGCTGTCGGATGGCACGACGACAGGCAACCGTACTGCGTTTTTCATGATCGGTACATTCATGGCGGGGTGGGTCATCCTCTATGGCCTCGTTCAGGCCAATGCACCGCGCATACTGCGTGCAAAGGACCGCCCTGCCGCAGATTTGATCGCTGCGGCCCGCAACTGGGGTTGGGGGCTTGTGGCGGTACCGATGGGTCTTACCCTTGCGGCCTTCGTTGCAGGGGAACCACAGACATGGCTGACCGTTACCCTCGTGGCAGGATTGTTGGCCTTTGGCGCAGTTTTTGCGGTGAACTCATCGCTGCATTCCTATCTGATCCTGTCCTTTACCAAGGCCGAGCGCGTGACGATGGATGTCGGTTTTTACTACATGGCCAATGCCGCCGGACGGTTGGCGGGTACGCTGTTGTCAGGGCTGACCTATCAGGCGGGCGGCTTGCCCATCATGCTTGGGACGGCGACAGTCATGGTTGCGACCTCTGCCATTGCCGTGGGTTTTCTGAAGCCGGCGATTAAATAAGAAATCGAGAAACCAGTTCCATGGCTTATGAAAATTCCCTGTCCGAGGTTTTTTGGATCACGCCCCTAAAATTGCAGGGTAATACGCTCTTCGGTCCGGTCGACGACTGACATGCCTTCACGCTCATAGAAACGCCGCGCATCGTTATTGGTACTCAAGACCGTGAGCCTTAAAGTGAGGCCACGACACTCGGCTTGCCGAAGCTTTATTACCAAAACGCAAGCTCCGATTCCGCGTCTGCGATACTGCGGTGACACATAAAGTTTCTTGATACGCAGATGATCGGCTTGCCATTCGCAGGCAACGCAGCCCACGAGTTCTCCGCCCCACTCGATCATCTCATGACCCTCAAGTAGCAGCGATTCTGGGTTAAAAGAAGGCACCCATTTGCCCCAAAGAGCTTCGGCATAGCTGCGCATTCCATCTTCTTCCAAAAGCAGGATAAATGGCGCATCCTTGCGCGTTGCCAAGCGTAGCCGAGTCTGATCGCCTATGCCCGATAATCGCTGGGGCACGTCAGACCTTGTATCTTTCTTCAAACTCAAAACCGTAACCTGCATTGGCAACGCCCTGAGGGGAGAGCGCGTATGTCTGGTCTCGAAGAGAATCCATCATCGCCTGTGTATCATGCGAACAGGCTGCAATTGTTTCAGGCGATATTGGTTTGCCAATTGCGATCTTAACGGGCTTATCAGCACGCCTGCGAAACTCATTGAGCAAGAGCGCAACCCGCAAGTTGTAATGGATATGGCTTGCCAGCTGAAACAGGCGTGAATTCTGTCCATCAAAGAAAACGGGCACCACTGTCGCATTGGATTTGGTGATCATGCGGGCAGTGAAACGCCGCCAGCCCGGATCAAGGGGCCGCTGAAAAGGATGAGCCGCGGTCGAAACCGTTCCGCCAGGAAAGACACCGATTGCACCGCCTGCCTTGAGAGCCGTCAACGCCTTTGCGCGCGTCTCGAGGTTGAGCTTCACTGCATCCTTGGTCTCGTCAAAGTTGATGGGTAAAACAGTCCCTGCAAGTTCTGGCGCATCCTGAAAGACACTATTTGCCAGTATGTGAAACGCGCCGCGCCGCTTGGACAGGATATGCCCCATAACAAGGCCATCAAGGATGCCAAAAGGATGGTTTGCGACAATCACCAAGGGGCCTTGCGCCGGAATATCCGCCAAAGATCCCGACATCACATCAAGGCTTACGCCGTATCGGCCGAGCATGACGTCCCAAAAGCTCCGACCCTGCGCAATTTCGATATCATAGTCTTGCGCGCGCCTGATTAGATCAAGCCGCCCAGTGGCGTTCTCGATAAGCTTGATGACGGTTCGCCCAGAACGTGTCTGTGCCGCTTTGGCATAAGAAACCTGAGAAGGGGCGTGTTTATCCATCCGCATTGATCCTTGTGATACGTTTGCGGCAATCTAGCCAAGTTTCGCTACAGCTTTGTGACATTGCTTGTCAGATTTGATTTGAAGTGCGTTCTTCAAAGTCCTTTGACCCGATTGTTTCAGACAAGCGCGCAAGGCATTTGAAACCAAGGGGCGGGCTTAGCCAATCTCCTGCGGGTCGAAGCGCCATTTCCGAAGGATTGCATCGGGTAGATCAAGATCATGCTGGTGTGCAAATACGAAAAGCATGCCAAGCGCATCGGCGACTTCTGACGCCAGTGCCAGTTTTAGATCGGCATCGGATAGCCCTTTATCACGGCCGCGGCCTGTCATGGTATTCCAGACCTGTGTCAGCTCGCCCACTTCTTCGAGAAGTTTCAACATGACCCAATCCCGGTCCCGCTCCAAACCGTGAAGGTCGCAATAGCTTAGCGACGCCTTGTCAAAGCGTTTTTGCAGTTCTGTCAGCACCGGTTAGCCTCCATAGCGCTCAAGAAAGGCTTCGGCACCAAGGGTACGGAAATCATCAAGGGCGGCATGCAGACGGTCGTGGCGCCAATCCCACCACGCCAGCGCCATCAGCCTGTCACCAACGCGGGGCGTAAAACGCGGACGCATCGGAACAGCGGGGATGCCCGCGACGATCATGTAGGGAGGCACATCCTTGGTCACGATTGCACCGCCTGCGATGACGGCCCCGTGGCCGATGCTCACGTCGGGCCGGACCTGTGCGCCATGCCCAATCCATGTATCATGGCCAATTACCGTGCGGCGGCTGCGCCTCAGGGCGAACCAAGCGTCATCATGAGCTGCATCTTCGAAATAATCGGCCGAGCGATAGTGAAAGTGATGCAGACTGGCTTTTTCCATCGGGTGGTCGGTAGCCCCGATCCGCACGAAGGCCGCGATGTTCGAGAATTTGCCCACGGTGGCATTGGCAATGTCGGCAAACCGGTCGCAATAGGAATAGTCGTCCATATAGGAATGTGCCAATCGGCTGCCCCGTCCGACTTCCACGTATCTTCCGAATGTCGCATCTGTTATCTCGCACTCTGGATGAACAAAGGGGGCATGGCTTTGCAATCTGGTCTTACTCAAAATGCGCGCTCCTCGCCGGTCCAGCGAAAAAACTTGCCGGTTTGCTCGAGGGTGACGCGTTCTGCCAGATCGATAATTCCTGTTGCAACCTCTTCCGGGGTGAGCTCGGCCTTCGCTCCGCCCATGTCCGTCTGTACCCAACCAGGATCGACAACCACGACTGCGATACCATCGGGGTAGAGATCTGTAGCCAACCCCTGCATAACCTTATTCACTGCGGCCTTCGATGCACGGTACGAAATCCGATCTGATTTGGCATAGCCCATATAGGACATCTGACTTGAGATCGTCAGGATGCGAGGGCTGCCGCTGCGGCGCAAATGATCGAGGCAAGCCGTGCTCACCGCGAGCGCACCTGCGACATTAACGGCAAAGGTATGGGCCATCGCGGTCCAGTCCATATCGGTTGTCGGGCTGTCCGGGCCAATGATACCTGCATTGTTGATGACAATATCAATGGGCTGGTTGATTGCTGACATTGCTTGCTTAACCTGCATGGGATTGCTGATATCAAAGATGACGTCGCCTCCCTGACCCACACGCGTTGCGCGCAAAATGCTGTGTCCGCGGCCTTTGGCCTCTGCGGCAAGTGCAGCACCAATCCCGCGATTGCTGCCTGTAATCAGGATGCGTGCCATCAGTCTTTTCGACCGATCAGTTTGCCGCGCAACCATCCTGAGAGCCAATCCATGAACATCACCATGGCGATGATCAAAACGATATAGTAGGCAACTTCTTCCCAGTCTTTTTGGGTCTGGATGGCTTGGGTCAGCATCAGCCCGATGCCACCGCCGGTGATGGCTCCGATGATGGTGGCAGAGCGCGTATTGGATTCCAGAAAGTACAGGATTTGCGCCAGCAGCACCGGCACCAACTGGGGGATCACGCCAAAGCGGTATCGTTGCAGCGGTTTGGCCCCCGTGGAGGAAACCCCTTCGATCTGTTTCTGGTCCACATTCTCCAGCGCCTCGGAAAAGATTTTACCGAAGGTGCCAGTATCGGTAATCAGGATCGCCAGCGCGCCTGTCAACGGACCGGGGCCAAAAGCGCGGGCGAGGACAACCGTCCAGATCAGCGCATCTACGCCCCGAACAAAATCGAAAAGGCGGCGCGTGGCGGCGCGCAGTAGCATGATGGGTGAGAAACGCTTTGCTGCCAGAAAGCCAAGGGGCAAGGCGATGATCGCAGCCCCCATGGTCCCAAGAAACGCCATTAGGATCGTCTCGCCAATGGCCCAAGCCACGTCCTTGTGGCGCCACATGGCGTTGTTCCACCAATCAGACATGGCCCCTGAGATATTCGGTCGGGCAGGATCCACGCGCTCGCCGAACAGGATCTTTGAAAGGCTTTGGCCGTGGTAAGGGCTGTCGAGAGTAAACCAGAACAGCTCCCAACCGGGGAAGTAGTTGAAAACCTCGGTGCGGGCACCCGTCAGGGTGATGCGTCCTTCGGGCGTTGTGATACCGATGCGGCGATTTGAGGCTGAAATCCAGCCCGGCAGATCATCTGGCAGGTTGGTCACGAGGCTGCGGCCTTCGGCGCGTACTTCGATCAGCGGAAAGTTTGGGATTTCAATCTCGGTCCGGTTTTCCGGCAGGTAACGGACAATATGATCGCCGCCTAGGTCAATTGTGATGACCTCGTCACCTGTGACCCAAGCAGGCCGCGCACCTTCAGGGTAGCGGCCTTTGCGTTCCCCTTCAACGGCATAGCTGATCTCGCCCGAGCGGTTGTCACGGGTGACATGCACTTTGTGCGACCAACTGTCCGAAACCAACGTCACTGCGTTGTCCATGTTGGCACGCCCTGCAAGGCCGGGCAGATCAAAGGCAAAGAAAATATACGTCAGGTAGGCGAGGATAACTGCGGGAATGGCAAAACCAACGAGCCGTTTGCGCTGAAAAAGCCTGTCAGCCCGAAGCTTGGTCGTGTCCAGTTCAATAGTTGTCATTGGCTTTGCCCTTCAAAGCTTAGTGTGTCTGACCATCGGTCAGCCGGTTGCGGTAGCGGCTTGAAACCTGATCAAAGAAAACGATTGTGCCGAACAGCAGGATGAAGATGGCCGCAGCTTCATCAAAGCGACCAGGCCCCCATGCCATGGCATTGCGTAGTTCATATCCTAGACCACCAGCACCTACGAACCCGAGAATGGCAGATGCACGGATGTTGATTTCAAAGCGCAAAAGCGTGTAGCTCACATAGTTTGGCGCAACTTGAGGCAGCACACCCAATAGCATCCGTTGCAGCCATGTGGCACCTGTGGAAGATAAGCCTTCGACCGCCTTAAGATCGGTATTTTCAGAGACTTCGGAAAACATCTTCGCCAGCGCACCGGCGGTGTGGATCGCGATGGCGATCATTGCAGGAACGGGGCCACCGCCGAGCACAAAGATAAGGACAAGCGCAATCACGATTTCGGGCACCGCGCGCATGATGTCAGAGATACGGCGAAACAGGGGGATCAAACGGGGCCATTTGGCCAGACCCCTTGTGCCAAGCAGGGACAGAAACAAGCCACCAATCGCGCCAATCAGTGTGGAAACGGCAGCGATGTTGACAGTCTCGATCAGGGCAGGAAAATATCTGGCCATGAGAGCAGGGAGATCGGCGCGTTTTTCCCACGCTTCGGACAGAACATCTGCGGGGTAGTCTCCCACTTGATGCAGCCCGTTCCAAAAGCCACCGGCATTGCGGTCGTCGGCGATGTTGAACCCCGAAACCATCAGGATCACAAATATCAAAAGTGTGAGACCGCTATAGAGCCTGCGCCGTTGCACCTGCGCCATGTAGCTGGACTGTATGGTTTGCACCGACTGTGGTGCGCCGCTGAGTGAAATATCTGCCATGTTGACCCCGCACAAAGAAATACCGGCAGCCCCGAGGGGCTACCGGATGCGTCATAAAAATTACTTAGCCGCCGATTTTCGCTTTGCGGGCCTCGACGATTGAAATGTAGGTGTCGTGTGTTACGGGTTGGAACCCGCGGGTGTCACCGGACGCTACACCGTAGGCGCAATCCGGGTCTGCTTCGTAAAGGCCGTCCACCAGTGCAGTCATCTTTTCGCGCACGTCTGCTGGCAGCGCCTTGCGCAGAACGATGGGGCCTTCGGGAATGACTTTGGATTTCCAGATTTGAACCATCTCGTTCATGTCGACCAGACCAGCGTCAACAGCCTTGCGTAGCGCGCCAGAGTTGTAGCCGTCTTCCCAGTTGCCCTGAGCGTCAGCCCATGTCACGCCGCCGTCAATGTCACCGTTGTTCACCGCAACGATGGTTTGCTCATGACCGCCAGTGAATTTGACTTCGCCAAAGTACTCGCCGCTCTCCATGGTTACGCCGTCTTTGTACTGCGGGATCTCGATGGAGGGGATCAGGTAGCCGGAGGTGGAGTTTGGATCACCAAAGCCGAATACTTTGCCTTCCATGTCATCCAAAGATGTCACGCCGCTGTCTTTGCGGGCAAAACCGATGGAGTGGTAACCGACGGAACCGTCTACGTTCACTTTGATCAGCACAGGCTCAACGGCTTCGGGGTCTTGCAGGAATGTGGCGGCATAGGCGGAGGCACCGAGCCATGCCATGTCGATGTTACCGCCCAGCAGACCCTGGATCACACCGTTATAGTCGGCAGGCGCAAACAGCTTTGTCTCAACGCCGAGCGCCTCTGTCGTGTAATCAGCAAGGCACTGATAGCTATTCATGCGGTCTTGGGCGTTTTCGCCGCCAAGAATGCCGATGCGGAATTCGGTGATTTCTTGTGCGAAAGCGCCGGTGCTCAGGGCAGTGGTGGCGGCAAGTGCCAGTGCAAGTGTCTTTTTCATGGTCTTCTCCGTGGTTGATTGCCCGCTGCCTTTCGGCTGTTTGAGGGCAGTTTAGGTGAGGGTGGAAACTGGCTCAGACATAGGCTTCCGCTTCGCGGACCTCTGGTCTGTCCAGTGTTTCGATTTCGGTAGAGGTGGCAGCTTCAGAAAAGTCCGCGCCTGCGCCATAGATGTCGCGGGCAACGCCAGTGGTGAGTTGTTCGGGCGTGCCATCAAATACGATCCTGCCATCGCGCATCCCGATCACGCGATCGCAATAGCGGCGCGCCGTATCCAGGGTGTGCAAATTAGCGATCACCATGCGCCCGTCTTCTTCGTGAATGGTGCGCAGGGATTGCATCACCACTTGCGCATTCATCGGATCGAGAGAGGCGATAGGCTCATCCGCCAGAATGATCTGGGGGTCTTGCATCAGGGCACGCGCAATCGCTACGCGCTGTTGCTGGCCGCCTGACAAGGCTTCGGCGCGTTTGGGTGCCTGTTCGGCAATACCAAGGCGATCAAGGATTTCGATTGCCTTATGGATATCAGCCTGTGGATAAAGATTGAACAGCGTCGCGACAGTCGAGCGCTTGTTCAGCGTTCCATGGAGCACGTTCGATACCACGTCCATGCGTGGCACAAGGTTGAACTGCTGAAAGATCATTGCACAGCGCGATTGCCAGTTTCGCCTCGCGGCACCCCGCAACGCGGTGATGTCCTCGCCTTGATACGTAATCGTACCGGACGTCGCATCACTCAGGCGATTGACCATCCGCAACAGCGTGGATTTTCCTGCGCCAGATCGCCCGATAATTCCGATCATGGATGGTTCGTTTACAGAGATATTAGCCGCATCCACGGCTGTTTTATCTCCAAAGCGTTTCGTCAATGTGTCGATTCTTAGCATATCGCCCCCAAGTTTGGGCGATGGATACGCGGTGAACATCACAGACTTGCGACACTTACGTCTCAGTTACATGACAATTGCGCAAAAGGACTAAAACGCTGCGAGACGGAATTTGCATCGTCAATGATGCGTGCTCAAGATCAGGCATCAGACTTCAAATTCATGACTTGCTCAGCGCGTTTGTACAATTTGAGGTAAGGTCAATCTTCATCCGAAGATGGGTGGAAAGCCCTCTTTTTAGACAGCTTGTCCATGTCTTGGTTGGACTGGGAGGCAGCCATGCCATAAGGGATGTGTGCGCAAGCGCCATTCAGGTAGCTGCCGCATTGATGAGGTTCGAGATGAATGATGAGATCCTTGATGCTCTTCTGGCTGGGTTTCCTCTACCCAGCCTTGCGATTGATCGCACGGAAAGAATTATCGCTGCCAATACTGAGGCGCTCACACTGATCAACCAACAGGCTAGGGGGCAGAACTATGTTACTATGCTGCGTCAGCCTGCGTTGCTTGACGCAATCGAGACGACACTGACAGACGGCATGGCGCGTTCAACACAGTACCTGAGCAATGATGGCGCGCAGGACACCGCGTTTCGGGTGAGCTGCCGCGCGGTGCAAGGTTTGGGCCGAGACATGGCAGGCGTCGTGCTCGTATCCTTTGAAGATATTACCGACAAAGAGCAAGCCGGCCAGATGCGCCGCGATTTCGTCGCAAATGTCAGCCATGAATTGCGCACCCCGTTGACGGCACTTATGGGGTTTATCGAAACCCTGCGCGGTCCCGCGCGCAATGATCCAGAGGCGGGAGCACGGTTCCTTGATATCATGCAAAACGAGGCGGAGCGGATGAACCGTCTTGTTGGCGATCTGATGTCGCTCAACAGGGTTGAGGGAGACGAGCGGGTACGGCCCACGCAAAGCGTCGTGTTGAATGACATTCTGAATTCGACTCTCCACACCTTGCAGCATCTGGCGCGCGAGGCGGATGTGACTTTTGAAACCGAATTCCCCGAGCGGCCCGTCGCGATGATTGCAGATGGGGATCAGCTTAAACAGGTTTTCACCAATATAATCATGAATGCGATTAAATATGGTGGGTCAGGTGGGCGGGTGACGGTGCGTATGGCTGAGAGCGCGCGCGAACCGGTTCTACGTGCGCCGGGCGTGCGTGTTCAGATCATCGATTATGGTGCTGGCATTGACCCTATCCACTTGCCACGCCTGACCGAGCGTTTCTACCGCGCCGATGACCACCGCAGCCGCGCACTTGGCGGCACCGGTCTTGGGCTTGCGATCGTCAAGCACATCATCAACCGTCACCGCGGCCGTCTGCGCGTTGAAAGTGAACTTGGCACAGGCACCACCTTTACGGTTATTCTACCTATCCACGATGGCCTCTGAACCACAAAAGAGTATTTCGGCGGTTGTCATAAACATGTAATGCGAATGTCACAAAGCTGTTACGTAGCCCGCGTAGAAGGAGCGGGAGATTCCCGTGGGGGGATCGCTTTTAAATGTACAAACGGGAGACACCCATGTCTTTGATGAAACTCGCAACATCCGCACTCGCACTTTCCGCAATGGCAGCAACAACTGCTGCTGCACGGGATCAGGTGCAGATCGCTGGATCTTCAACCGTTCTGCCTTACGCTTCAATTGTTGCCGAAGCCTTTGGTGAGAACTTCGATTTCCCGACACCTGTTGTCGAATCTGGCGGCTCAAGCTCGGGCCTCAAGCGGTTCTGCGAAGGTGTTGGTGAAAACACCATCGATATTGCGAACGCATCACGCGCCATCCGCGAAAAAGAGATCAAGGCCTGTGCCGAAGCAGGTGTGACAGACATCATCGAAGTACGCATCGGCTATGATGGTATTGTCTTCGCCAGCCAGATCGACGGTCCTGCCTATACCGCGTTCCAGCCTGCTGATATCTTTAACGCTCTGGGCTCCAAAGTTCTTGTGGACGGCGCGATTGTTGACAACCCGCACAGCCAGTGGGCCGACTTTAACACCGACCTCCCAGCGTCTGACATCGTTGCCTTCATTCCCGGCACCAAGCACGGCACACGTGAAGTTTTCGAGGACAAAGTTCTGTTGCAGGGCTGTGAAGACACCGGCGCCATGGAAGCGATGATGGCCTCTGGCATGTCTGAGGATGACGCGGAAGATGCTTGCATCGACGTGCGTCAGGACGGCGCGTCCGTGGACATCGACGGCGACTACACAGAAACACTGGCCCGCATTGACGCCAACCCGAACGGCATCGGTATCTTTGGTCTGGCGTTCTACGAGAACAACCAAGACAAGCTGAAAGTGGCGACAATGGGCGGTGTAGCACCCTCCACTGAGACCATCTCCACTGGTGAGTACCCTGTATCGCGTCCGCTCTTCTTTTACGTGAAAAAAGCGCATATCGGCGTGATCCCGGGCCTCAAAGAGTTCGCATCCTTCTTCGTAGCTGACGAGATTGCAGGACCTGACGGCCCACTGTCCGCATATGGTCTGGTTGCAGACCCTGAGCTGGCTGCGACGCAGACTGCTATTGAAGCAGAAACAACAATGGGCGGCGGTAACTAAGCCTGATAAGACTGGAGGTGGCGTAACACGCCATCTCCACCTCACAAATCTGACCTCCCTTTATTGGGGTATTTAACACTTTGACTATCACGACGATTGGAGCCGACATGCCGTTTACCTGGCTCGTATTGATCCTTCTTGCCATTGCCACGATCGGATTTATTCTGGGGCGCCGCCGCGCATTGAACAGCGCAGGTGGTGACCGTCGTGAACTCCATTCCCTACCTGTATACTACGGCGCAAACGTGGCCATGTGGGCCATCGTGCCCGCTGCGACAGTGCTCATCATCTGGATGTTGGCGCAGCCGTTTTTCGTGAACTCCCGCGTACTCGCGACGCTGCCTGACGCGATGGTGTCGGAAGGAAGCTCCATCGGCCTCGTGATGAGTGACGTGCGCCGCGTGGCAGATGGCCTTGATGTGGCGGTGCAGCTAGGTGCGATGAGCCGCGCTGAAGCGGCATCCATCAGCACGGAAACCTCTGATGTACGAGAGCGCTTGGGAGAGGTTGGCGTCGCTCTTGGATCTGCAGTTAGTCCTGAAGTATTGTCAGGTGCGCAACGCTACCGGACGCTCAATGCAGCCGGCTCGTTGCTAATGACGGTGCTTGTCTTGCTCATCGCGCTGGGTGGTGCCGCCTATGCCTACTCGAAATCAACGGCAAATTTCCGCGCCCGCAACAACGTTGAGCGAGGCATCTTGGCCCTGCTAATCGCCGCCGCCTCCGTTGCAATCCTGACCACCATCGGCATTTTGTTTGCTCTGCTCTTCAACACCATCGAGTTTTTCAAACTCTACCCCGCGGCTGATTTCTTTTTCGGAACCAATTGGGCGCCCAGCTTTTCGGGGCGCGGTGGTTCCTCTGACCTCGGCGTGCTGCCGCTGCTTTGGGGCACCTTTTATATCTCATTCATCGCACTTCTGGTCGCTGTGCCCATCGGTCTCTTTTCCGCGATTTACCTGTCGGAATATGCAGGGCCGAAAGTGCGCAGTGTCGCCAAGCCGTTGATCGAAATTCTCGCTGGGATTCCGACCATTGTCTACGGGCTGTTTGCGCTGCTAACTGTTGGCCCGCTGCTGGTGAGTATGTTCGGCAAAGATACCTTAGGCTGGATGCAGGGCGGCACTGCCGTGATGACGGCTGGCCTCGTGATGGGCATCATGCTGATCCCTTTTGTCTCATCGCTGTCAGACGACATCATCAATGCCGTCCCGCAAGCGATGCGGGACGGGTCTTACGGGCTTGGGGCCACGAAATCCGAAACCATCCGTCAGGTGATTATCCCCGCCGCTCTGCCGGGCATCGTTGGTGCGATCCTGCTGGCCGCCTCGCGGGCCATCGGCGAGACCATGATCGTGGTGCTGGGGGCAGGGGCCGCAGCCCGCCTGTCGCTCAACCCGTTTGATGCGATGACCACCATCACCGCCAAGATCGTGAGCCAGCTCACTGGAGACGCTGACTTTGCTTCACCCGAGGCGCTTGTGGCATTTGCCCTCGGCATGACCCTCTTTGTTCTAACGCTCGGGCTAAACGTTTTTGCCCTCTACATCGTGCGCAAATATCGGGAGCAGTATGACTAATGACTGACACAATCATGATCCCGGCCGCAGACGGCCCCAAAAAATCCAGCCTTTTGGTGCAGGACGCGCGTACACGCAAGCGCAACGCCGCCGAAACCCGTTTTCGCATCTATGGTATGGCCGCTATAGGTGTCGGTCTGCTGTTTCTCGTGTTCCTTTTCACGTCTATCCTGCGGTCGGGGCTTCCCGCCTTTACCCAGACTGTTGTGGAAATCGAATTTACCCTAACACAGGAACAATTCGACACCGCAGAAACAAAGATGCTCAAGACCGGCGAATATCAGAATATTTTCGTAAGCGCGTTAACAGAGCAGCTTGACGCCAGCGGGTTGAAAGTTGACTTTGACAATAAAGCGATTGAGCGAATTGTCGGTAAGCCAGGTGGCACAATCCGAAGTTTTTTCCTCGAAAACCCTGATCGCATCGGCACACCAGCGTCCTTCGAGCTTGCCGCGTCTTCCCGCGTTGACGGGTATCTCAATGGCCGTGTGACACGCGATACGCTTGTGGACAGCCGGTTCTTGATGGCAACTGACCTTGATCTGGTGGATGCCTTGGAAGACGCGGGCATTATCAAAGGCGCGTTCAACTGGAACTTCGTTACGGGCAAAGATTCTGGCGTGGACAACCCCGGTGGTGCGGGCTTGGGCGCATCAGTAATCGGCTCATTTTTTATGATGCTTGTTGTGCTATTTCTGTCCCTGCCCATTGGGGTGGCCGCGTCCATTTACCTTGAAGAATTTGCGCCCAAGAACCGCTGGACGGATCTGATTGAGGTGAACATTTCGAACCTTGCGGCCGTCCCCTCGATTGTGTTTGGTATCCTTGGCTTGGCTGTCTTCATTCAGTTTGCAGGCTTTCCACAGTCAGCGCCGCTGGTTGGGGGTCTTGTCCTGACGCTGATGACGCTGCCCACTATCATCATCTCGACACGCGCTTCACTGGCCGCTGTGCCGCCGTCGATCCGTGATGCGGCTCTGGGGGTAGGGGCCTCGAAAATGCAGTCGGTGTTTCACCATGTGCTACCGCTTGCGATGCCGGGCATCCTGACCGGTACGATCATCGGATTGGCGCAAGCCTTGGGCGAAACTGCACCCTTGCTGCTGATCGGCATGGTTGGTTTTGTCGCGCGCGAATATCCGGAGACCTTCGTCGGAGGCTTTACCGACGCCAACTCGGCCATGCCTGCGCAGATCTATACGTGGGCCAGCCGCGCGGACCCGGGGTTTTACGAAAAAGCATGGGGCGGCATTATCATTCTGCTGCTGTTCCTGATCACAATGAACGCCATTGCCGTGTTGTTGCGGCGCCGTTTTGAACGTCGGTGGTAGGGAGCAGTACAATGAATGATATGAGAATTGTGGAGAGAAAAGTGGACACCAACGAGGTCAAGATCGCAGCCAAAGACGTGCAGGTCTATTATGGCGACAACCATGCCATCAAGGACGTGAGCGTCGAAATCGAAGACAAGACTGTGACAGCTTTCATCGGCCCGTCGGGGTGCGGCAAGTCGACTTTTTTACGCTGTATCAACCGGATGAACGACACGATCGATGTCTGCCGTGTGGTAGGTGACATCATGATCGATGGCGAAGATATCTATGACCCGAAAGTCGATCCTGTGCAGCTGCGCGCAAAGGTCGGGATGGTGTTCCAAAAGCCAAATCCGTTTCCGAAATCGATCTATGACAACGTAGCGTATGGGCCCAAAATCCACGGTCTGGCCAAGAACAAGGCAGATCTGGATAACATTGTCGAAAACGCCCTGCGCCGCGGTGCGATCTGGGATGAAGTAAAAGACCGCCTGCACGCACCAGGCACGGGCCTTTCTGGTGGCCAGCAACAGCGTCTTTGCATTGCGCGTGCTATCGCAACAGAACCCGAAGTGCTTTTGATGGATGAGCCATGTTCGGCCCTTGACCCTATCGCCACGGCCCAAGTCGAGGAGCTTATTGACGACCTGCGCAAGAGTTACTCGGTCGTGATCGTCACCCACTCAATGCAACAAGCAGCAAGGGTAAGTCAGAAAACGGCCTTTTTCCACCTCGGCCACCTTGTTGAGTATGGCGAGACGACCACCATCTTTACCAATCCAGTAGACCCACGCACCGAAAGCTACATCACTGGCCGGATAGGCTGAGGAGTTAAAAATGCACGATAAACATATCGCATCAGCCTTCGACCGTGATCTTGAAGCGATCCAGGCACAGATTATGAAAATGGGCGGGCTGGTTGAAAATGCCATCCTCGAGGCCGCGATCAGCCTTGAGACCCGCGACGAAGAGCGCGCGGAAGCGGTGCGCGTCGCGGACAAAGCAATTGACGCCCTTGAAGAAACTATCAACGAAGAGGCCGCGCGTGTGATCGCCTTGCGTGCGCCTGCGGCCATTGACCTGCGAGTCGTGCTCTCTGTCATCAAAGTGAGTGCCAACTTAGAGCGCATTGGGGATTACGCCAAAAACCTCGCCAAACGCACGGGCGTCCTGTCCCAAATGGAGCCTGTGAATGGCAGTGCGGGTGCCTTGCGCCGTATGGCCAAAGAGGTCGAAGGGATGCTGAAAGACGCCTTGGATGCCTATGTCGCTCGGGATGCCGAACTGGCTCAGGATGTGATCGACCGCGATATCCAAGTCGATCAAATGTATAATGCCCTGTTCCGGGAATTCCTGACCTTTATGATGGAAGATCCCAGCAATATCACCGCCTGTATGCACCTGCATTTCATCGCCAAAAATATTGAACGGATGGGTGACCACGTGACCTCGATCGCCGAACAGGTTGTCTACCTTGTTACCGGCGCGATCCCAGACGAGGCGCGCGCCAAAGGCGACAAAACATCATTGCCAAGCTAAGGAGACCTGCCAGATGTCCACTGATCAGCCCCGTGTTTTGGTCGTAGAGGATGAGCCGGCCCAGTTGGAAGTTCTGGCCTATAATCTGGAAGCCGAAGGGTTTGCGGTAAGCCGTGCGAGAGACGGGGAAGAAGCTCTTTTGATCATCGCCGAGGATGCGCCAGACATCATTGTGCTGGACTGGATGATGCCCAACATGTCCGGCATCGAAGTCTGCCGACGCATCAAGAGCAAGCCAGAGACACGCTCTACTCCGGTGATCATGCTTTCGGCGCGCTCTGAAGAAGTGGACAAAGTGCGCGGGCTGGAAACCGGCGCGGACGACTATGTCGTCAAACCCTATTCGGTAATCGAGTTGATGGCGCGGGTGCGTACCCAGCTGCGCCGCGTGCGGCCCTCTTCGCTTGGCCAACAACTTGCATTTGACGATATTATTCTGGACGGTGAGACGCACAAAGTCACACGCGGCAAAGACGAGCTCAAGCTGGGGCCGACGGAATTCCGGCTGCTCACCACGTTCATGGAAAAACCCGGCCGCGTCTGGAGCCGTGAGCAGTTGCTCGACCGTGTATGGGGGCGGGATCTATACGTCGATACCCGCACGGTAGATGTCCACATTGGACGTCTGAGAAAAGCACTATTACAGTATGGCGGTGCCGATCCGCTTCGGACAGTGCGTGGCGTAGGATATGCGCTTGGCTAGCCCAAGCAGACAGGCGATTTCGACCAGTTCAGGAAATTTTATCCACAGCGTGTCATAAAACTGTTACTCTCTAGATTCAGAGCAGTGAGGTTTTACAATGATCAGCCGGTGTGCGATTTTTCTTTGTATCAGTTTGGCCATCCCGACGCATACACAGGCGCGGATGTCTGATGTAATCTGTGATGACAGCACCCGAATGATCAAGACATTGAAGGAAACCCGAGGGGCCAAGCGCCAGGGGATGGGCTTGCGCGACCCGGAGACAATGCTTGAGGTGTGGGTCACTGTGCGCAATGGCGATTGGGTGATTGTTCAGAACTATGCAAACGGCACATCCTGTATTGTCGCGATGGGGGAACATTGGGAAGGTTCTTTGACGAATCCCGCTTAAAACACCGCTTCTTCCAATCGATCCGTCGCAGGTGCGGGCCGCACAGACAGAGCTTCGATGCGGTCATATTCCTCATCAGTCAATGTCAGGTTCCCAGCTTCCAGTGAGGGCTGCAATTGCGCGACACTGCGCGCGCTGATGATGGGTGCCGTCACCGCAGTGTGTTGCGCCGCCCACGCCACAGCAAGCGTCGCCGCGTCAATGCCCATTTCAATCGCGATCCCTGACAAACGTTGCGCGGTGTCAACCATCCAATCCTGTCCATACCGGGCAGCGTAGCGTTTATCCGTAGAAAGCCGCCCTGTTCCGCCAGACAGATATTTGCCCGTCAGCAGGCCGCTTCCAAGAGGAGAATAGGGTGCAACTGCAATCTCCTCACCAAGCGCCATCGGGAATATCTCTACCTCGGCCTGACGTTTGATCAGTGAATACATAGGCTGGATAATATCAATCCGCGTGCCGACCAAATTTGCAACCCCTTGCGCCTTCATCACCTGCCATGCTGCAAAATTGGACACGCCAATATAACGAACTTTGCCCGTTTCCTTAAGGCGAGACAAAGTCTCGAAAGTTTCAAGTAGAGGTGTCTCTGCATCCCACCGATGCAAATAGAGAATGTCGATCGTATCCAGATCCAGCCGTAACCGGCTTTCATCAAACTGTTTCAAGATGTTGTCGCCGCCGCTACCGCCTGTATAGCCTGCCTTCGTTGCTATGATCAGGTTTTCACGATCTTGCTTTATAAATTTCCCTAAAAATCGCTCCGAAAGTCCACCATTGTAAGTGTGTGCTGTGTCAAAGAAATTTATGTCGTTACCAAGGCATGCCTCAAACATAGCCTGGCTCGCGACTGCATCAGACGTGCCGCCGAATTGCATACACCCAAAGCAAAGCGGCGAAAGGTTTGAGCCCGCTATCGCGTGCAAATCTGTCAACTGAAACACTCCGACGAAGGTGATACCGTAGTGACTTATAGGCCCATTGCATGACGGTTCTATGACGTCGTTGAGAGAAGTCGGTCAAATCCCACATTAGTAGGCCTCTGCGTAGTTTGCGCGTCGAATGGCGGATCATCAAATGAGCTCGGCGCCAGCATTGTTCGCAGTTATACTTTCGAATTATTTATCCGCGTCCTCACCAATGGAGGAGTGGACCGATTATCCCGATACGCCGGGGCCTTAAACGATGGGAGTGTGCTACTTGTGTGTAGTCCATAGTGTAGATCCACTAAGCGCACCAATTAAGCTACCCGCGCAACCGCAGCGAAATGTCACTTGGTCCCGCATTCTGTAAATTGATACAGTGAATGGCCGCAATCGTCGCGCATTATTGAGTCTAGTTGGGCAAATAAAACTCAGCGATTCCGCGTCTGCCATCTACCCGCACCAATTGGACGATGACATCGATCGACTTCTGAATGTACTGCCGCACCTCAGCGAAGTTCAACGGCGTGCCCGCTTGCAAGACCATTATTGCTAAACGATCTATTGCGAGCTCAGCTGTTTCCGCATGGATGGTTGAGACTGACCCGCCGTGTCCGGTGTTGATCGCTTCAAGATAGGTCAAGGCTTCGTCCCCGCGCAGTTCCCCAACGATAATTCGGTCAGGGCGCATCCGCAAAGAAGCTTGCAAAAGCGCGTTCGAACTTCTCTGTGTGCCAGTGCCGCGACTTGCCAGCAGGGCTACGGTGTTGGGTTGGCTAGGGAACAGTTCAAACGCATCTTCAATCGTGATTAGCCGTTCGCCATCATCGACATGAGTAAGGAGATGTCGGGCAAAGGTGGTCTTGCCTGTCGACGTGCCACCACTGATCAAGACATTGAGCCTTTGATGTACTAGGGCCTCCAACGCTGCTTCAAGGTTCTCTTCAGCTTGGTTGGCAATGCCCTTCATCTTTTCAGCTCTCAACTGGTCGAGCGAAACAGCTTTGCCAAAAAGATAGGATGGTGTGTACCCCGTGACGCCCGCAGTTGCGAACAAACGGATTGTGATCGAAGCGCCCTGTTCAATGGCAGGTGGAACCGCGACCTGAACGCGCAGCGGGCGGCCTCCGTATTCAACTTTTCCGGATACCAGTGGGTTTTTCTCTGACACGCGGGCATTGGCATCACCGACGATTGTCTGTGCCAAATTGAATGCCGTGGCGCGGTCTACGATTTGACCTTCATGACGCATTGCCGCGTCACCTGCGGCTTCGATCCAGACTTTGCCATCAGGATTGATTGCAATCTCGACGATGTCGTCGCGCAGTAGCAGCTCCCGAAACGGTTCAAGATATCGCTCCAAGTATGACGCAGGCAGGGGCGATTGGCTCAATAGATCACCACATCGCGGTCGACGAGGACGGTCACGGATGCACCTTGATCAATATAGATAGTGGGTGAGATCGAGACTTGCTCAGCGATCACAGATCCCACGGCATCTTCGAGGTCACCAGAAACCCCCTCAAGTACTTCGCTGGCTATTTCATTGTCGGTACTGTTTGCGGCGACAGCAGGTGCTGCGCCAATGAGCGAGATCAGAGCCGCGCCACCAAAGCGTTCAGCGAACTTTGTGTCGACGATCCCAGTTAACCCAGAGCGTCCAAGCTGGTCGCCTCCAACGGAGGCGATTTCTATCGACGTCCCATCGGGGGTCAGAACGCGTGTCCAAAGGATCAGGATGCGTTTTTGGTTCAACTCAATTCCGGAACGGTATTGGCCAAAAAGGCGGGAGCCGCGCGGGATCAGGATCTGATCGCCAGAAAACGCAGGCACCGGTTCAGACACAACCGCCACAACAGAGCCGGGCAGGTCGCTGTTGATTGCTGTTTGCAAGGCAGCTTGAATGACAGAGCCTTGTGAAAGCGTTCGCTCTGGGAAGGCCATTTGGGACGCTTCTTGCACGTCCAACGGCCGTGCGCCTTGTCGCAAGTACTGCTCGTTTTCAGACAGGGTTGGTCCATCCGCTCCTGCCAATGCAGCAGTGGGATTTGTTCCGCCAGCGGATGTGGACCGCGGGCCATCCGCATAAACGACCGAGGGAGAGACGATCTGCGCGTTTAGCAGTTCTTGGGCGGCCTGCTCCACTTCGCGCTGACGCTGCTCTTCTTCCTGGCGTTGGCGTTCTTCGAGCAACCGCTGATCTGCAATCAATCCATCGCGTGCCATCTCTGCCTCGAGCCCTTCGCGCTGCGCACGTTCTGCATCCAACATCGCTTGTAGTCCTGCCAAACGTGCTTCGCTCTGCCGCTGCGCGTTTTCTATCTCGGTATCTTTGGCAGCAATGGAGGCTTCAAGCGCGTCTGTCTGGACTTGGAATGCTTCTCGCAGATCTGAGACAGCTTCTTGGATTTCGGCGTTGCGGGCCGATTGGCTGGCGGCAAGAGCTTCCCTTAGTTTTGCGATTTCTTCGAGCACTGCGGCACTGGGTTCTGCAGCTGGGACAGGGGACGGAACATCGAGTGCCTCTTCAACCGCGATCAGTGCATCATTAACCTGCTGTTCCGCTTCATCCGGTGGGAATTCTAATCTGCCACCATTTCCGGTGCGTTGGTCTTGGAACGTCTCGACGTCGGATGTTTCTAAGCCTGTTGTTCCTTCCTGCAGATTGGTCGCCAGCAAATAGGCAGCACCACCTCCGCCAAGCGCAAGGGCGATCGCCAATGCCCCGACCCCAATGTTGCCACCACGGCGTTTGGTCTTGGTCTTCTGGCTAAACGTGCTGAGGCGATCCTGCAGGTCGGGTGTGTTCTCGTCTGCCATGTTCAGTTGCTCACATAAATTGCGCTGTCATCGCGCAAGGCGCAGATGGCCTCATCGCCAATGCGAAGAGTCCAGAATTCGTTCACACCAAGCACCCGCACCGTGTTGCCTTGCTGGGTCCAGTTTACTGTGCGCTCCCGGCCTTGCTCGTCTGCTTTGAAGACGGCGGGTTGGCGTCCGTTTTCGGGGAATGAGAAATATGTGTACCGCCCGTCGTCGTAAATATGGGTTGGACGGAAATCCCCTTCGCCAGCGACGCGGTAGCTATAGTTGCGCGGGGCCTCAAATCCTTTGGGTTGGGTATTGGCCGCTGCCGCGCGACGCTCATCTTCTGGATAGCGAAACCGCACCTCGAAAAACATGCCTGAGCGACCCGGAATGGCCCCTTCGCGGAGATGGAAGGAATAGGTCCTGCGGTTGGTGATCACTGTCATGTTGGTTGAGGCACCTTGCACATGCGGCTTGATGGTCAGGACATTGCCAAGCTCGGGGATTGGATCGACTTGGAAACTCTCGGTGTCGCCAACAATGACGGCGTCAAACCGTTCGCCCTGCCCAAAGTGGATGGTCGTTGAATGCCGAAGGTCAGTTTCAATCACAAAGACTTGGTTTTCAACGTAAGTGGCGGTGCGCACGCGGTTGTCGAGTGACCCACTGCGTGGCACGGCTTCGGACAAGGCAGGGGTGGCCGACAGCAATGCGGCAGCACAAATCAAACGGGCAGCGATATTCAAGGGATCAGTTCTCCAAAGTCTCGGCGTCGACGCGGTATGAGGTGACCACGAAGCCCATGGGGTTGGCCCAGACGTCTTGCAGGCGTTGGCGGGTTTCGGGTTCAAAGGCGTAGCCAACAGTGGCCACGTAGCTGCGGGTCACTGAGCGGGTGTCACGCGCGCGGCGCAGGGTGCGGGTAAAGCGCACTTGCGCCACCCCAGATTCGATTTGGTTCACAGATTTGATCACCACTTCTATGACGGCATCTCGGCCATAAACAGCAATCGGGTAGTCTTCGTTGGACGAGGTCCAAAGGTCGCGCAGGGTGCGTGCGGCATCGCCGTCCGAGCGCTCGAGGACGGAGTTGATCCGCTGCTCGCCGTCGGTCAGATCGTAGGTTTCTCGATCATCCACATAGGCCACAAGGTTGGCTTGTATAATGGCGTCACTCTCCGACAAGGAGAGGGCTTGGACTGCGGCGACGCGGTCCATCTGTCCGGTTTCTTTGTCCACGACAACAACGAAAGTCTCAATCGATTTTAGGGGAAACAAGCTTGCTCCAGCAACCATGCCTGCCAGCCCGACCAGAACGCCAGCTGCCGCCACAAAATAGGCAAATCGTTCGCGCCTGCGTGGGCCGTAGATAAAATCCACCGCAAAGGCGTCGCTTTGGTCTTGGCTAGTTTGACTCTTCATTTTTGGTGTTGGTCTTTCGTTATGGGGCGCGGAAAGATTTGACGGTGTTGAGCGCTGTTGCCGGTGTTCGACGGATCGCTTCGCCCGTTTTGACAACGCCGCTGTTCACCGCTTGCTGGAGTTCTTGTGGTGATTTGCCCGTTGCGAAGCGCGTGGCACTGCCTGTGCCATAGTCGCTTGTGTTGACGATACCACGGCGCGCCAGACCGGTCAGGCCGACAGCGTTGGACGCAATACCCATCACGCCGGTTAGGTTGGAAGCAATGTAAGGGACGGATGCCATAATTCCGGCGCTGAGCAGTAGAATGACCAAGAATGGCAAGATGAGGCTCACCGTTTCGACATCGACTGGATCGGCGGACGCATCGCCGATGGCTTCTGCGATCGCAACGATGATGCCAGCAGCACCCGCAGCGGCGACGGGCATCAAGGCGTAGCCGATGGTCGCACGGCTCCAGGCCTCAAAAAGGGATTGGGTTGGCTTGAACAGCGATGTGATGATCATGAAAGGGGCAATTACGATCATCAGCGCAAAGACGATTTTGGCGAAGGCGATGATCCCAGCGGTAACGGCTGCGAAGAGTGCGGAGAGCACAAAGAAGATCGCGCCAAGCACGGCTCCAAAGACCCAGCCTGCTTGATCACCGATGGTGTCGCCGTAGGCTGTGATGCGAGCCACCATGTTGTCGAGGCTCTCATAGACGCCAGCCTCGTCGCCAGATCCCGTGAGGGCGAGAATGGATGCGCCGACGGAGTCCGGCACTTGTGTCGCAATGCCGTAGATGACGCTGAAATTATCCCAACTCTGCGCAAAGATAGCGACCAGCGAAATCTTGATCCCAAACGCAAACGCGCTGCCAAAGGTCATGGGTCTGAGCTGCATCACGACATTGATGCCGAGCAAGATAAGGAGCAGGATGGCACCTGCAGTGATGACATCGCCAACGGCGGCTGCAGATGAGATGAACCCGTCTTGCGCGACGCTGTCGACAGCTGCATCGACCTGGTCGAGGATATCGCGAATAATGCCCATCTATTATGAACAACCCTCTGCGTGCTCGGCCTCGAGCGCATCGGCCATGGCATAGAGGTCGAGGACCTTGAACGGCAGGCGCGGGTTGTCAGTCGTCTGAAAGCGCGGCAGTTCTGCGAGAGCCATGTCCCATGTGAAATCGCTCAAGGGACAATCACAGGTCTCAGTTTCCAACTGCCGTTCGGCAACGAGAATACGCAATATCGCACGATAGCCGTTACGCAGATAAGCGGTCTCCGCGAGACCAGCAGGAGGGCGTGGAACGCGGCAGAATTCCTCGGCATCTGGTGCGACGGCCATTGAATTGAAAGGCTTAGGCCCGCCTGATGTTGTGCCCGGTGTTTCTGCAAAGGCGGGTATAGGCTGCGTGAGAAGCAGAGCTGTTATGATCAATCTGAACGCAGGTGAGACGCGCATCATCATGGATCCACCGCCATTGATCTGAACCGGCGCTCGTCAGCCAGTGTAGCCGCATCAACGACGCCAAGCTGTCCAGCGCTGACACCTTGCGCCGCTTCCAAACGCCAGATTTGTGTGAGGATGATCCCGAGTTCCGCCGTGACCCGTGTGTTAAGATCAACAGCCGCTTTCAAGCCGTCCTGATCGTCGATCAAGCCAACCATTGTTTCAAGCCGCTCCAGACTTTGCCCAGCTTCTGCATGGCTTTCTTGAGCCGCGACTGACAACATCGCGCTAGCGCCTGCTGAGGTCGCGATGCGATTGTCGGCGGGTTCCGGCGAGGAAGAAAGGGTGCTCAATGTCTCTGATGTGAACCCGCTGCCGGATAGAACCCGTTCGACCGAGGCTTCCAGTTCAGCGCCGGGATTGAAGCCGCTCAGGAAATCGCCGTCCGCCAAAGCCCGTGCCGTGTTTAAAGGTGCGACGAGCTTACCCCGCAAGGCCCGGAATTCTTCGATCGATGCGAAGAGGCCGCTCAATCCGCTGCCTTCGATCAGAGATGTGAGTTGGGCTTCCAAGTTCAGCAGTTGAGACAGCTGCGTCTCCAGCTCTAACCGCATCGTCGCCAACTGTTGCAGCTGCACGTTGAGATCTTCAGCCATGTGTTCAAGTTGGGCAACCAGCTGACCAAGTTGCGATCCATCGAAGGTTGGAACACCTTGTGCCTTTGCGGGTGACGATACACCGAGGGTGGTTATCACCGCGACGGAAAGAAGAAGTTGTTTCAATTTGGCACTCCCATTTGCATGAATTCACGCTCGGATAGGCGGTCCGCGACCAGATGTTGGGCATGGGTCGCTTCGCGTTGTTGATTGGCTGCCATCAGCCTGACGCGCAGATTTAGGATGCGGGCGATTTCAGCTTTGGCGTAGGTGTTGAGTTCCCACGCGGCTTTCGCATTTGGTTGGGCGTCGATTTGCAGAATGATCGCGCGCAGGCGGTTGATGACCTGCATCGTCGTGGCGTGGCTGCTTGCCGCATAATAGACGCCTGCATCCGAGATGTTGGCGTATTCAGCGAGGGCGAAATCTGAGGATGACAATGTGCCAAGCGCCTCCGCACCACCGACAACGGCAAGGTATTCGTTGTAGAATTTGGAGATATTGCGCACATAGCCTTGGGTCTCGGTAAAAGGCGGCACGCCGCCATACTCGATCACGCGTCCGGGGCCTGCGTTATAGGCTGCGAGCGCATGGGGGATGTTGCCAAAGCGGTTCAGCTGGGTCGTGATGTAGCGCGCGCCACCACGCAGGTTGTCCATAGGATCGTAGCGATTGACGCCCATGTCCGATGCGGTGCCGGGCATGAGCTGTGTCAGTCCGTAAGCGCCAACATGGCTTTCGGCGGTGATATTGAAGCGGCTTTCCTGTTTGATCAGTGCCTGAAACAAGCAGCGCCATTGCGTGGCGGAAAGACCAGCCCGTGCGACGCCTGGTGCGCCAGCATATTCGCCTGCAACGCGCACAATCATCATTTCGACGGTTTCGCGGCCCTCGCCAAAGAGGCGGCTGTTCATCGGACTTGTATCGGTGTTGGGATAGACGGAAGCGACCCCAAAATCAGCGTTGCCTTCAAGGGCGCTGATATCAAAGCCCGGACCCGTCATAGCGGCAGAAATTGCCTCGAGCGTGCGCAGCTGATCTGCCTGCACCTCGGCGATGGAAGAACGCTCGGCTTCTTTGTCACCTTGGGTTCCCAAATCCTGAACCAATGCGGTCACACGCGCAATGGTTTGCCCGATTGCGGCGTTGTCTTGCGTTGGTACACCTTGGGCGAAGCCCGAGGTTGCATGCAGGCAAAGCCAAAGCCCAGCAGATATGATGACGGGGCGGATCATTCTGGGCGCGGCAGGGCTTCGAAAGTACAATCTTTGCCGCTCGCAGCTGAAACTGGTGCCGTGGCCGCGAAGGATAGCGTTGCGCGTGTCACCACCGGGTCACCGCTTCGGTTAAAGCATGGGGACGTTTTCTCGGTGTATTGCGCGCAGGCCGATAGCAACAGCGCAGCCGAAAGCACAAGAATGGTTTGGGAATATCTCATTGTGGTCTCCAAAAATCTGGGTTTGAACGCCAGTCGGCTGGCACGCGGGCCTCACCTGTGGCACCGCCGCCCAAGATTGGCAGCAAGTCGCCAAGGGCAGAGAGGTCAGCATCGACAAAGACGCTGTCTCCCGCGGAGCGCACCAGCGCGATGCGTTGGCCAATGGTGGGTTGGACGAGCAAAGCAGCTTCCTTGGAGTTCACGCGCAGAAAATCGTAATCGGCCACCGTGGCGCGGTCGTTGGGAAACAGGATCTGCGTCGGGACGGTTTCAACAATGGTTTTGCCAACGCGGCTGTCGCGCAACTGGCTGGGGTACTGCGTCATCATGATCACGACGCAGTTCATCTTGCGCAGGGTCACGAGCCAGTTTTCCAACCGTGCGCCGAAATAAGGATCATCCAGTAGTTTCCACGCCTCGTCCAAGACGATGATGGTGGGTCGACGGTCTTCAACTACGCGTTCAATCTGGCGGAAAATGTATGAAAGCACAGCCATGCGCTCCGTTGTCATGTCGAGGATCTCAGTCATATCAAACCCGACGATGTCGCCAGTGAGATCGAGGCGCTGCCCACGGTCGGGTTCATCAAATACCCAGCCAAACCGACCGCCGGGGGCCCATTCTGCGACGCGGGACTGCAGCTCGCCATCATCATCCAAGGACTGGAACAAGGTTTCAAAGCTGGCAAAGCGCTGTAAGGCTGCGCCAGCATCTGCATTCTGTGTTACCGCACCCTGGATGTGGCGCGATTGTTCTCCGGATAAGGCACCGCTGCGCGTCAGCAAGGTGGCCAACCAATCGGATAACCAAGCGCGTCCGCGTTCATCGATTTCAGAGGCGAGCGGGTTGAGGCCTGTGGGCACGCCTGCGCGGATTTCATTGTAACGGCCACCCAAAGCTCGGACTGCCATTTCCAAGCCGCGATCTTTGTCAAAGAAGAACAGGCGTGCGCCGATCCGTTGCGCTTGCGCGGTGAGGAAGGCAGTCGTCAATGTTTTGCCAGTTCCCGTGCGCCCTAAAACCAGTGTGTGGCCCACAGTAGGTTCTTTGCTTGCAGAACCCGCTTCGTGGAAGTTGAAACGGTAGCCTGATGTACCCACTGTTGGCAGAACCGCAATGCTCTGACCCCACGGGCTCTCGTCATTGCTACGCCCTTCAACACTGCCGTGAAGGGCTGCAAAATCAGAAAAATTGGTCGATGAGATTGGTGTCTTTCGGGCGCGATAGCCAAAGTTGCCCGGGCTCTGTGCAAAATAGGTGGCTTTCAGCGCCATGTTTTCGCGCACGATCACAGCCATGATTTCTTGGCCGACCCGTTTGATCTGTGCGGCGGCGCGTTCAAGTGTGTCGCGGTCAGGCGCATAGACGGCGATGGAAAGGTGATGGTCGCCAAAGGCGATGCGTCCCGCCTCTTGATCGTCTGCAGCCAAGGCCAATTGGTCGCGCAATGACACGGCGGCATCATCTGACGCATGCATCTGTCTGATGATGCGCTGGATGCGCTCGGCCATGATGTTGTTCGGGATTGGACTGAATGAATTGGTCAGTACGATATCGAGAGGCAGATCTAACGCATCGAGAAGCGTCACGTCTGTCAGTGCGGGATAGGATTTGATGCTAAAGAGCGCGCCATATTTGACGGCACCTGTTGTGGCACATGTAATCGTCGCCACATCTCCATCGAACGTCGCGCGGCAATCACTGATGGTATGAGACAGGGGCAGGGGGCTTTGACCAAATGCGATGGGTGAAAAGCTGCCTGCGTTGAGCGTGTTCAGATACCCGAGCCATTCACCGCCCGTCTTTGTTAAGCGAACAGGGTTTGCCGAAGAGAGGGCCACCGCAAAGAAGCCCATAACCTCGTTGAGCTCTTGAACACGCGCTGCGCGGTCTTTGACCCAAGCTTTGCGGGCGAGTGCGCGCAAAAATGGGATGCGGGCTGCGAGATTGGGGCGGCGAATGACGCTGAGATACATCTGCCGCTTGGAAGGTCGCAGGCCTTTGATGTGAGCTGCCCAACGGGCATCGACTTGGGACGCGAAGGTATCACCCTCGACGGGCTTAAGGTCTAAGTTTTGTGGAACAGAGACGCGGTGGATGTAAAAACCGAACGTATTCCCGGTTTGGGCCACGATTGCGGCAACCGCGCGCTTGAGCGCATCAAGGCGATCGTCCTCGGTAGTCATCGGGTTCAGACCATCAAGGCGTAGGGTTGCCAGAAGATCGCCTTCGCGCAGCACCATCACATCGTCCGTTGCCAAAGCAAAATAGGGCAGGTGCTCCGCAAGGTAGCTTTCACGGGCAAATCCTGTTCCCCCAGCTTCACGCACCGCAGGGCCGATGCCGCTCAAAGTTCCACCATCAAGCGCCAAAGCTGTCACCCCCATGATGTGCGCGGTTTTTGGTCGGGCGCACGGTGCCAAAGGAGATGCGCAGCACTTCAAAGAAATGAGGCTCTTTGTCCGCAACGAACCAAAGGACTGGATAGGCAATGATCCCGATCAGGAAAAAGATCAGAGATTTCGTCCAGATAAATGGCAGAACGACCCCCATGGCCAAGACCACCAGATATCCGACAGGGAGACCCAGATACTTGGGTGGGCGTGCGAGGCCGAGGAAAAGTGGGGAACGTTCTGCCATCTGCTCTGCCTGCTCTTAGGTGAAGCCGTCGACGATGGTGCCCGCCGAGAAAATCAACACGATCCCGATGATCACGGAGGCGAACCATCCCCAGTTCAGCCGCCCCATCATGCACATGAAGCCTGTGCCAATGACCGCTAGAGTAGCCACGGCAATGCCAATTGGTCCTGTGAGTGCGGCTTCGACCGTCTCCAACATTGTTTGAATGGGCGACAAGTCTTGCGCGAAGGCAGGGGAGGCAAGGAGCGCTAAGGTTGCGACCATGAGTGGCAAGTATCGTGAGTGGTGTCTTGGCATGAAAATGTCCTTGATCAGTTCAGTTCAATAATGACGGGAGCGCGTGTGGGTGCTGTATTGGCGACGCGGATTGGTGCTGGCTGCGACGTTCCACCGGACAGCCGTTCACGAATGTCGTGGATGCGTGCAATGTAGGCGCGTGTTTCAGAAAACGGTGGGACACCCGAGTACTGCTCAACACGATGCGGGCCTGCGTTGTAGGCAGCCAGGGCCAGACCAACGCTGCGAAATTCTGCCAATTGTGCGAGCAGATAGCGTGCTGCGCCGTCGAGATTTTGGGAGACATCGCGGGGATCCACTCCAAGCTCGCGTGCCGTGGCGGGCATCAATTGCCCCAAACCATAGGCGCCCTTTGGGCTGACGGCGGTTGGATTGTAGCTGCTCTCCGCTTCAATCATCGCCTGAAACAGAACGTGCCAGTCTCGTGTCGAAAGGCCTGCTTGCGCGATGGCCCTGTTGTTTTGGTGGCGAGTTGCTGTTTGCCGTATGAGGGCAAGAACTTGGTCTGTGGCTCCTGCCGCAGGCGCAATTGGTGCAACGGCAACAGGTTGCGCTTCTAAAGTATCTTCGGAGGTGGCCCAGCTCGGACGTGCTCCGTGAAACGTCCACCCAGATGCCGTAGCCGAACCATCGGCGCGAAATGCTAGGACGTCAGCCGTTACTTTCGAGGGTAATGCTGTAATCAGCACCAAAGCGCAGATCGCGCCCGTCGCCAAACTCAAGATGGTGTTTGAAGAGCCCCGGCCAGATGTTGAAGTAGCGCGCTTCTGGGCCGAGAGGCGTGATCCGTGTGGACACAAGAATGGCTTCTGGCTCACCGTCGCGCAGGTAGATGCACTGGTAGCGCGGCTTGCCATCGTCCGTGAACCCCACGAGCTCATACCGGCAGCGGAACGCAACTTCCCTCTTTTGAAGGTCTTTGACCCCATCGAGTGTGATCAAGATTTGATTGCGCGCTATCGGCATTTGGACTCTCCCCCTGAGAGCCCTTCTAGTCCGACCTAGTACAAGCGGAAAGACACATTGAGTCAATATGATATATTGCAGAATTTAACAAAATGCTAAACCATAGGACGAAACCAAACAAAGGAGTCTCCGATGAAACGGCTTATTTTGTCAGCAATCTTTGGTGTTTTAATGACATTTGGCGCACCTAAAAAGGCGCAGGCCTACGATATAGATTGCGCGATTATGCTCTGTATGGCGGGTGGATTTCCTCCGAGCGCGGTCTGCGCGCGGGCCTATCGCACAATGATCCGCCGCATCACGCCGTGGCCGAGTAGGCCTCCGTTCGGGATTTGCACCTTCGCCGCAGTACCGATTGAATTGGGTGGCCCCGGCGGTGAGGGCGAGGTTGATACGGACCTTCCAGAATACGAATGGCTCAACCGCACACATGTGATCTGGTTCACAGGCCGCTCTTACACGCCGCGTGACGATCCAAGGCAGTGGGACTGGAGTATTCGGTCTTGTGACCGTGAAAACCGAACCTGCCGATATATCGCACGTGTCTACGGCTCGCACACGCGTTGGCCGAGCTCATTTGTCTCCGAAAGCGGGCAAACTATTTTGTTGCCCGTTGGGCGTGGTTTTGGAAACTTCTACTCGCGCGATATCATGGTCGAATATGGCGACTACGGAGGCAATATGGGTCATTCAGACTGGTTTTCCTACTGAGCAGGTATCTGCCTTTGTCAAAGCAGTATGCAAGGTTTCACGACAATGGCCGATTGTTTGACCTTCTTCGGATCGACAAGCCAGCGGCGAACAGTTGACCCGTCGTTCCATCTATAGTCGATCAATACGAGGGTAAGATCGCCTTGCCGCTTCTCAAATCCCTCTTGAAACGGCACAGCAAGCAGCTGTGAGCCTCCAGACACCTTTTGATCGCCTGAGGTTTCATGATCGGCGGTTCCTGACGTTTTACCGCGGGTTATCAGAACTGGCTCGATTAACTCGATGGGGTCTACTTCGAGCGCCAAAGCAAGCTTTTGCACGGTCGCCATTGAGGTATAGTATTGTGAACGTTCCAGTCGGCCAACATAGCCTCGTTCAAGTCCTGCCTTAAGTGACAGGGCTTCTTGGCTAAGGGATTGAAGCCGCCTTAGTTTTCTTAAATTTGTACCAACGCGATCTCGTAAATCCATGAGAGATCAATGGCTTGATTTTCGCTGATAGTGCGACGGAGTATACTACAGATTCTGTTGTTTCGATGTTTCGTGGGGCGCGTCATTAGAAACCCACTCAAACTCAAGGAGGTATTTTGCTTGCAATATATGCAAGCATGATCTATGTAACCTGATGAATAGTAAACACCGCAAGGTTCTGGCCGTTGTCTTTACCGATCCAGTGTCGGGAACAGTAGAATGGGCAGCTGTTGAGCGATTGCTTGTCGCGGCGGGCGCACAGGTGATCGAAGGACGCGGCTCAAGAGTGCGGTTCGAAAAGGATGGCGAGGTTGAGACGTTTCACCGCCCACACCCCGCCAAGGAAGCCAAACGCTATCAGGTGCGCGCCGCCCGCGCATTCTTGGAGCGGATCGGAGTAACGCCATGACCAATACCATGACCTACAAAGGCTACTCAGCCCGCATCGAGTATGACGATGAAGACGGCATTTTCACAGGTCGCCTCGCCGGTATCAGTGATGGTATCGGTTTTCATGCTGACACGGTTGAGGCGTTGCGGGAAGCCTTTCATGAGGCGGTTGAAGACTACGTTGAGACTTGCGCAAAGGTCGGCAAGGAGCCGCAAAAAGCATTCTCGGGTCAAGTCATGTTTCGCGTCGATCCCGAGGTGCACCGCAAGGCGGCACTCGCGGCCGAGCTGTCTGGCAAAAGCCTGAACCAATGGGCCGAAGAAGTTCTTGGTCGCGCGGCGGAGTAAACGAAGACACTGAACATCGAAGCGTCGGGATTGTGGGTAACGCGCTGCCCGCCCAACAGGGCGGGGCATTGGCCACCAAACTTACTGCTGGGCATGCTTAGATTTAAGTATCCAGCGGTAGTCTCACGGTGTCGCCCTCAATCACGGGGAAGGAAATTTTGGTGAAACCGCAGTCGGTCAGAAAAGACACGATTCCCGTCACGGTTTTGAACTCACGAATGGAAATTTCACCTGCCATCCTGGAGCGCGCCGTGACCAACATTTGCGTAGTCCCATCGGAATGTTCTGCGTGCATCGTCCAAACTCCAAACCATGATGATGCTTTGCGCGTTGGCGATACGTTGCATGTAATGATGAGTTTCGAACCCGTCTCAAGGCGCTGTTTCAATGCGACCTCAGTTAAGACATTGGGTGTCGCTGTTTGGCTTAACGGCAAGATTTAATCCACTCCCATTCGGTCAATAATGCTTTATTGTACCGCTGCCGATCCCTAAGACAAGCTGCAAAGGAGGCTGTCTGCCCCCGCACGAGTGGCGCTCCCCCGAGGATTATTTCGAGGAAAATAAGTGTAGGTCAATCAGGCTGGTCTAGTCTGGCGCCGTAGTCGGCAAGGGCGTTATCTACTCACCCAAAACTGAAAACCGTACCTCCGCTCACAATGCAGCGAAACAGGAAAATGAGCCCAAAGTGTGAATTCGTTTTTCGTGCTGCGCGTGCAGGCAGCGTGGATTATGCTGTAACTGCTACATTCCGTTGTCCAACGCATCACTACAATCAGCCATTCCGACAATTTTCAGCGAAGGAACGAGGGCCAACGATCAAGTTGCAACAAAGTCGCGATGAAGAGTCTCTGCAGAATGACCGCTTTCGACTACAAATTGCTAACGTCCAAGTCCCCGAATAGTTGCGTGAAGGTATCGGCGACATGCCAAGCCCAACATCTTTTGCCGGCGATACAAGTGTCACGTTACCGCAAGCCAAATTTGGCTAGCAGATTGGTTGAGCCGGTTTTGGCAACAGTGGCTGGTAATTTAGAACGGTGATTTTGATCTGTCCGACGATACCATCGCTACTGTTTTTTGCTTGTACGCCACACTGCTAGATAGTGGTCCACGCTCGTTCATCAACACACCAGCCGCATTTGTTGAATGGGCAAGGCAGTTGCGCGGACCATTTCCTGATGCCTCTTTCGAAACGACAATCGGTCCGATCGTGCAAGAATTAAGGCAGGGGCATTTTGAAGTGGTTGGGTATTGGTGCCCAACGGCGCCGAATCTCCCTTGGGGAACCACTTGATCAAGTTGGCACCAGAAAAAATCGGATCACTGTACTAATTGCCGTCACCGTCAGAACACCAGCCCACCAATAACTGACAAACCAGAATAGACGACCGACGCGTTCTGATCTCATCAGTGATATCCTTCTTCGGGATCAACTTTGCCTCGGAAAACCCAATAGGCGTATCCAGTGTAAGCAAGAATCATCGGCATACAAACGCCAGCGCCCCAAAGCAGGAACTTTAGCGAACTTTCAGGCGCTGCCGCTTCATGGATAGACAAAGCACCTGGTACGATGTCTGGATAAAAGCTGAGGCCCAAACCAACGAATGTAAGCACAAACATCCCTAACGTCGCAAAGAACGGAATTACGTCGTTGCTTTGTTTCAGCGCCGACCAAAACAGGTAGGTGCATGAGGCCAATAGCAGTGGCACCAAGGCAGAGAAAAACGCAGTCGGCCATCTGAACCAGCGATCAAAGTATTGATCATCAATAAACGGCGTCCAAAGCGACACCAGAGCGATCGAAAACAGAAGTGAAAAGACAAGAGGTTTCGCGAGACCGCGCGCTTTTTCACGTAATTTTCCTGTGGTTTTCATATTAAGCCAGGTAGCCCCAAGCGCTGCGTAACCGATCACAACCGCAAGGCCGGTAATCATCGTAAAAGGCGTCAGCCAGTCCCACCAGCCGCCAGCGTAACTGCGGTTCTCTATCTCAATACCTTGCACCAATGCGCCCAGAGTGATGCCCTGCATAAAGGCGGCAAGGGTTGATCCGATCCAGAAGGCATTATCCCAGAATTTCGACCCTGGCAATGTTCGCCAGCGGAACTCAAATGCGACACCACGAAAGACCAATCCAATCAGCATCAAGATGATCGGAAGGTAGAGAGCCGGTAGCACTGTCGCATAGGCCACAGGAAAGACAGCCATCAATCCGCCACCGCCAAGAACCAGCCACGTTTCGTTTCCGTCCCAGACCGGGGCAATAGAGTTTGTCATGATATCGCGGTCTGCCCGCTCGCGGAAGGCGGGAAACAATATGCCAACGCCAAGATCAAAACCGTCCAAAACAACATAGGACAAGACAGAGAATGCAATAATTGCAGCCCACAGAGAGGGTAGATCAAATGTCATGATTATGTCTCCGACGATGTAGAGGTTGGACGCTGATGCCTAAGGTTGGTTTGGATCGGCGCAACGAAGGACAAAGCCTGAATGTTAATCGAAGGTGTTCGACCCATAAGTCTCACGAGATACACGGCGCCCGAACCGAACACGAAGAAATACACAACGATGAATACGACCAAGGACGTTGCAACCGCAGGAGCATCGACCGGTGACAAGCTATCGGACGTTCTAAGGACGCCATAAACAGTCCAGGGCTGACGACCGACCTCGGTTGTGAACCAACCTGCGAGCACAGCGACATACCCCGATGGTCCCATAAGGATCGCTGCGCGGAGCAGCCAAATGCTCTCAAACAATTTGCCGCGAAGTCGGGCGATACCGGACCAAAGGCCAACGACCAGCATCGCCATGCCGATGGCAATCATAATCCGGAAGGCAAAAAACGGGATCACGGCGGGTGGCCGTTCGTCTTTGGGCCATTCTTTGAGACCAAGGACTTCACCGTCCGCATGGTGTGTCAGGATGAGCGACCCGAGCTTTGGAATCTGGATTGCATATTTTGTGCGCTCCTCCTCTTCATAGGGAATACCAAATAGGATTAAGGGCGCGCCTTGGTGGGTCTCAAAATGGCCTTCCATTGCGGCAATCTTCGCAGGCTGATGTTCAAGAGTGTTCAAGCCATGAAGATCACCAACGAATATCTGGATTGGCGTCACAATGAACGCCATCCACATCGCCATCGAAAACATGATCCGGGCCATCCGGTTTTTGCGGTCGCGCAGAAGATGCCACGCCCCGACTGCCCCAACGGTGAATGCGGTAGTCAGAAATGCGGCCAGCACGACGTGGGTCAACCGGTAGGGAAACGACGGGTTAAAGACAATCTGCCACCAATCCTCCGGTACGAAATTGCCATTAACATCAATACTGTAGCCTGCAGGTGTGTGCATCCAACTGTTGGCAGAGGTAATCCAGGTCGCCGAAATCAGCGTCCCGATGGCGACCATGGCCACCGCAAACATATGGAGTTTGTCGCCGACACGCTTACGCCCAAACAATGCGATACCGAGAAAGCCCGCCTCTAAGAAGAAAGCCGTCAGGACTTCATACCCCATCAAAGGACCGACTATGGCGCCTGCCTTATCCGAGAACTGAGCCCAGTTCGTTCCAAACTGGTAGCTCATAACAATGCCCGACACGACGCCCATGCCGAAGGTCACAGCGAAAATTGTTTTCCAATATTCAAAGAGCCGAAGATAAGCTTCGTCGCGCGTACGAAGCCAAAGACCATTCAATACAGCGAGGTAGCTCGCAGTTCCAATAGAGAATGCGGGAAAAATAAAGTGAAAAGACACTGTAAACGCAAACTGAATGCGTGCCAACATCTCGGCCGAGAGATCAAAATTCATTATTTTAGCTTTCGTGCAGCGCTCTAGGCCGCCAAGTGGACATAGGACCAACCAAGCTTTGAGCGGACATCTTTGAGCGCATTGACCAATTTAGTCATATCTTCTGCGCTGTGATCCGGAGTCGGTGTGATCCGCAGCCTCTCTGTCCCACGCGGTACGGTGGGATAGTTGATTGGCTGCACATAAATCTGATGATCGAGAAGCAGTATCTCGCTCGCTTGGCGGCAAAGATGTGCGTCCCCGATCATCAACGGAATAATGTGGCTAGGCGCGTCAATAAATTGCAGGTCGGCCTCACTCAGAAGCTGCTTGAGCATCTTAACATTAGCCTGCTGTTTGAGACGCCGATCTGGATTGCTCTTGAGATGCTTTACCGCCGCAAGCGCACCCGCCGCTAGGTGCGGGCACACCGAGGTGCTAAAAATGAAGCTGGCTGAATAACTCCGAACCACGTCGATCAAGAGCTCTGGCCCAGTGACATAGCCCCCCATAACACCAAATGCTTTCGCCAGAGTGCCCTCAATGACGGTGACACGCTCCGCTAACCCTTGTTGCTCAGAGACGCCCCCGCCGTTCGGGCCGTACATACCGACTGCGTGGACTTCGTCCAAGTAAGTCATGGCACCAAATTCATCGGCAAGATCGCAGATCACCTTGATAGGTGCGACATCGCCATCCATGCTATAAACGCTCTCGAAAGCAATGATTTTCGGACGAGCAGGATCGATGCTTTTCAAAAGCTCCCGAAGATGTGCTGTGTCGTTGTGGCGGAAAATAAACCGCTCCGCGCCGGAGCGAATGATACCTTCAATCATCGAATTATGGTTCATTGCGTCCGAAAAAATTGCGCAATCTGGCAGCACCTTGCCAAGCGTTCCTAATGCGGCAAGATTTGAAACCCAGCCAGAAGTAAAAACAAGCGCCTTTTCTTTGCCGTGCAGGTTCGCAAGTTCTGCCTCGAGGGCGACATGGTGATGGTTGGTTCCCGAAATATTTCGTGTTCCACCCGTGCCAGCACCTTCCCGGGCGATTGCATCATGCATGGCTGCCAAAACATCTTCATGATGCCCCATACCGAGATAATCATTGCTGCACCAAACTGTCACATCTTGCTTTCCGCCGCCGGGCTTGTGCCAAATTGCTTTCGGGAATTCCCCGACAACCCGCTCCAGTTCAACAAATGTACGGTAGCGTCCCTCCAGTTTTAGATCGTGGAGAAGAGAAACAAATTTATTGCTGTAGTCCATTGAGGTACACCTTTTTTGACGCAACACTGAGCCGACTAAATAGCGATTGCTTTTGCAATCATTATACATACAAGATAGATACAATGTGTGAGGATTAAAAACAATGCCCAACGATGCGCAAAATGTCACATGGGTTCCGACTGTAAAAAAGACGGACGGACCAATGTATCTATCCATCGCAGACGCGATTGAAGGTGATATTCAGGCCGGCGTCCTCAAGCCCGGACAACGATTGCCGCCACAAAGGGCATTGGCGACCGCGCTGAATATTGACTTTACAACGGTCAGTCGGGCCTACGCCGCGGCTGGGAAAAAAGGCCTCGTAGAGGGGCGTGTTGGGCAGGGCACTTACGTAAAGGACCTGCAACAGGAACGCGTCGCCCAGACGACGGCTAAAAAAGATCAACCCGTTGACATGAGTATGAACATGCCACCGCGCTTTGAAAACGAGGTCTTGTTCCGAAAAATGTGGGATGGGTTTCAAGATCTTGGTGCCGATCAAGGCGAAAACTTTTTGATGCGGTATCAAAGACCTGGTGGCAGCGCTGCAGATTGCGACGCCGGACAAAGATGGCTCCATGACAGCTTTGGCCTTTCCCAGGCCGGCGAAGTTGTTCTGTGCAATGGCGTCCAAGGTGCTGTGTTGTCGATCGCATCTTTGATTTTAAAACCGGGCGATACCGTGTGTTGTGAAGAATTGACCTATCCAGGCTTTCTGGCAGTCGCAAAGTATCTCGATCTGAAAGTGGTATCGATCGCCATGGACGATGGAGGTCTCGACCCAGACGCCCTTGCTAAAGTTTGCAAGGAACATCAACCCGTTGCACTTTACACGACCCCGACGCTGCACAATCCGACAGCAACAACACTGTCATCGGATAGGCGAAGCAACATTTCTGAGATTGCTCGAATATACAATCTGACCATTATTGAAGATAATGCTTATGGTGCCCTTGCAACCGATGCCCCTCCTCCTCTCGCCCACTTCGCGCCTGAGCTGACATGGCACGTCGCATCGACGTCCAAATGTCTCGCGCCCTCACTGAGAGTTTGCTTTGTTTTACCTCCAGAAGGTGTCGGAACCGAAGGGATCAGGCGGGCAATCAGCGCGAATGGCGGCATCGTCTCGCCAATTTCCGCCGGACTTGCGACAACTTGGATCAATTCAGGACTTGCACCAAAAATTACCTCAGCAATCCGCACCGAGACACAAAGAAGGCAAGAAACTTTCCGCGATGTTTTACCCAGCGCTACGGTCCAGAAAGATGCCTTTCACATATGGCTACCTATCCCCAAAGAACAATCGGCAACTGAGCTCCTCTTGGGCCTCCGAGGCATCGGGATCGGGTTGGTGCCCGGGCGCGCCTTTGCAGTCGGCAACCCACCAAACGCAATACGCGTTGCCTTAGGATCAGCCGATAACCTGAAAGAACTACGTGCCGATTTGCGCAGTTTGGCCGACGCCCTCGACAACCCCCAAGAGAGTTCTTGGATGGTCGTGTGACGCAGAAAGAAGAAACGGTAGGGACGCGAAGACGCGGAACACCAGTTGGCTGTTTTTCAAGTCTACGATACCTGTCCTTAGAAGCTACCCCAAAGACTGTTTGCGGTATCGTTGGGGTCGCGCCCAGACTTCCCGCTGGAACGCCCGTAAACATTGCATGGCTTGATGGAAGCACTTCCGACGATCGCCTCACCGTTGCGCACCAGTTGAGAAACAGCGGCCTCTCTCCTGTTCCTATCATCTCAGCGCGCAGGGTTACCTCAAAGGCAGATCTGTTTGCGATCACTGAACACTTGGTTAGCGAGGTCGCGCCAACGCAGTATATGGTTGTCGGAGGAGATCCTCGGGATTCCGCTGGCCCCTTCGATACGGCTGCAGATCTCTTTTCGTCGGATTGGCTCGATGTCTTTGGGATCGATCACGTTGTTTTACCCGGCTTCCCTGAGGGCAATCGTGCCGCCCCGAAAGTGGACAGCGCAGCCGCCTTGTTCGACAAGTTATCGGTGTTGAAGCGTCGTGGATGCAACGTCGAAATTACCACGCAACTGGCCATGGATTCTGACAAGATTCTCGGATGGATCAAACGACTCCGAGACCACGGGTTTTCTGATCTGGTCCGGATAGGTCTTGTTGGGCCGGCACCTCTTGTGACAGTCAAACGATACTTGAATCTATTCGATCTTGATGCTGCGCGCCTTGAAGAGGCCTCTGAAGATGGCGCAGGAACCGTTCAGTTTTCGCCCCTCTTTAAGGCATTGGAAGATGGCTTTGCTGCGGCTGGAGCTGGAAAAGTGGGCGTACACCTTTATCCATTTGGAGGTGCTAATTCCGCATTGGATTGGTTTTCTGCGGTCACCGAACGCGGAGACGGAAATCAAGAGGTTCGCTGAAAGACCTATAAGGTTTCTGGCGTTATGCGCTTTGCCAAAGGGTTCCCAAGCAACAACAATCCCGACATCGCGATGAGAGCAGCGCCAAGCAACGTCTGGAAACCTATTTGTTCGCCAAAGACAGTGACGCCGAGCAGTATGCCAAAAACCAGCCGGAAGTAGCGAAATGGAGCAACCGCAGAGACGTCTCCGGTGCGCATCGCTTTCATTAGACCCGCATATGCCACAGCGCCAAAACAGATTGCGGCACACAAATAGAGCGCGTCATCCGGGCCCATTGATTGGAAACTGCGACCTTCCCAGAGGGCAAAAGCCAACCCGACGACTGCCACTGTCAGAAAGCCCAAAAACCCTAGGTGCGCGATGGAAAGTGATTTCGGCGCAACGCGACTGGTCAAATCCCTGCCAGCAAATCCTAACATTCCGAAAAACGCCAAAAGAGAGGTCCAAGAAATACCGTCAATTGTAGGTCCCAAAACCACGACAACACCAACCGCACCTACAAAAAGAGCGACACAATTTTTAACGGACGGTCGCTCGCCCAGCACGAGCCACGCAGACCCGACGACAACCACCGGTGTTGCCTGCAAGATAATAGTAGCTGTAGACAAAGCGCCAAGCGCAACTGCCAAAACAAAGAACAGCCGCCCGCAGGCTTCAAAAGCGGCACGTAGCACCATAATGCGTGTCAGCATATCCGCGCAGAGGATCGTCTTGCCTTGAGATTTCAACACCAACGCAAACATGAGTGCGCCACCACTACCAAAGATCATCATGATCTGACCGATCGGCAGCGACGCAGCGCTTGCCTTGACCAAGGCGTCTTCGACAGCAAAGGCCGCCATAGCCAAGACCATCCAGAAACTGCCAACGTAGTTAGGAGGCCATGATGAAGGCTTTAACAATATCATTACTTTTCCCAGAAACAGCTTCTAAGTGGCGTCAAAACCCATGGAGCCCCTTGGCCCACTGGAAACCGATCATAGCGCCTTTGATTCGCGGCAATAACAAAAGGGACAGAGCAATGGCGCCTGCGGACACAGTCGAGGCCATAACGAGTGGGGAAGGCTCCCAAGTCGACCATATGAAATGCATTGCAAAGCCAACAAGATGGCAGACAATGAGAATTGTAAAATATGCTGGACCATCGTCTGCGCGGGCATGTGTCAAATCGAGATAACAAGCCTCACAGCATTTATTGACCTTGAGGTATCGATGCAGAACGCGCCCCTTGCCACATCTGGGGCACTTTAAACCAGCCCCCCGCCGCACGGCTAAACGGAGATCACGCTCCCCGGCATTTTCCACAACAGTGCTCACCGCTTATCTCCCAGTATGGTTTAGGTGTATTCAATATGCATACATATTTTAAATGTGATACGCAACAATTAGAATAACATGTATATAATTGCATAACAGAGGCGGCCCATCTTGAAGAATGTACTTGATATTGGCAGCGATACGCATTGCTTGATTTGCACAAGCCATCATGATCTCGATTCGACAATATCGCGTGATTCTTATGGTCTAAAATTCACATAAGTGTAGCAACGTTGGCAATGATTCAGTCCTTCGTCACTTAGAGTTCAAACATTTAGTCTACTAGATACGCTTACTTGAGCAGGTTGCATGTTGACATTTCTCAGGCATTTTTTGTATGCATGAATTGATTGCAGATTGTTTAAATTTGATTGAAAGTTTCAACCGTAAAGGCAACCGACATGGCAACGACTTCCGAAACGACAGAGATCCATGCAGCCAAAATGACCGCTTTCTTGGCACACCCACTCATCGCTATATTGAGGAAACTTGATTTCGACGACGCGGTGCCAACAGCCGATATCCTATTCGAATCCGGTTTTAGCGCCCTTGAAATTCCGCTTACCTCGGACCGGGCGCTCGAAAGTATCGAAAACGTGGCCAAACGCTTCGGCGAACGGGGTTTGGTCGGCGGCGGTACAGTGTTGACCGTTCAGGACGTTATTGATGTCTCTAATGCCGGAGGAGACCTCATCGTTTCTCCGAACGTAAATAAAGATGTCATAGAAGCTGCCCGCGCCCGGGACATGATTTGCTTTCCCGGCGTGAGCACACCTAGCGAAGGGTTTGCAGCCCTATCACATGGAGCAAGCGGTTTGAAGATATTTCCTGCGGAAGCCATTTCTCCGAACGTGATAAGGGCTTGGCGCGCCGTATTCAGTGACGATATAGCTCTTCTTCCGACGGGCGGCATTACGCCCGAGAGCATGAGCGAATGGGTAGATGCCGGCGCAACTGGTTTTGGTATTGGCGGGGCGTTGTTCAAGCCAAACAAATCAATGCAAGAGATTGGTCATTCTGCACTCGAATTTGTGAAGGAATGGACAGTGATCTCTGACTAGGTCTGTTGCAGGCCACTGGCCCTACAAGTGGTCCTCATGGCCCAGCTGGAAAAGTCGAATACACACTCATCGCTGGCTTTGGTCGCCCAGAGTTAATGTAAAGTGCCCAACGACTGTGAAAAGCCTGATCGTCATCAAGTATTCACATCATGCCCCATGGGTGCTGACGTCAAGCATGGGTCCTGCCACGTTTTAGTTCCGGTCACTTTCGAGCAACGTTTGCTATGAAGGAGGTATGGAGTGGCAAAGAGATAGCCATAAATAAGCAATGGGAACCTCCCACCCAACAAAACAATCACCCTAAAGGAAAATGAAATGAAAATTGGCACGCCAATTCCAAACGTAATTTTTAAAACCCGCCTGCGCGACGAAGCCATCGGCGGCGAAAACCCCTATCGCTGGTGCGATCAAACCTCCAAGGACGTTTTCGCGGGCAAACGTGCGTTGGTTATCGGCTTGCCGGGCGCTTTTACGCCAACATGTTCTAACCGCCAGTTGCCCGCTTTTGATGAGATGGCGGATGTCTTCAAGGATCAGGGAATCGGCACAATTTATTGCGTATCCGTCAACGATGCTTTCGTGATGAAGCAGTGGGCGGATCATTTGGGCCTGGCGAACATCAAGATGATACCGGACGGTTCCGGCGACTTTACCCGCCGCCTCGGCATGTTGGTTCGTAAAGACAATCTGGGATTTGGCCTGCGCTCGTGGCGCTATGCAGCGGTTGTTCAAGACGGCATCATCGAAGGCTGGTTTGAAGAAGACGGTATTTGTGACAACGCGCCCGGCGACCCCTATGAAGCTTCCACACCAGATGCGGTCTTGCAATGGTTGCGCGAAGGCAGTGCTGAAATAGCAGCCTGATAATGCCAATTGTCAGGAACATTCTGACACAAGCCGGGTTCCGACCGACATGACAGCGCACCGCCATCGGCGAAGTCTTGTGGTCTGGCCCTGGTTCGCGTCATATTGAGGCGGCAGCACTACACGCCAGCTTGACAAACGAAGCCGTGAACATTTCGCTGGCGACAGTCTATAATACCCTGCGTGACTTTGAGCGTGCAGGATCGATCCGTAGAACAGCGGTTGCGTCCGAACGCGTTTGGTTTGACACAGACACGGGTGATCACCAACATTTCTACATTGAGGCCGAAAGCCGCCTGATTGACTTACCAAGTGGCTGGCAGCCGCACTACCCAATGCCATCACCGCCAGACGGCTATCGTATTACCCGAATTGATACAGTTGTCCACTGGGAGCCATTATTCTGAGGTACCCCTAGCCCTCCACCACATCGAGGTTAATTGCGGCAGGTGTGAATGCAAAATTCGGCGTCAGGATTTGCACGTTGTAGCCATCCATCGCATCTGGGTACGCGAGGTGCGTCACACTTGGGATTGGGTCTACTGGCCGTACGGGATGGTCATGCTCTGCACCTTCACTAGCCATTGCGGACACATCATGATCCAGGTCAGATATGTCCATTTGCGCATGCTTCGAATACATCGGCACAGCAATCGCGAGCACGACTGCCATGCCAAGGCTTACGATTTCCAAAACCAGTTTGTTCATAGTGGTCCTAATTGGGGTGGCTCTGATATGATGGTCATAAGCGCATCCCTCTTGGGCCAATTGAAGAGGTTGTTGCTGCGCCTTGGCAGATTGGTGCCAAACGGAAACGCATCTCGTGAAAGCGGCCTTTGGGACAACCGTAGCGAAAGAGCGGTTTGAATTAGGCACCCAAAACAGGTACGCAATGACCGCTTCTGCGACATCGGCCACGACGCAGCAACAACTGTGCTGCACCTGCGAGCGAATGCTGCGCCCGCCATAGCTGCGTGAGCAAAAGGCCGCTTCGTCCCGCACTGTGTCAGTTCATGCACTATGCAGCGAAGGGCAGGTCTTCCCAAATCTGCGGTGGTGATAAACTTGGGGAGAGGGCTGGCATTCGAGTTGCTTGTTGACCTAAATTTCCTGCATGGCTTCGAAGACTACATTGAATACAAAGAACCTTGCGGCGCTCGGCGCTGAGCGGTTGGCCGACCTTCTTCTTGATATCACCAAAGGTAATGCTGACGCAAAGCGGCAGCTGAGGCTGGAGCTGGCAAGCGAAGCCGGTTCCGGAGATGTCGCTCGGGAGATCCGCAAGCGGCTCAGTAGCATTGCAAGATCACGATCGTTTATTGACTGGCAGGGCCGCAATGCTTTCGCGGCTGACTTAGACATGCAGAGACGCGCCATCGTTTCTCAAGTTGGGCCGGTCGATCCAGCAGGGGCGTTTGATCTGATCTGGCGGTTCGTGGCTCTTGCGAATGGGGTCTATGAACGTTGCGATGACAGTACGGGCAAGGTGCAGTCAGTTTTTCACGAAGCCTGTGAAGACCTGATCGATCTGGCCGAGGTTGCCGCGCCGGACCCGCTTGTCCTGGCAGACCAGTTGCTGGAGGCCTTGGCCGATGATGATTATGGGCATTATCCAACTTTGATATCAGGTCTTGCTTCAGTCTTGGGTTCAGAAGGATTGCAGCACCTTAAAGCTGGGATCACCACTTCGGGAATTGATCTGTCGAACAACTACGCGCTGCGCATGGCGCTCGAGCAGATTGCGGATGTCGAAGGTGATGTAGACGCCTACATTGACCAACAAAGTGATCTGACACGAAAGGCACCACAGGTTGCTGCTGAAATCGCGCGTCGTCTTCTTGAAGCGGGGCGGGTTGAGGAAGCATGGGAGGCCATCAATGCGCCCGATGAGAAAGATCGCGGATGGATTCCCTATGACTGGGAAGTGACCCGGATCAGCGTGATGCACGCGATGGGGCAAACCGAAGCAGCGCGTGACTTTATGTGGACGTGTTTTGCACGCAGCCTAAATGCAGACCATCTACGCGCATGGCTCAGCGGACTACCTGATTTTGAAGACGTCGAAGCAGAGAGCCGAGCCCTTGAACACGCGCTTGGGTTTGAGAGTTTCACGACAGCTCTCCATTTTCTGATGACTTGGCCCGCGATTGAGCAGGCTGCAGTTCTTATCACAAACCGTGCCGCAGAGATTGATGGAAATCACTATGAGCTTTTGGGACCGGTGTCCGACGCCCTTGAGGATCGCCATCCACTGGCCGCCACACTTTTGAAACGCGGCTTGATCGATTTTGCGTTGCAAAATTCACGGGTCAAACGGTATCGCCATGCTGCGCGTCACTTGCGTGAGTGCAAGAACCTAGCCGCGAGAGTTGACGACTTCGCACAATTTGATACGCATGAGGCTTATCTTGATGGCTTGAAACAGTCTCATGGAAAGAAGACCTCATTTTGGGGGGCGGTTGCTTAGTGTTCAGCTCACGGTGAGGGTAAGAGGACCCGTGTTCGTTTTTTGTTCTTTTTCGCATAATGAAGTTTATGTTAATAATTGAACAAACGGCGCAGAGGGTTTATTATGTAAAATTGGGATACTTGAATGGTGTTTTTGGCGACTGAGCCTCAGGGGTCATGGTGAAGTGAGACTTGGCCCGGCGCTGTTACTTTGACGCATCGCGAATGCGAACACCCATAGCCCCGCAAGCACCAGACTTAACAATGCGTTCCAACTGGCCATCGACAAAGTTAGAAATTCCCATGCCACCTGATCGCACATGACTAAGTTAGATGCCCCATCGGTAGACAAAAGGTCCTCGGCCGACATTGAGCTCATGTCGAGCCCGGATCCCGTACAGGACGTAGGCCCTTCCCACCAATCCCGTTCGACACCCGTGTGGAAGACGCCGAGTGCCGCAGTCGTTGCCGCAGAAGCTGCGCCGATGAGCAAGAGTGGAATTATCGGTAGCCCCATCGTCAAAAGCAGACCCATGCCGATTGCAACTACATGCGGATACCGCTGCCAAATGCACATCGCGCAGGGTGCATAGCCCAAAGCCTGAAACACGAAAGCTGCAAAGAGCAAAGCCGCCGACCCAGCAGCCGCGAGAAGACCAATTTGTTTTCCCGAATAGCTCAAGCTTTAATCCGTTCATGACAGCAATATCGCCAGAGGCTGAAGATGCATTTGCACTCAACCTCCGATCGCTTGACTATCTCCGCAATGCTATGTTTTCACGAATAATATTGTATCGGTTTGTAAAGTTGACGCGTCGCAAGTTGAGACGGTATGATTGACCGCCAATGCGACCCCAATTTACGGCTGAGGATGGACACCAAGAAGCGATCAACGCTATTGACGATCGGTGCGATCTTAGCGGGTTACACTGCCCTCCGTACGGTGCCCTCTTTGCTGCCCGAAAGGCTCGAACTCGTTCCGCTCGACACTCCGATTGGTTTTCGAAAATATGTGGCGGGAGAGACTTCAGGCGGATTTGACCCATTCGTAGGTTTGGGCAACGTTGACAGTGCTGAGGCGACAGCACGGAAAGCCGCGGCCCTGAAGAGGGTTTCCGAAGATATTTGTGGTGCGCTCTATGGGGGTCTTGAAACGACTGCATCGAAGATTCCGATGGCCTCGTTCTCAGATTATTACTGTCCTTTCTGCCGAGTGCAAACCAAACGTCTGGCGGATATGTCACAAGAGATGGATGACGAGGTTGTGGTCGCATGGCATGAGCTTCCGTTGCTCGGAGATAGCTCGAACCTGGCCGCCAAAGCCGCGTTAGCGGCAAAACGACAAGGGGCCTACGTCGCGTTCCATGAGAGGTTGATGAAGAGCCCATTTCAAGCAACGCCCGAGTATCTCCGTCGACTTTCGGATGATCTTGGTGTTGATGGCACCCAATTGGTTGCCGACATGGAAAGCGCCGAGATTGCCCAAGAACTGGAAAATAGTGCGGCTCTTGCCCGGGTCTTTGCCTTTGTAGGCACACCTGCGCTTGTGATTGGTCGTACCGTCGTTCAAGGCCAGATCAGCGACAAAATGATCGGACAGATCGTCGAACTGGAACGCGAAGAAGGTTGGGGCGTGGTATGTGTTTCAGTGTAGAGCCTAATTGGATTTGCCATGCCCGTCTCCTTCGGGGCCTTAGGAACTGTCGCAAAAATTCCGCCGCCAATAGGTTGGCCCAGGGATCTGCGCCTGCTTTTGAGCAACAACGACGAAAGCGCCCCAAATGATGTTGCGAGCCCCGTGGTGTCTTGTTTTGGCGTTGATGGCGTGTCTCTGGGCATCCATGAGCGTCGCAGCGTCAACTGATACTTACGAGAACACGGCGATTTCAGCGCGGCTTATCTCTGTCGAAAATGGCGTTGCGACGAATTCCGGAACTTTGTCACTCGGCCTCGACATCAAGCTGGCCGAGGGCTGGAAAGCCTATTGGCGCTCACCCGGCGAGGTCGGTCTGCCGCCTGAAATCTCGTGGGATGGATCGACAAACCTGGCGACGGCACAGATACTCTGGCCTGCGCCTGAGCGTTTCACAGCATTCGGGATCGAGAATTTCGGGTACAACAAACGTGTTGTCCTTCCCATCCAGGCGGTTCTTGAAACAGCCGGACAGGCGGTCGAGCTTCAGGCGGGAGTCACGCTGTTAACCTGCTCGACCGTGTGCGTGCCCCATGATTTCAACCTCGCTCTGACGATCCCGGCTGGCGCTGGAATTGATGCGGCCTCCGCTGCGCTTATCTCCGAGTTTGCCGAACGGGTGCCGCTTGGTCCCGATGCGGCTGACATCGAGGTCGAGACGGCTGTAATCGCCGATGGCGCGCTCTACGTCACAGCGCGCAGTGCAAACGCCTTTGTGAACCCGGACGTATTCCCGGAAATGGGACCGACATTTACCTTCGGAAAGCCGGACATCCGAACGAATAGCGCGGGAACGGAACTTTGGGCGAAATTGCCCCTCTTGGCCAGTGAAGAACAATTGCCACTGTTGCAAGTTACGGTGACAGACGGGTCACGCGCCGTGACGGCCATGCCTGAGTGGTCAAATACCGTCCCGGATGCGCCTTTCGAGCTTGTGGCGAACCTGCCTGATCTGGCGCAGATACTGGCGATCGCCGCCTTTGCTTTCCTCGGTGGTTTGATCCTGAATGTCATGCCCTGCGTTCTGCCCGTCCTGTCCATCAAACTGACATCGGTTCTCAATCATGGAGACAAACCATCACACGAGGTTCGGAACGGATTCCTGATGTCGGCGCTTGGCGTGCTGGTGTTCATGTGGGTGCTGTCCGCTGGAATTTTGGTCTTGCAGTCCGTCGGGATCACGGTGGGATGGGGTCTGCAATTCCAAAACCCTGTTTTCCTGACAATCATGTTTCTGGTCCTGACTGTCTTTGCCGCCAATCTGTTCGGGATATTCGAGATTTCGCTGCCTTCCGGGTTACAGTCGCGGCTGGCCAGATCAAGCGTTCGGGACGGTTACATCGGGGATTTCGCGACGGGTGCCTTTGCTGCGGTACTGGCAACGCCCTGTTCAGCCCCCTTCCTTGGGACGGCGGTGGCCTTTGCCCTGTCCGGTCGCCCAATTGATGTCATCATCGTGTTCACGGCTTTGGGCCTTGGGCTGTCCCTGCCCTATCTGCTGTTTGCCTGGAAGCCCGGCATGGTCCGACTGTTGCCCAAGCCCGGCCGATGGATGCTTGTCGTTAAGTGGGTGCTTGCCGGTCTTTTGGCTGGCACCGCGATCTGGCTGCTCTGGGTCCTGATGGGCGTGTCGGGTGTCCGGGTTGCCGTCTCGGTTCTGGTACTTGCAGTGCTCTTCGTTCTCTTTGCCACTATCCGGCTGCCGGGGAGATATACGCGAACTGCCGCGCTGGCTGCCGTTGCCGTCCTCAGCCTTGCACTTCCGGGTACCTTGACCCCCCCGCCAACGATAAAAGAGATTGGTCAGGATTGGGTCACATTCGACCGCTCCGAAATCCCAAGACTGATCTCTCAGGGCCAGACGGTCTTTGTCGACGTCACCGCAGATTGGTGCCTGACCTGCAAGGCAAACAAGACGCTGGTGCTGGACCGAGTGCCGGTCGTTGACCGATTGCGAGACGAAAAAGTCGTCGCAATGCAGGCCGACTGGACGCGGCCCAATCCCGATATTTCGCGATATCTGGAGGCTCACAACAGGTTTGGGATACCCTTCAACATCGTCTATGGGCCGAATGCACCAGACGGGATCATATTGTCCGAAGTCCTGACATCTGACGCTGTTCTAAACGCATTGGACGCCGCCGCGCTCGCCACAGACAAATAAGGTCAGGATCCTTTGGCGAGGTCCTCCAGTATTGGACAATCTGGCCGATAATCGCCTTGGCACGCGTCAACGAGGTGCGATAGCGTCTGTCGCATTGACTTGAGTTGCGCGATTTTTCTGTCAATGGCCGTAAGATGCTCTTTCGCGACCGATTTTACTTGCGCGCTTTCGCGGGATTCATCTTCGTAGAGGTCGAGAAGCGTGCGGCAGTCTTCAATCGAAAAACCCAGTGTTCGGGCACGGCCCAGGAACGCCAGCTTGTGAATGTCGCTCTCCCGAAAGGCGCGGTACCCGTTATCGCTGCGCAGAGGTCGAACAAGACCAATATCCTCGTAGTAGCGGATTGTCTTTGGTGGCAAGCCCGCGCGTTCTGATACTTCCCCGATATTCACCTTGTTCTCCTATTCTGCTGGCTGCGTTGTGAGTTTCGTTGCGGGTTGCTGGGGCGCGTCACCTTCTGCCATCGTCGGTTTGATACGGCGCAGACGAAGCGCATTGCTCAGAACCGATACCGAAGACAGCGCCATGGCCCCGGCGGCAAAGATGGGTGACAACAGCAGCCCAAAGGCGGGATAGAGTGCGCCCGCTGCGACCGGAATCAACGCCACATTGTATCCAAAGGCCCATATGAGGTTCTGCCGGATGTTGCGCATGGTCGTGCGAGCCACTTCAATGGCGTTCACCACGCCGCGCAAATCCCCGGACATCAACACCACGTCGGCACTTTCAATGGCCACATCCGTGCCGGTTCCGATGGCGATGCCGACATCGGCATGGGCCAGCGCTGGTGCGTCGTTGATGCCATCGCCGACAAAGGCGATCTTGCGATTGCCCTGCTTCAGTTCCTGGAGCGCTGCAACTTTTCCATCTGGCAGCACCCCGGCCACAACGTGGTCGATCCCGACCTCGCGGGCAATCGCGTCTGCTGTGGCCTTCTTGTCGCCAGTGATCATGGCGACTTTGATCCCGCGATCATGCAGGGCACGGATGACATCGGCGCTGGACGATTTCACCGGGTCAGAAACAGCAATCACTGCCGCAAGGGATCCATCAACGGCGGCAAAGAGCGCGGTACGTCCCTTGTCAGCCAATGCCCGTTCCCGATCTTCCAACGGGCCAATGTCGATGCCCCGTTGCGCCATGAAGCGATCGGCGCCAACAAGTACTTTGCGGCCCTGGACCAGAGCTTCGACGCCGTAGCCCGTCACGGAACGGAACTCCGTAGCATCCGGCCAGGACACGCCTTCGTTTTCCGCAGACTGCACAATGGCTTCGGCCACGGGATGCTCGGATTGCGCTTCGACAGATGCGATGAGGGCGAGTGTCTCTGCACGATCAAAGCCATCAGTCGTAATGAGATCGGTCAGGCTTGGCTGACCGTGTGTGACGGTTCCCGTCTTGTCGAGCGCAACAATATCAACTTCATCCAGATGTTGCAGCGCATCCCCTTTGCGGAAGAAAACCCCCATTTCGGCCGCGCGGCCCGTGCCCACCATGATTGAGGTAGGCGTGGCCAATCCCATGGCACAAGGGCACGCAATGATCAAAACAGACACGCCTGCGACCAGGGCAAAGGTCAGGGCCGGATCAGGACCAACCAGAAGCCAGACAGCCACGGTCACGAGCGCCAGAACCAGAACGGCCGGTACGAACCACATGGTGACACGATCGACAAACCCCTGGATCGGCAGCTTCGCGCCCTGCGCTTCTTCCACCATACGAATGATCTGGGCGAGCGTGGTATCGGCCCCGACCCGAGTGGCCGCGATGGTCAGGCTACCGGTGCCGTTCACGGTGCCGCCGGTCACTGGATTGCCCGCCGTTTTCGGAACGGCAAGGGGTTCGCCAGTGATCATGCTTTCATCGACATTGCTTGACCCGTCTGTCACGTCGCCATCGACGGGCACCCTTTCACCGGGACGCACTAGGACCAGATCCCCGATCCGCAGTGCCTCGATCTCGACCTCGCTGGCCTTTCCGTTGCGCAGAACCCGCGCCGTCCTTGCCTGCAAGCCCAAAAGCGCCTGTATGGCGGCACCGGTCTTACCCTTTGCGCGGGCTTCCAGAAAGCGCCCCAGCAGGATAAGCACGACAATGACCGCAGCCGCTTCGAAATAAACGGCTCGAACGCCGTCGGGCAGCAGGTCGGGCAAAAACGTCGCCACGACTGAATAGCTCCATGCCGCACCTGTGCCGAGTGCGACAAGGCTGTTCATATCCGGAACACGTCTGAGCAGCGCCGGAATGCCTTTTGCAAAAAAGCCCCAACCCGGTCCAAACAGAACCACCGTCGCAAGCGCGAACTGGATCAACCAAGAAGTCTGGATGCCGATTGTACGCTCAATCAACTCCTCAAAGCCCGGGATCGTGTGTTTGCCCATTTCCAGAATGAACACCGGAACGGTCAGAATAGCGGCAAACACGACGCGGCGCGCCAGGGCCTTTGCCTCGTCGGCCTTGCGTTCTGATCGGCTGACCTGCGCATCTGTATCTGCAACTTCGGCAGGGTATCCTGCAGCCGTGCTAGACTCGGCGATTTCTTTAGGTGCGATGACATCTGGCAGATAGCTGACAGCCGCCGTTTCGGCAGCGAGATTGACCGCCACGTCTAAAATACCCGGCGCGGCCTTTAGGGCCTGTTCAACCTGACCCACACAGGATGCGCAGGACATCGCCCCCACATTCAACGTGACCCGGGCCGTTCTGGCCGGATAGCCAGCAGCTGACAGGGCCTCGATTGCGGCACCTGTGGCGGCAGGAAAATCACTTTGGAACCGCGCCGTCTCATTGGCAAGGTTCACGCTTGCGCCCGAAACACCAGGCACATCATTCAGGGCATTTTCGACCCGTCCGACACATGACGCACAGCTCATGCCGGTGATTGAAAGCTGTATGGAACTGGAACCTGTCATCAAAGCATCCTCTACCAAGTCGCTTTCAATCTAAGGCTTCCAGTTGCGGGAAGCTCAAGAGGGGAACTGAATTTTTTTGCGGTCAAAAGTGTCTTGACCTTCCCGCCAGTGGAATCAGCAACAGTCAGGTCGCGTTGCAAATGGAGACCCTCATGATTTTTTCCGTCCCGAAAATGACCTGTGAACACTGCACATCCGCCATCGAAAGCGGTATCAAGGCGAAAGACCCATCGGGCGTCATTGCGACCGATCTGGACCTTTGCCTCGTCACTGTCCAAAGCACATTGGAACAAGCCGCCGTGCGGCAACCCATCGTTGACGCAGGCTACGACGCTTCAGCCGCGTAGGCTTGTCCTTATTCGGCGGCCCGGGCCTGATCGACAAGTTCAATCATCTGGTCCGCCTGAATCAGACCCGGCGCAAGACTGTCGCCGATCACGAATGAAGGTGTGCCACTGAACCCCAGCGACTGCGCAAGCCGCATGGAAGTTTGAATGTGCTCTTCAATTTCCGGTGCGGTCATGTCGCGACGCAGCTGTGCAACATCGAGGCCGATGTCTTCCGCAACGCGAATAATCGTGGCTTCCTCAGCGCGTTGCTTTAACTGCATCATCGCCCAGTGGAATTCTTCATACTTGCCCTGATTGCGCGAAGCCAATGCCGCGCGGGCGGCAAACACCGAACCCTCCCCCAAAATCGGCCACTCTCGATACACGACCCTGACGTTGGGATCGGCGGCAAGCAGTGCCTCCATTTCAGGTTTGACCCTACGGCAATATGGGCAGTTGTAATCGAAGAATTCCACAACCGTGACATCGCCCTCCGGATTGCCCAGAACAGGTGCGTTTGGATCATTTTCAAGCGTGGCTTTTTCAGTATCGAGAACCTCCGCTGCGGCTTGCGCCTGCAAAGCTTGTTGCTGCTCTTCGAACAATTGGGCGGCCTCGAATACAATGCCCGGATTTTCGCGGATGGCTTCCAGCACAAGTTCCTTGATCCGGTTTTCGTCAAGGCCGTCTGCCATCGCAGCTATGGGAAGCATCACAAGTGCAGCGGTGGCTAAAAATCTCTTCATTACCCGTCTCCTTTTGACGCTATGTCCTGTGCCGTTCGATCGGCCTGCGCGGCGCGTTCACGCTCCGGCCAGATTGATTTGATGTATGCGAGGATGTTCCAGATGTCCTCGTCGCTCAGTTGTTCGCCGAAACCCGGCATGCCGCTGTTGAATTCAATGCCTTGCGCGGCGAGCGTCGCCTGGCCCCCTTGCTTGGTGTAGGTAAAAAGCATGCTGTCAGGATGATGCCATGTATGTCCGGTCGCGTCGTGCGGAGGAGCTGGCAGGCTTCCATCTTCGCGCGGCGTGCGCCAGTCTTCCTCGCCCTCTAGGTTTGCACCATGGCACGCGGCGCAGTTTTCCGCGTAAAGGATCTCACCTGCGGCTATGTCGACCGGGCCGGCGCTCGCGGAGTTTGACGAAAGGGGCGCGTCGCCGATTTCAGTCCAAAGGAAGGCCGCAACCGCCGCGACACCCGCAAGTCCAAGCCCGAGATATGCAGATCGGGTCATCATCCAACAACGATCTTGGTCATCATGCCCGAGGCCGCATGTGACAACATATGGCAATGCAGCAGCCACTGGCCAGGATTGTCCGCCACGAACGCGACTTCACGCGTCTCTCCGCGTTCAAGGAGCGTGGTATCACGTAGTGGTCCGAGCGTGCCATCCTCTGCCACTTCATGAAAGTGCATACCATGCAGGTGCATGGCATGTGGGAAAACCGTATCGTTCACCATCTTCAAACGCACATTCTGCCCTCGGTCCAATCGCGCGAAAGGTTCGCCGTCGATACCGTCAACCTTCCCGTTGAACGACCAGAAATACCCGGCTTGAACAAGCTCGCCCATCGGCTTGATTTCCCCACCAAGAGAAGCGGAACTCAAACGGCCCATCGCGCCCCCTTCCATACTCAGACTGAGCGTTGTGGCGTCCTGCAGATCAACCATTGCGTGGTCATTCGGAGGCAGGGCCGCGGGCGCATCCCTGCGGTTTACGGTGCCACCTTCCTCGACCTCGAAAGCGACCTGGCTAAAAGTCTCTTCGCGACCAACCTGAACGATATGGGCCGTTTCTCCGACGTTCGCCGTTACATCGACGATTAGGTCAATACGTTGGGCCGGTGCAAGGGTCATGGTGTCAGTTACTTTAATTGGTGCAGTCAACGGCATCCCATCAAGGGCGACCATCCACCCGTCGAGGCCATCGAGGCTCAACTGGAAATTGCGCGCGTTGGAGGCATTGACGAGCCGCAGACGCAGGCGTTCATTCCTGCGCGCAGACAAAGCGAGATTAAAAGTCCCGTTGGTCGTAATCAGGTTTCCGAGCCTTCCCGCGTGGCTGAGATCACGAGGCGCACCAAAGTCATTCTGGATCTGGGCGGTTTCGGGATTGATGCGCCAATCATCAAGTATCAAAATCTCCTCCCGATCGATATCGAGGGCCTCCGCTTCTTCAACGATCAGGGCGCCATAGAGTCCCCTGGCCACCTGTTCCAACGAACGGTTATGCGCGTGATACCAGTAGGTGCCAGCGTCCGGGACAATAAAGTCATAGTCGAAGGCATCCCCTGGCTGGACGGCATCCTGCGTCAGGCCCGAAACGCCATCCATGGCGTTGTCGATCCGGATTCCGTGCCAGTGCGTTGAAGTTCCTTGGGAAAACCGGTTGACTAATCTGCGCTGCACCCGACCACCTTGGGCGACACGGATTTCCGGGCCCGGTGAACTCCCGTCAAAGCACCAAAGCGAAGTTTTGCCATAGTCACCAGGCAGCAACTGCACGTCGCTCTCTTGTGCAATCAGGTTGGTTGGCGGCGTATTCGCGAAACCAGCAGACGCCGATATCCCGGCAAATGCGCTGGACGTAGCGAGAAATTGTCGGCGATTGAGCGTGATCATCAGTTGATTTCCAGTACTATATATCGTTGTCCATAAGGTAGATGGCCATCGCGGTCAGGTCTGCATCGCTTAGGAAGCTCGTTCCATAGCGTACAACTTCGGCCATTGATCCGCCAAAAACATCACCCGAAGGCGTGATGCCAGATCGCAATGCATAAGCCAGATCGTCTACTGTCCAACCTTCTGACAAAAGATCGCCGGAACGGATCGATGGGGCCTTGCCGCCTCCAGGCAGGGCATCGTTGCCCGAAAACCGTTCAGCCACAATGCGTGCACCTACAACGTTCCGCGTCGTATGACAGGCAGAGCAATGTGCGGCACCGTTAACCAGCAGCTTGCCTCGGTTCCAGACGTCGCTTTTGTCGGCTTCGGGTGCCGTAAAGGGTTCCGTCAAAAACGCCGCTCTCCAAAGCTTCATCCCCCATCGTTGATCGAACGGAAAAGGGACGTCGTGGGCTGGCGCTGGCACGTTCACGGCTGGCACGGTCTGGAATGCGGCCCACAGGTCAGCAATATCCTGATCCGTGAAATTTGCATAAAACGGATACGTAAAGGTCGGATAATATGGATCGCCGTCAGGAGAGATACCCTGCCTCACTGCTTTTGCGAAGTCTGCCACGGTCCAGTTTCCCATTCCATGTTCCGCGTCGGTTGTAAGATTTGGCGGGTAAAAGGTGCCAAAGTCTGTCTTGAGAGGAGCACCCCCGGCCAGCGGGGCACCTCCGGATTCAAAGTTGGTGTGGCACGCGATACAACCGCTGGCCCGTGCCAAATACGATCCCCGGTCAATATCCCCGGCCAGACTTATCTCTGTAACGGCTGCTCCGATCGGCCAGGCTATCGTTGCCGCGACAACGCCGATCCCGCCGACGCCCACCGCGCCAATAATCCAACGCCCCCAACGCACTTGCTTACTCGTCTTCTTTGCGGAATTTCTGATGACAGGCCGAACATGTCTGAGCAACCATTGTGAACGCCGCGTCTGCGGGCATGTTGGCAAACATCTCGCCCGTCATGACCTGGTTCGATTCCATCATACCTCCACCCATCATGGAGGAAGCGCCACCGCCCATCATCCCGCCGGTTGTACCGCCCATCATTGATCCACTGTCGTTGCTTTGTGCTGTGGCCAGCCCATTGCCTGCGCTCAACTTCAATCCTTCTGCGGCTGTTTTCAGGTCTTCCGCGAGGGCCGCGAACTGTTCGCTGTCTTCCCACACTGACGGCAACGCTTTGGACACGCCCCCACCCGACCCCTCGGGAAACAGCCGTGCCATCTGTTCACCCGAATGCCCGACCATTGCGTCTGCCTCACGACGTACCAGATCGGCATCGTATGGAACTTGACCCCGCATCATCGGGGTGAGTGTCTTGATGGATTCTCCCATCGCAGACATGCCTTGCATGCGCTCGAGGACAACACCCGTTGCCCCAGTATGCGCCCAAGCCGCGACGCCGATCGTCGCAATGACCGTGGATGTGATCCAAACCTTTATTCGCATTTCCAGCACTCCATTAGTTGATCCCGTTTGCACGCTGCAGTTCCCGCACATATGCAACAGCCATTTTCACGCCGCTGTTTATGAAGCTTTCGACCGGCTGCAACTGCTGCCAGATCACAGGCGCCCCCCGACAACCAGGACCGCCGCGATGAAAATGCCGGATCTCGCCATCAGATTAGCTTGACTTGAGTGCCAACTGGCGTCTGGTCATACACTTCGATGATTTGTTCGTTAAACAGACCAATGCAGCCGTTTGATGAGCGCCGCCCGATCTTGCGTGTATCGTTTGTCCCGTGGATTCTGTAATACTGCCATGTCAAATGCATGGCCCGGATGCCCAAAGGGTTTTCCGGTCCGGGGGGCACATAGGATGGCAGAGTGGGGTCTCTTTCAAGCATGGACGGTGTTGGCGCCCAGTCCGGCTCTGGATCCTTGAAGACGATTTCGGTGTATCCGCGCCGCGTCAGCTCGTCTGTCATCGGCACGGACGTTGGATATATACGCATTTCGCCGTCTGCCGTCCAATGCTGCAGAACACGTGAGACCGTATCCGAAATGATGATGCCATTTCCGAGCCGATCAAAGTGATCCTGCCAAGCATGCGTTCGGAACGAAGACATGTTGCGCCGAACCGGAGCTTGTTCTTGAGCGCCCAGAATAGAAGGCGCTGCGAATGCTGCCGCCCCTACCCCGGTAGAGAATGCGCGACGTGTCAAAACTGTTTGTTTGCGGGTCATGGGACCAACCTCGATTAGGGTACCTGCTTCCTTGTTAGATTACCCAATCGCATGGTTTCCCTGAATAGCTGGGCGGTTGGTTTTTTGTAACTATATGTATCGCTATCAAGGCTCTGTGAGCGTTTTTGCTATTCTCACGTGGCGAAAGGTTTGAGCACAACACGCGTCTGGATCGGGACTTGCTCGTATAACTCGACAATTTGGTTGTTCGTAAGCCTCGCGCAACCGTTCGAGACGCGTCGACCGATCGTCTTCGGGTCCGTGGTTCCGTGAATCCTTAGGTATGTGTCTCCTCGACCCGGTTGAAAGAGGTACAACGCTCTTGCACCCAGTGGATTTTTTAGTCCCCCAGGAACACCGCCGGCAAAACGAAGATATCGGCCCGGCTCTCTGCTTATCATTGCAGGTGTCGGCGTCCAGCGCGGCCACTTTTGCTTGCGCGCGACATAGAACTCGCCGGATTCATAGAGGCCTTCCCTGCCAATTCCGACCGTGTACCTGACCGCACGATGGTTCGGCAAAGTCCAAAACAACGCGAACTGGTTCGGATCGACATGTATTTCTCCCGGCTTCCCTGCCTCGGAATACTCAACTTCGCGCGGCAAATGCTCAGGAGGCACGACAGATGGTCCGATGCGGCGATCATGCTCTGCGTCACTATGAGCAAATGCTGTTTTTCCGCACACGGAAAGAGCAATAACAGACGTCAGAAAATGTCTTCGTTTCATATACGTACCTTGGGAAATTATTGTGTTTTGAGGTTAGTAATAGCATGCGCTATACGTGGCGAAAGAGACTCTTGTCGCGAGGTGCCGGCACCCGGCCTGATTGGCAGCGTGATTTCTGCGCGGAGCCCCGCATCAACGCGATTTTTCAACAAAATGGAACCGCCGTGCTCAAGGACGATACTTCGCGCAATTGACAGCCCCAAACCATGACCGCCCGTTTCTTGTGATCGCGACGTCTCAAGTCGGACATAAGGCCCGAAGACGGCCTCTAGTTGATTTTCGGGGATGCCGGGCCCATTGTCGTCAACGGCGATCACTACCTCATCGCCCGACCTTTCCCAAGATACTCTGGCCTCGTTCCCATAGCGGATCGCGTTCTCAATCAGGTTTCTCATGGCGCGCCGCATCGCACTTGGCTTCACAGATGCGATCAGGGGCCCTTCGCTGTTCATTTGAACCTTGTCCAACCCCATACCGGTAATCAGATCATGAAGATCAATGGATTGGACGTCTTCATGCTGGCCCACACCCTTCGCGAAATCCAGAGTTGCATCGACCATTTGTTGCATCTCTTCGCTCGATGTCACTAAGGATGCGCGTGTATCCTCATCATCTACCATCTCTGCCCGCACGCGAAGGGCGGTCAGAGGGGAACGGAGATCGTGCGCCAGCGCCGCAAGCATCTGGGTTCGGTCACTGACAAAACGTGTCAAGCGATCCTGCATAGTATTGAACGCATGGGTCAGGTCTTGCACTTCCTTCGGTCCCACAACCGGCAAGTCCCCCTCTCCGGCACCACGCCCCAAGCGTTCGGATGCGTTTGCCAGGTTGTTGAGCGGGCCGGTCAATCTGGAGAGAAGAAACCAGAAACTGGCAACCAACAGAAGGCCCGCAGTCACAGCAAATGATATGTTGGAGGCGAGGGACCATTGCAGCGGCGGCCTTTCAAATCGCGTACCGACGTTGAGCCAACTTCCACCTGCCAATGCAATAGAAAGCTCCATTTCAATGGCAGCAAGGCTGCCTTGCATCATTTCAGCATGCATTTCCGCCATTTCAGGAGACAGATTTGGAAGTGGCAGCAGGCCTCCTTCAATTTCATGAACCTCAACCCGAATATCACGGCTGTAACTCTCTCCCAGCAATGCCCGGATCCGTGCCTCAACCGCCCCGCCTTCATCATGATCTCCATGGGGGACCGTTGGAGCATTTGCCAGATCGAAACGCACAAGCGGTGAGGTCGCAGCGCGAATGATCTGCGCGTGCAGTTCCGGGGGAGCCCCTTCAATCAACTGAGCGACGTTTGCCGCGCGCGCCGCTGCTTCGGCACCGATCGCAGCCTGTACGGCAAGCGATCTTTCATCAACAAAGAACCACAGGCTTAGGGCCTGTGCGAGGGACAGTACGCCGAGGACCAGAAGCGCAATCTGCGCGCGCAACGTCCGTGGTAACATCTTCATGCGCATATCTCGACATCGCAAGACAGGCTGTATCCACCATTACGCACAGTCGCGATGACCCTGGGCCGCAATACATCCTGCTCGATTTTCCTGCGCAATCGGCTCACCTGATTGTCTATTGTTCGATCCAGAGGCCCCGCTATGCGTCCTGTGCTGAGTTCAAGAAGGTGGTCTCTGTCGAGGACGGCCCTCGGCCTTTTGAGGAACAGCGTTAGCAATTTCAGTTCCCCGGACGTGAGTTGCGTGCGGGACCCAGTTTGGTCAATCAGAGTGCGACCGTCGACATCTAGCTCAAGATGTGCAAATTTGACTGTCTTCCCGGCAAAGTCGTCGATCTGCGGGATTTGCTGCGTTCGTCGCAGAATTGCATTAATCCGCGCCAACAGTTCTTTGGGGTTGAAGGGCTTCGCAAGGTAGTCGTCCGCCCCGCCGTCCAGGCCAGCTATGCGGTCGTCATCGTCTCCCAATGCGGTCAGCATCAGGATCGGTGTATGTCCTTCCCTGCGCAGCCGCCGACACGCGGACAACCCGTCTTCCCCCGGCATCATGACATCCAACACGATGAGATCGAAATTGGCTTCTGCGAGCTTACTGTCCATCTGTTCGGCATTCTCTGCCGCAGATGCACGTAGTCCGTTCCGTTCCAGATAACTTGTTACGGATTTTCTGATCTCTGAATGGTCGTCGACGACCAGTATACGTGGTTGCTCTTTCATATTGTCTTTATAGACATTCCGGCTCAGGAACGCCCATCCCGTGATTGTAGCCAAATGTAACAACGTCTACCGGTCGACTCCCGAACGCATGTCAAGTATCAGAACCAAGAGAAAAAGGAGTTCGAAATGGACAGACGCCAATTTGTCTTGACGGTCGCCAGTGCGATTGCAGCAGGTCCCGCATTGTCACAGACTGCTACCCCGATGTTGCAGGTAACCAAAACACCGACCTGCGGCTGCTGCGGTGCGTGGGTTGATGAGATGATCTCTGCCGGGTTCAAAGCATCAGTTGAAGACGTCGACTATGACACCCTTCAAGTGTTGAAGCAGAAATACGGCATCGCGCCAGAGCTCGCCGGATGTCACACGACTTCTGTGAGTGGCTACTTCGTTGAGGGCCACGTGCCTGCCTCCGACATCGCGCGGTTGCTGCAGGAAAAGCCTGCGGCGCGCGGCGTGACAGCGCCGGGCATGCCTATGGGGTCGCCCGGTATGGGCACCAGGGGCGATCCGTATGATGTGATGCTTGTGCTTATGGACGGATCGACCCGGGTTTTCGCGACACACGGCTGACGTGCTTTCTCCCGATACGTTCCGACAAAGCTATTCTCCCGCGCTGCCATTTGGTAGGTTTTGTTGGAACGTATCCCTTCTGAGCATGGCAAGCATCCTGCCGTTTCTGTTTGTCTACGTCGTCAGCACGCCCAATTTTGCGGCGATGCTCGTGACGAATTCCACAGCGCTCGGGCGGTTTCTGCGTCAGGTGATGACAAACGGGCTGCCGGTTGTATTTATTGTCAACTATATCGGGTTTGTCTTCGCACATAACACGTTGAATAATCCCGACCGCTCGGAGATCGGGTATATCGTTCTGGATGGCCTCCTTCGAAGCGCCACTTTCATCGCGATTCACATTCTCGTTTATGTACTGTCGGCTGACTTGTTTGGCTCCTTCAGCGGCAATCGCGCAACCGCAGTAAGCGTGGTTGGACCAACGCTTGAGCGGTCGTTCATTTTTCACAACATCTCTGGCGTGTATCTCTACGCCGTTGTGCCGGGCGCATTCATCGCGCTTCTGGCCGTTCTGACAAAACGTTCAGGCGAGACGTCTGATACAAGCAAATCCAAAACGAGGAATATAGCTCTGCTCTTCAGCCTGGTCTCGATCCCCGGTGTGACAGTCTTGTCTTACGCGCTGAATTCGGCAACCTGACTGATTTACCCGGACAACTATTCGTAGACCGTCATCTGATCAAGTGTATCGAAATGTACCCTTGACCTTACCTCACTGGAATGTTGCACAGACGTCCGAGAATGTCTGGAGAGCTACATGTCTGACACTCAAAGCCAAAAACCCACCTGGTCATCGAAACTGATGCACTATGGCATGGTGGTCTGTTGTGCCGTCATGCTGTTGCCGATCGCGGCCTTCTTTGTCGCTGGGGGTACAATTGCCGGTCTGTGGACCAACGTCGGGCTTTTTGCGCCGATCGCACTCTGCCTCGGGGCACACGTTGTGATGCACAAATTGATTGGAAAGTCGTGCCACGGGTCAAAAGATGAGCAGGCGCAAGAGGATACATTGGATGCAGAATTCCGCGATGGACAGGTTCCTGCTCGGGACATTGCACGCTCGCGCTAAGCGTCGTCTGGCCCTCAGTTCCACCATCGTCGGTCTGCTTGTCCTGGGCGGATGCTCGACGTCAGGCGGGATTTGTCCGTTAGAGCCTCCGTCGGTTACACGGGCCGCTGCCGACAATGTGCGTCTACCCGATGGTTGCCGACTGGTGGGCCTGTCTGGAAAGGGCGTTCAAAAAGTATCCTGCGACGATGGAAGGAGCGGGTTTGCTTTCAATTAAGGCATCTTGCAACACGCTGTAGTGGTTGCCAGAGCCTCCAGTTTTTTTGCCGATCTGTCATCCCGCGCAGCAGCTCAGCTTCGCCACGTCCATGTCGAAGGTTTGCGCCGCCAACTTCAGCCCTTCCACGGTCGTCAGATACGGGAAGATCGTCTCGCCGAGCGCCTTTGTTGTCATGCCGAACTTCAGCGCCATGACGAGGGTCTGGATCGTATCGGACCCCTCGGGCGCGATGATCTGGCCACCAAGCAGCCGGTCGGTCTTTCTGTCCGCCACCAGCTTGATCAATCCGCGCGTGTCGCGTGCGGCCAGCGCGCGCGGCACTTGATCGAGCGGCACGATGGACGTCTTGACGTCGAAGCCCGCGTCCCGAGCCTGGGTTTCACTGGGACCGACGCCCGCGACCTGCGGGTCGGAAAACACAACCCAGGGCATCGCGGCGTTGTCGTAACGATGGTCCTCACCAAGCACTGCGTTTTTGGCTGCGAGCTTTGCACCATAGGCCGCCATATAGACGAACTGGTCACGGTTGGTCACATCGCCCGCAGCATAGATGCCGGGCACCGATGTCTGCATGTCCTCGCCGACGACGATGGACCCACGCGCGTCGGTTTCCACGCCGATTGCGTCCAGGCCCATATCTTCGGTATTGGCCCGCCTGCCAGCGGTCGAAACGAGGTGATCCGCCGTCACTTCGACAGGCTTTCCGTTCTGGATCACGCGCAGTGTCACGCCCGCGTCGTCGCGGCGCACAGTGTCGTAGCTTAACCCGGTCAGAAGGGTGATGCCTTCGGCCTCGAACGCCGCCGCCAATGCCTCCGAGACCTCTGGTTCCGCGCCGGGCAACAGATGCGAACGGGCAACAAGCGTGACCTTCACGCCCATGCGGCTCATCATCTGGGCCAGTTCCGCGCCGATGTAACCCGCGCCGATGAAGATCAGGCTTTTCGGCAGTACTTCGAGCTCCAGAAGACTGGTGCTGTCGAGCGCGCCGATTTCCTCGATGCCGTCGATGGTCGGCAGGACGGGACGCCCGCCCGTGGCGATGATGGTCCTCGGTGCTTTCAGGGTTCGCTCACCGACTGTCACGCCACCTTCGATCAGCCGCGCGGGACCGGCGTCGATGTAATCGACACCCTCATATTCCGGCAGAAGGTCCGCGTATTTCTTCTGGCGCAGGGTCTCGACCAGATCGTCCTTGGACTGAACGAGCGTCTGCCAGTCATCGACTTGCGCGTGGCCTGATAGACCGGGGAACCGTTTGGCAGCTCCCGCACCGTGCACGGCCTCTGCCGCGCGGATCATCGCCTTGGACGGCACGCATCCCACGTTGACGCAGGTTCCGCCGATGGTGCCATGTCCCACGAGAGCGACGCGCTTTCCGGCATCCGCGCCGGTAATTGCGGCGGAGAACCCCGCCGATCCGGCCCCAAGAACGATCAGGTCATAGCCGCCCTGTCCATCGTCGTTTTTGTTCAGGTCTTTCATCTCAGCGCGCCTCACCATACTCGGGGTTGTTCGATTTGGCAGCGAACAGATAAATGACCGCGCCGATTGCGATCAGCGGTGTGAGCATGCCGAGAAGACCGAAGAACATACCGGTGGCGGTGCAACATCCCATCATCATGAGAGCGTTCCTTTCTTTTGCGCACGGTTCAGCAGAACCGCGTAGAGTGCTGTGGCGGCGAAAACGCCGATTGTGATCCGTATTGCGAACCTGAATTCGAGAAGAATGATCAGGATCGACAGGGCCACCGCGAGGCCGGTGGCCCAAAGTTTCGGGGCCGGTCCCGGCTTGCCAGCGCGCAGCCAAAGGGCCTGTGCCACCACGGCGAGGCTGAAAAACAGCAGCGGGAACAGGGCGTAATCGAGCCAACCCGTTAGGGCCGACAATCCGACGCCAGCGACGATGACGACCAGAAGCGGCGTAAAGCAGCAGAGCGCGGCGAAGAGCGCACCGCCAAGCCCCCATTTCAGCAGACGGTCGGAATTTTCAGGTGTGCCAGTCAAGGAGCCGTCTTTCTCTGTGATGGGTCGGGGCCGGAGGCGCGTTTCATTTGCGAACGACGCAATGCGCGGACGATCAGGTAGGTCAGACCCGCCAAAACCAGCACGGCAATGCCACTCATTCCAGAGAGCCAAGCCCCAACGCCGCCGAACAACGCTGCAAGCACGGCAGTTCCGCCGCCGCAGCAGACGACCACGACCGGAGCTGCTATTCCGAAGGCCAGCAGGCCACCCATCAGATTGTCACGCATTGCAGGCGGCTCAGGAGGCTGTGTCGGGCAGCACCTGCGCCGGATAGCCATTGGCCGTCACCGCGCCGATGATGCTTTCGATGGAAGTTTCGGCGTCATCGTAGGTCACGCTGTAAACACCCTGCCCGTATTCGGGGCCGTCCTCGAATGCGGCGATCTCGACCGACGGAACACCGCGCATCGAGCTGGCGACGATGAATGAACAGGACGGGCATGTCAGTTCGCTGACGGCGATCTCGACCTGGCGCTCTTCAGCGAGGGTCGGAGTCGAGAGTGCGGCGATAGTCAGGGCGGATAGCAGAAGATGCTTCATGGTCATTGTCCTCGTTCAGAATTTCAGGATGAAGGGGGTGATGTAGGGAAAGATCATGGCGACAGCGACAATCGCGGAAGCGGCCCAGAGGGTCGCCCGCATGATTTGGCGGTCGATGGGGCGGGCGCAGGTGCCATCGGCACAGGACTCGGCATCTACAGGCTTGTAAGCCTTGTAGAAGCCGTATCCCAAGAACGCGGCGCTCAGCGCGAAGGTGTACCACTTGTAGGCATAGAGGGCCCCGAGCTGCGCGATGAACACGCCCGTCACGCCAAAGCTGACCAGAACAAGCGGCAGAATGCAGCACGAGGTCATCGCCAGCGCACCGAGGACGCCGAGGCCGGTCACGCCCCATCCCTTGGTGGTTTCGTCGCCAATTTTCTGCGACCGAGATTGCGGAAGTTCCGCCAAATTTTGTTCCATCGAATCTTCCTTGAACAGATATTTCCACCGTTCTAGGGTCTGTAGTTGATACAGGCTCAAGGGGTTTTTTTGCGAAATGAGTAACACAAGCGTGAGTTCAATTCGGCGGGGTGATTTGGCACGAGCGACGGGCTGCAACCCGGAAACCATTCGCTATTATGAGAAAATCGGCATCATGCCGGACCCGCCGCGCAGTACGAAGGGCTATCGAAGCTACGATGATACCCATGTACGACGATTGAAGTTCGTCATGCGGTCCCGAGCTCTCGGTTTCTCGCTAGAAGAGGTTCGCGGGTTGCTGGGCTTGGTTGATAATCGGATCCAGACTTGCGCCGAAGTCCAAGCCATGGCCGAAGTACATCTCGGAGAAGTGCGCGCAAAAATAGCCGATCTGACACGGATAGAACGCGTCTTATCAGAAACCGTCGCGCGCTGCACGGGCGATGCGGCACCCGACTGTGCCATCATTGATGCGCTTTTCGATGCATGAGCACGAAAACAGGTCTGGAAAGATGCTATTGGCGCATCCTGGCCAGTGCCTCTTGTAGAGTTTGCCGCCGCGGATCGTTTTGCGGAGCTACTGATAACAGTACTTCAGCACGTTCAAGTGCGGCGATTGCCTGTTCCCTATCACCCAAGACGGAGAAAGCGTTGCCAAGCCGCATCCACCCGTCAAAGTCATCCGGCTCATCTTCAAGACGCGCAGCCAGCCGTTCAACCATCGACATGATGAACGCCTGTCTCTCCTCCACGGTCAGGTCTAGAGCGTCTTCCATATCTTCCTGAGAAGGCCCGGGTGCACTGACCAACGGTGCAAAATCAGCCAGTGAGATCGGAGCTCTGCTGATCTCGGCGCCAATTCGGTTTGCTTCAGCAACAAAGCTTTCCATCCAGGGATAGAAACTGTCCGCGTTGTTCAGTCGTCTTATCAGCAAGTCATGTGCCTGCGCGATGTCGCCCTTCTGTCTCAATGCGACTGCCTTGTAGAAGACCGCCGCGGGATTGGACGGGTCCAGTTCCATCGCATGCTCGATTGCGGTCACCGCAGCCGGTGTCACAACACCTTGCTCTGCCGAGATAAGGGCCTCTGCAAGCATGGAGAAAACGGCCGAAGTGGCTTCTGGTCGTTTGGCGACAATCCCGAAGGCCTCGGCAGCATCTGCGAACCGACCCATTCTGGAATAGGTTTGTCCCAGAAGCATCCAGCCTTCTGACGGTCCTCCGGAGGGATCAGTCGTGAGCCGATCATAAAGCTGATTTGTCAAATCTGCGACTTTCGCCGTCTCTTGACGTTCAGCTGTCCGCTCGGAAAATGCAATGCCGGGTATCTCCGGTGATCCCATGACCGCGTAGTAACCGAATGCGAAGGCCGGAACGAACATAGCACTCAGAACAATGGCAAAGCGACCACCCGATGTCAGTTCCTTGGTCGCCTGAGCAGTCTTGCGCGACTGCATGAGAATCCGTCTCTTGATCTCCTGTTCTGCCGCGGTGGCCTCTGCGCCAGAAATGACACCGCGCTCAAGATCCCGTTTGACCTCATCCAATTGGTCCAAGAGAACGGCGGGGGTTGTATCCGCCATGACCGACGTCATTTCTGACCGGCGTCGGAGCGGTAGTCCCACAAAGAGCAGTCCAATTGTGGACAGTGCGGCAAAAACCAACCAGATCATCAATTGTCCTTTGGCGTGTTAATGTCGATGAAACGCGCAATCTCGGCTTCCTCAACCTCGGAAAAATCCGCAACGACGCCTTTGCGCCGGCTTTTCAAAATGATCGCCCAGCCCGCCAGGAGAGAAACGACAGCCAAAACAAAGGGCGCCAACCAAAGGGCCAGGGTGGAGGCATTGAAAGGCGGGCGCATCAAAACGTAGTCGCCATAGCGCGCATGAATAAACGCGATGACCTCTTCATCGCTGTCGCCAGCGACCAACCTTTCACGCACCAAAATCCGCAAATCCCGCGCAACGCCAGCATTGGAGCTGTCGATATCCTGATTTTGACAGACGACGCAGCGCAGTTCCTTTGAAATCATCCGCGCGCGCTCTTCAAGCACCAGATCCTGCAACATCTCGTCCGGCTCGACCGCAAAGGCCATCACCGGAAGAAGCAAAAAAAGCGCGATGATCACATGCCTCATCCGTTCTGCCCCCTCGGCAATGCGCCTGCCTGTTCGAGCGCCTCTCTGAACCTAGCAATGGCTTCATCACCAACAACAGGCCCGACGTATCTGAACAACACAGTTCCATCGGGTCCGACAATGAACGTCTCGGGTACGCCCGACAGGCCCCATTCAATGCCAGCCCTTCCACTCAAGTCTGAGCCAATCTTTTCATAGGGATTGCCAAGCTCCGCCAGCCATTTTGTCGCATCTTCCGGCTTGTCCTTGTAGTTGATACCGAACAGCCTCAGCCCATCTTTTTCGACCATTTGGGTCAGTATGCCATGCTCCGCCCGGCAGGGTACGCACCACGAAGCAAACACATTCACGATGACCGGTCCGGCGTTATCCACGAGATCGGCGCGGGACAAGCCGGGCGTCTCCAGCCCCTCAATGGCAGCCAGATCGAACTGGGGCGCAGGCTGGGAGATCAAAACAGATGGAATGTTGTTTGGATCCCGATCGGGGTTCAGCCCCCATAGGAAGAACCCGCCAAATACCGCCGCGATCGTGAGCGGGATGAATGCCAGTATACGTCCCATCGTTACTCTGCCGGAACCCGAGCGGTCACAGCTGCTTTGCGACGAGGTGCACCAACGCGCAGCCGACGATCCGACAGCGAAAGACCGCCGCCTAGAACAAGCATCGCAGACCCGATCCAGATGAAATTGACCAACGGTTCATACAGAATTCGAAGAGTCCATGCGCCTTGTGTACTGGCGTCCTCCGAGGCCGGGTTCGCGATGGACGTATAGAGATCTCCTGCCAGTGTGGAGCGTATCGCGCTCTCGGTCGTGGTGCTTTGAGCAACCGGGTAAGTCCGCCGCTCCGGGAAGAGATCGGTCAAGTATTTTCCATCCCTCGAAACGGTCAATTCACCGCGATCCGCAAAGTAATTGGGCCCACGCACCCGTTCGACTCCGTTGAACCTTACATCAAACCCGCCGATACTGATGTCAGCGCCGGGCTGGACAAACATAATTTCCTCGGATTTCCAAACTGTTGAGCCAATGAATCCGAACATGGCAACAGCAAGACCTGCGTGAGCCAACGTCATGCCATGCGCAGATCTGGGCAGATTTGAAGCCCGGCGCCAGGATGTTGAAACCGGGCCCTCAAACAGCTTGATCCGCATCGTCCATTCCCGCACCGTCGCCATGAACAGCCAAAAGGCGAGCATCAGAGACAGATAGCCCAACACCGGGCCACCTTCCGCCAAATACCAGACCGCAAGCGTCCCCAGAACGGCAAGAAGGGCGACAAAGCGCAGACGTTGCAGGACGCCCGGCAAATCCGCGCGCTTCCACGACAAGAAGGGTCCACACCCCATTGCAAAGACAAGCGGCAACATGACCGGAATGAACGCAGCATTGAAAAATGGCGGGCCTACCGACAGTTTTTCGCCGCCTGTCATTGCTTCGTAGAACAGAGGGTACAATGTACCAAAAAGGACGACGCCAGTGGCCGTTGTCAGAATCAGATTGTTTACCAACAGGCCCGCTTCACGGCTGATCGGTTTGAACAGCCCACCCGGTTCCATCATCGGCGCGCGCCATGCAAATAGCGCGAGCGAGCCACCGATTGACACCGCCAGCAGTCCCAGAATGTAGAGGCCTCTTTCGGGATCAACCGCAAATGCATGCACAGAGGTCAGCAGCCCCGACCTGACGACAAATGTTCCCAAGAGGGACAGGGAAAAGGTCAGGATCGCGAGGAGAATTGTCCAGCTTTTGAAGGCGTCTCTTTTTTCCGTCACGATTGCGGAATGCAGCAGTGCCGTGCCCATCAGCCAGGGCATGAAACTGACGTTTTCGACAGGATCCCAGAACCACCAGCCGCCCCAGCCAAGCTCGTAATAGGCCCACCAAGACCCCAAGGCGATGCCCGCGGTCAGGCTCATCCAGGCGGCCAGTGTCCACGGACGCACCCACCGCGCCCAGGCGGCATCCACCCGTCCTTCGATAAGGGCTGCAACGGCAAAAGAGAAAACAATCGAAAACCCGACATATCCAAAATAAAGGAGCGGTGGATGCATCGCGAGGCCAACATCCTGCAGCAGCGGGTTAAGGTCCTGGCCGTCGCTGGGTGGCGGGAAGACGCGATCAAAAGGGTTGGACGTAAACAGCATGAAGGTCAGAAAGCCGACACTGATCCATGCCTGTACCGACAGCGTTCGCGCCTTCAGTGCTTGCGGAATATTGGATCCAAACAAAGCAACAGCAGCCCCGAAAACCGTCAAAATGAGTGTCCAGAGCAAAAGCGAGCCTTCATGGCTGCCCCATGTGCCCGCCACCTTATACAACATCGGTTTGAGTGAATTCGAATTCTCAACAACATTCTTGACCGTAAAGTCGCTGGTGATGAATGCCTGCATGAGCGCAAGGAATGCAACGGTGACGAAGAGCACCTGTCCAAACGCGGACCATCGGGCCGATTGCATCCAAAGAATATTTCCACGTTTGGCACCGAGGATTGGCAATACACTTTGAACAAGAGCCAGAGCCAAGGCCAAGGCCAGCGCGAAATGACCAACTTCAGGTGTCATCTGATCATCCACTCCTTCGATGAACTCACCGCTTTGTGCGGTTCGTACCATTCCTACCAAGTCGGCCTGCAGGCTGTCAGGGGTTGCTTTGTCACCGTTTGTAACAAAGAGCCCTGAGACATATCATTACAAAACACCCCCTCCCCCGGTCTTTATCTGATCCGACATAATAATGATGTTTCGAGAGTAAGTTGGAAAGGAAAGACCGATGGCAAATAGAAGCATTTTTGCACTTTGCGTGCTGACTACCTTTGGCATATCGCAAGCTGCGTTTGCGGAGTCGCATGTCGGCGGCGAAACTCAGCCTGATACGGGCGCAATGTCCAACATGACAATGGGCGATGGTGCCGCGCAAACTGGTATGATGAGTGGGGACATGATGTCCATGATGCAGAACATAATGAAGATGCACGCATCCAGGATGGGTGGCCGCGGCGGTATGATGGGTATGATGGATCGTGATATGATGGCCATGATGATGCCCAGCGGTGATCCTCAGAACATGCGCGCACACATGGGCGTGAAGTTGCGAGAATTTGATGCCGACGCCAACGGTGCGCTGACCCTCGAGGAATTCGAGACCTTGCACATGAGTGTCGTTCGCGACCGCATGGTTGACCGATTCCAGCATCTGGACGCGGATGCCGATGGTCAGATCACTCAGCAAGAAATGGACGCCGCCGGTACACGGATGGGCGACATGCAAACAACGTCGGATGCTTCCGGATCTGCCGATCACCATGGTAGCGACAATGAATAAACAAAGCCTCAGGCCTGCCTATTCCAAAGGAGGCCTCCGATGCCATCCGATCTGACACGTCGCACGGTCGGATTAGCCTTGATCGCTGCAGCCGTCTCACCAACTTTAGCCGTCGCACAGACAGCCAAGATTTGGTCATCTGACTCCGCGTATAATGCGCTGCGGCAAGATCGTGTCCGGATGATCGACGTCCGTTCGCGGCCGGAATGGGCCGACACCGGGATTGCTGAAGGAGCCTGGCCGATCAGCATGCACGAAGATCGGTTCCCCGAGCGGCTTTTTTCAGCCCGTGCAATGGCTGAAGGCCGGCCTGTCGCCCTCATTTGTGCAACTGGTGGTCGGTCAGGAAGTGTCATGCGGAGTCTCCAGCAAGCTGGGTATAGTGACTTTGTTGATGTATCCGAAGGAATGCTCGGATCTGCCGCCGGGCAAGGTTGGATTGCAGCCGGCCATCCGGTTGTCAGCATGGAAGCTGCCCTGGCGGCCCTTCCGGAAGGCTTGGCCTGACGTGCGCCTCTTGAACCGCCGTGAAGCTATTGGATATGCCGCAGGTTTCGGAGCCGCCGCTGTGCTGCCATCTGCTGCGCTATCCGGCACAGGGCGGAAGCTTGAATACCCAGAGCTTCTGGATGCAACAACATCGCGACGATTTCAGCTGAAAGCTCAATCTGGCGCGACCCGATTTCGCGGCAGTTCCGCGACCGAAACCATCGGTTACAACCAAGGCTATCTTGGACCAACGATCCGGCTTTTGACCGATGCAGATACTTTGGCCGAGGTGCAAAACACTCTGGACGAACCCGTCTCGTCGCATTGGCATGGGTTGCTTGTTCCTGGCCCCTTCGATGGTGGGCCGCATCAGGCCATCGCGCCCGGACGATCATGGGACCCGGTACTCAACCTTGATCAGCCTCCAGCAACAGCATGGTATCATAGCCATGTGCACGGTTCGACAGCCCGACAGGTCATGTTCGGACTGGCAGGTGTTCTGCATGTTACCGATGGGGAAGACGATGAACGTGGTCTGCCGTCCACCTATGCGGTTGATGACTTGACCCTCGTGCTGCAGGACCGTCAATTTAATTGGCGCGGTCGCATGACATACGATGTCGGCATGCATCAATCGATGAATGGTTTTCGAGGTGACACAATGCTCGTGAACGGGCAGGCAGGAGCCTCAGCGGCAGTTCCCAAGGGGGTCGTGCGGTGCCGTCTTGTCAACGGTTCGAATGCGCGGATTTACCGACTGTCCTTGGCCGACGATCGGCCACTTCACCTCGTGGCGACGGATGGTGGATTCCTGGATCGACCGGTTGCACTCACTCGTATGGTGCTTGCGCCAGGAGAAAGGGTCGAAGTTCTCATTGATTTCACGGATGGCAGGGACAGCGTCCTGGTGTCCGACGATATTGCAAACTCCGCCATGGGTGGAATGATGGGAAGTGGTTCTGGCGGTCGTTTTACGGTGCTGCACTTCGCCGTCGATACAACCCTCCCCGTCCGTATCGACACCCTGCCCGATGCCATGGATGGCCCGTTGCCTGACCTTTCTTCCAACGATATCCCCGTTCGGCGTCTAACTCTAGAAATGTCGATGGGAATGGGCATGATGATGTCCCGCTCCGGCAATCAGTTTTCAATCAATGGCGCGCCCTATGATCAAAACGCCCTCAATTTCTCTACCAAGCTCAACAGCACCGAGCGCTGGATTGTCCGCGGCGACATGATGATGCACCCGTTCCATATTCATGGGGTGCGCTTTCAAGTCTTGTCCGACAACGGACGCCAGCCGCGGGCAGAGAACAGGGGCTGGAAAGACACCGTTCTCGTGGCTGGCGAGGTTGAACTGGCGATAACGTTCGAAAAACCGGCGCCATCGTCGGCACCGTATATGTATCATTGTCACATTCTTGAACATGAAGACGGCGGCATGATGGGACAATTCAGTGTCTCATGATGAAGAATGTGCTTGACCCTCTACTCGCTGGAACCATGACAGTTGTGCTTGGCCTTTATTGAGGGATCAAAATGGATAATGGATCGAACATCGGGCGTCCTTTTCACGTCGACGTTGTAGCGGTTTTCGTGGCGCTCTATGCGATCGGGTAACACGCATCCCCGTCACTTGGGACTAGTTCTGATCGCAGTGCTTGCGGCGCTGCTCACTGGCATGTGGGCCTTGGATTATTGGCCGAACATAACCCGGGAAACCATCGAGGGCTGGGTTGATGGTGCCGGTCCTTGGGGGCCACTTCTCATTGTTTTGCTGATGATGGGATCAATCGTTGCAAGCCCCATTCCCAGTGCCCCGATCGCCCTTGTAAGCGGAGTTGCCTATGGCCACATGGAAGGAGCCATCTATGTAGCCATCGGGTCGGAACTGGGTGCATTGTCAGCGTTCATCATCGCGCGTTACCTAGGGCGCGTCTACGTCGAGCGATGGCTAGGTAACAAGGCCGCTTATGGTTTGCTCGGGTCTCAAAATTTGCTTACTTTGACGGTGTTTGCTTCCCGACTTTTGCCCTTCATCTCGTTTGATGCAATGAGCTATGCTGCGGGCCTTAGCCGCCTTCACCTTTGGCGCTTTTTGATTGCAACACTCGCCGGAATTCTTCCCGCGAGCTTCCTGCTCGCGCATATTGGAGCAGAAGCGATGTCAGGGAGTTTCGACGCTGCTGAGTGGGTCATCGTTGGTCTCGGAGTGATGACAGCAACACCGTTGATTCTGGTGGCGATTTTGCGCCCCTCCGGCCGAAACAAAGCTTCCTGAGTTTGGATTACCGACTAGAGCAACTCCTTCACCCGCCTTGCTCAACATTGACCTTCCCACGCAGGAGGCCTCTAGAGTCGAATCATGACAGAGTTGCAAACCGAACAGCATCGCCGGGATTTTCTCTACTATGCGACTGCCGGAGCGGGAGCAGTTGCCACTGGCTCGGCAGTTTGGCCTTTGATCAATCAAATGAATCCATCTGCAGATGTTCGGGCTCTCTCAAGCATCCGGGTCGACATTTCGGATGTAGAGCCTGGAACACAACTGACAGTAAGTTGGCGGGGCAAACCGGTCTTTATCCGCCACCGAAATGAAGAAGAGATCGCTCAGGCGCGCTCCGAGGACGTGTCGTCATTGCCCGATGCAGTGGCTCGAAATCCAAATATTCCTGGTGAAGATCCGGCCACAGACGAAAATAGAGCACTGCCCGGACATGAGAATTTCTTGGTTATGATTGGTGTTTGCACACATCTCGGTTGTGTGCCCCTCGGTGATGGTGCCGGCGACTTTGGCGGCTGGTTCTGTCCATGTCATGGATCCCACTATGATACTGCGGGACGTATCCGGAAAGGGCCCGCACCAGAGAACCTTCACATTCCCACATTATCGGTTTCGGAAGGCATGATATTGACACTGGGCTAGCGGGTTTCACGGGCGGAGACCTAAAAATCTCGAACCCGATACGAATTGTTACATATGCATGCTGAGTCTGCCTTGACCTTCCAGCTACTGGAGGAGCTAGTTGTATGATCGTCTTGAATATCAAGGATTGAGACGATGAGCACGGATCAAGATCAACACCACAACACCATGCAGGCCGCGACCGCTTCGAACGCCACGACAGTGATCGATCCGGTGTGTGGCATGACCGTTGAGGTCAACGAAAATCCCCGGAATACTGAATTTGGAGGGGAGACCTTCCATTTTTGTTCAGAGAACTGTGAAACGAAGTTTCGCAGCGACCCATATTACTACGCCTCGGGACATGCGCAAAAGGCGCAAACGCATAGCAAGGCAAGTACTCAATGGACTTGCCCGATGCATCCCGAAATCCTCAGGGACGAGCCTGGCGCGTGCCCGATTTGTGGTATGGCGCTTGAGCCAATGCTCCCATCGGATGAGCCGTCCGAAGAACTCTCCGATTTCACGAAGCGCATGTGGATCAGCGCGGCAGCCGCAGTTCCGCTGGTCATCTTGACCATGGGCGAACTGGTCGGTCTGCCCGTGCGCGCGTGGATCGGTCATCAGAATGCAGTCTACATCGAATTCCTCCTCGCAACGCCGATCATTCTCTGGGCCGCGCTCCCGTTCTTCAAAAGGGGGTGGGATTCCATAACGACTCTATCTCCAAACATGTGGACGCTTATCGCGCTCGGGGTCGGAGCCGCCTACACCTATTCGCTTGCCGCGACCTTCTTGCCTGGAATTTTTCCTTCGGCGTACCAAACCGGCGAAGGCGTCGGGACTTATTACGAAGCCGCAGTTGTGATCGTCACATTGATCTTTGTCGGTCAGGTGCTTGAATTGCGTGCACGGGAACGAACGGGTGATGCAATCCGCGCCTTGCTTGATCTCGCACCGAAAACAGCCCGCCGTATTATGCCGGACGGGACCGAATACGACGCACCGCTGGAGCATATCATTGCTGGCGATACGCTACGCGTGCGACCCGGTGACAGCATCCCAGTGGACGCTGACGTGCTTGAGGGGCGTTCATCAATCGACGAAAGCATGATTACTGGAGAGCCGCTTCCCGTTGAAAAAACACAAGGGGACCGGGTCACGGGCGGGACGATCAACAAAAACGGCACGTTGATGGTGAGGGCCACGCAAGTCGGGGCGGACACAGTCCTTTCTCAGATCGTGGATATGGTCGCTGGAGCGAAACGGTCGCGCGCGCCAATTCAGGGACTAGCAGACCGTGTGTCGTCAGTATTCGTGCCAACGGTCGTTCTCATTGCGGTCACATCGTTCATCGCTTGGCTCATGTTCGGGCCAGATCCGGCACTTGCATTTGCGATAACAGTTGCAGTCTCTGTGCTTATTATCGCCTGCCCTTGCGCATTGGGTCTCGCAACACCGATCTCGATCACCACTGCTGCGGGCCGCGGGGCACAAGCGGGTGTCTTGATCAAGGATGCAGAGGCACTTGAGCGGATGGCGCGCGTCGATACGGTCATTGTTGATAAGACTGGCACCCTCACCCAAGGGCGTCCGAAGCTCACAGATTTGGTGGTCACGGGTGGGCACTCTGAAAATGATGTTCTTACCCTTGTTGCAGCCTTAGAACGAGGCTCAGAGCACCCCCTTGCGGAGGCGATTGTGGAGGGTGCACGAGAGCAAGGCCTGTCGCTTTTTGAAGCAACAAACTTCGAGGCTATCACTGGCAAAGGTGTCAGAGGTCAAGTTGACGGCCATGATGTCGCTCTCGGAAATCCAGCAATGATGGACGAAATCAATGTGGACCATTCGGTTGCTGAACATGCTGCAAATGACCTCAGGGCGTCTGGAAAGACTGCCATGTTCATAGCAGTCGATGGTAGGTTCGCCGGGATCGTGGCAGTCGCTGACCCGATCAAAGAAACCACGGCCGGAGCCATTGACGATCTTCATCGCCTCGGGCTCAGGGTCATCATGGCGACTGGTGACAATCAAAAGACGGCGGAAGCCGTCGCTTTGAAGCTTGGAATAGATGAAGTTCATGCAGGGGTTTTGCCAGAAGATAAGAAAGCCCTGGTGGAAAACTTGAGGCATGAAGGCGCCCAGATTGCCATGGCCGGAGATGGCGTAAACGATGCGCCTGCCCTAGCGGCTGCCGATGTCGGGATTGCGATGGGTACCGGTGCCGACGTTGCCGTCGAAAGCGCTGGCATCACACTATTGGGAGGCGATCTGGTAGGCATTGTCAGAGCCCGCAGGCTCGCAAAAGCAACGGTTCGAAATATCAAACAGAACCTATTTTTTGCGTTTGCCTATAACACTGCAGGTGTTCCTGTCGCGGCTGGCATTCTCTACCCCATTTTCGGGTTGCTTCTTTCGCCAATGATCGCTGCCGCAGCCATGAGCCTGTCGTCAGTATCGGTCATTGCGAATGCGCTTCGATTGCGGCGTGCCGAACTTTGACCCCTGTATGCGAAATTGTCATCAGATTCTTGAGCTTTCCACCAAGCCGCAACTCAAGAAGGACAGGTCCAATCCCGCCTTCATGGTCCAGATTGCCATTGTGCGGCACAATAGCTCTAAGTATCTGTGGTGCAGGAAAGCCGGATTGCCTTCATTTCATTCAGTTGCGCAGTGGCAGCAGACTTGTCGTTCCCACCGACCCGGCATTCACGAGTTGTCGCTCAAGATACATAGGGACATACTCTCCACGCCGCCACAATCGACCAAGATCATCGTAAAAGCGGCTGAGAAAATGGCCCGACTGTCCGGTTGATGCTATGTATACCGAACTGTTTGGATCAGAAAGGTCATAGACCCCACGGAAAGTCGATCCAAAATCAGCCTGGAACGGGTCCTCGGATGCACCCGCAGAAAATCCAAGGAAAAGAGTAGTGTCGCCGCCTGAGAACGGAAGTCGAATGTTTGACATGAAACTGAAACCTCGAGACCAACTCAGGATAGGATGATCAAGTGCGGTTTGATGGGCATCTCCCCACCTCAAAGTACTCAAATCGCCACGCCCAAATGTTTCTTCGAGCCATAACAGTGAATCGTCGAGCGCGAGGCTAGCGATCTGATCACAGGTCTCGATTTCTTCCGATTGAACTACGTCGCACCAGATTGAGGCACCATCGACATCGCGGAACACGCGCTCGAGAAAAAGTGTCTGAATGACAGGCAATCCCTCAGCCATTTTGCTCAACTCGTCGTTTATCAACCGTTGCTGGAGGGCGCGCATCCAAGCGGTATAGATCAGGGGTTCCGCCATGTGCTCGTTCATGTCGCCGTTCCAATCTGCTAGCATTTGCAGAGCATCGGCACGCCGCCGGGCAAGAGTTCCCGAGGGCGCGGGAGGCTCAGAAAACCACAAGTTCTTGGCGATGAGTGGCAATAGGCCCCTTGCGGCCGGACTGATAGTGTCTTGCTGATACTCAATGAAACCGTCCCGGGTGTGGACGTCGCGCGCCTCGAGGAGCCTCTCGAGGCGGCTTAACCTAAAATCCTTTGCGTCGGCCCTAACAATGTTGGGCGAGAGTACTTGTTGGCCAATGTTGCTATCATTTTGCGTTTGCATTCCTGAATCGTCCGCATTGCTTGGCTTCGCAACGCCTCGCGCGCGCCATTGGCTCTCCCATAACCATCCAGGAGCAGGCATGAACCCGCCAAAAACATTTCGAGGATCTCGAATTGGCCGTTCGCCTACAAACTGATTTGCGAGATTTTCCTCGTCTGCAATGATCATCGTCATAGCGGGCGCGATGAAGGATCGCATTGCCAAGAACCCTTGATCTGTACTCTTTGCAGTCATCAAACCCATGAGCGCACTTATGGAAGTGTCATTTGTGGACAGGCCGGTCCATGCCAGAGAGGCAATGTGCCCTTCTGGAATGACCGATGATAGACCGAACAAGTCAGATTGAATGATCGGACCGTTTTCGCTTCGCTCCAAGCGAATAGTCACGGGCGCTTCGCCCCGAATGCGTATGACGGAGGGGCGCGAAACGATTGGCCGGGGTCCCGCCGGTGTCAGTACCTCACGAGAGCCTGTGTCGAGTAGCTTCTCAATAAAAAGATCCTGGTCGTCAATGTTCGATGTGGTTCCAGACCATGCCAGACTGCTGTTGCGACCTGACAGTATGACCGGCAACCCAGGTATTGTCGCACCGATGACGCCACCGACTTGAAGCTCCAACCCAGCGAGGTACCAGAGCGAAGGTATGGCCAACTGAGTGTCGAAAATACCGGCAACTACCGCGTTGCCTGAAACGGTTCGGTTGCGGGTGGCAGCCCAGGCAAGCATCGACGAATTGAGATTGGGACTTCTAAGAGGCGACAATCTGCTCAGTTCAGCGGGTTCAAATCGAATGGCGCCGAGACGAGCATTCGGAAACTGGTCAAAGTACCTTGGTATGTTGCGATCATCATTGGCAAATGACGCCGGGAGAAGATCAGAAACGCGTGCGGGGGGAATGAGCATAGAGAGGCGAGCCCTCAAAACCTCTTCTTGGAATTGACCCGAGCTCTGTAACGCAAAAAGCTTGAGAATTGCGATGCTGTCCTCTGGTCTCCATGGCGCGATGGAGCTTTCAAACAGAAAGAATTCTGGTGCACCTCGCCCCAACGCACCTTTGTTGATTTCCTCAATCCACGCATTCACCCCTTCCGCATAGGCGTTGAGAGCTTCACGCGTTTTGTCGTCCTGGGCGGAAAGCGAAGAACGAGCGGCCTCGGCCAGATCAAGTCTGCGCATGAAATCGTCATAGGCCAAAGTGCTTCGTCCGAAGAGTTCAGACAAGCGTCCTTGGGCAATTCTTCTCAGAAGGGTCATTTGCCACAGCCTGTCTTGCGCGTGAGCGACTCCAAGCCCAAAAAAGACATCGGGGTCGTTCGTTCCAAAAATGTGTGGAACTGCGTAAGCGTCTCTCACGATATCGACCGGTGCCGATAGACCCTCAACATTGAAACTTGCCGTGTAGTCTGGAATTGATCGAGTCATCAGCCAAATCGCCAACGCGGTCGCAACTATTGTTATGATTGCTGCGGCGATGAACCCTCTAAGCAAAAGTCGGAATAGACGTCTCATCCGTACCATGCCCGCTGACGGTAGCTTCGCAGAACATTCGTCCTTTCAGTAAAGCGCGTACCGAAAAAGGTCGACTTCCAGTTCTTTTTATACGCGAGGTCACAGCTCCGTCTTGAAGATCGGGCGTCGGCTGGCGAGTTCAATATGGCGATTACTTCCGGTTTCGGTCTTTCCATCGCTTGCAGATCCAAAAGACACAAAACAGAGCCAAAATCACAGCGAATACAAAAGCCGCCCATGTGATGCCAATAGTGAATATGGTTGTCGTCCCGTCGCTGTCACCTTGCATCAACTTCTGCCTCCAAGAAAGAGGTAGAGCAACGTCGATCCACGGCAGTTTCTATCATGAACCCTTGGCTGTTTCGCAGTGCATAAGATCTTTGCAATACACTTGAGATTGGCGGCCAAGTCGCCCGCTGCTATCACGGGGCAATCAGTGAACTAAAAGAGTCTGACTTGGGTGCCGACTTCCGCCAGATCGAACAACTCTGCGATATGCTCGTTGTACAGCCCAATGCACCCATTGGAAGACTGACGCCCGATCTTGCGTGTGTCGCCGGTCCCGTGGACACGGTAATATTGCCAGGAAAGATAGAGCGCGTGTGTGCCGAGAGGGTTGTCCGGGCCCGGTGGCCAGTAGTCAGGCCATTCAGGATTACGCTCCTTCATCGAAGGTGTCGGTCTCCAACTCGGACCTTCCACTTTTTGAACGACCCTTGTGTATCCCCGCCGGGTCAGCTCTTCTGATTGAGGTACGCTCGACGGGTAGAGCTTGTAAATACTTTCGTCCTCAGACCAGAACTGAACGGCTCTTGAATTGATGTCGCAGAGGATCGCCCCATGCTCGAGATTATCAAAGTGGTCTTGCCATGGCTGAGCGCTGAAGGACGAGATATTCCTGCGTACCGCCGTTCCGGTCGGTTGCTCCACAGACTGGGCCTTTACCAAGGCCGGAAGTCCGATGACGGCGGCGGCTGTTGTTGACAGAAACTGCCTGCGGTTTTTAATTATTCTGCTCACAGCTTTCCTCCATTTTTTTGAGTCGTAAGACCTCTAGTAGCTAGAGGGTCAAGCGATCCGGGAATGACATTTTTGTGAAGCGATTTAGAGAAAGCGACGGGTTGAAGCCCGATACTCTTCAAATTCAGAACCGTACAGGTCCTTTAGCCACGGCTCTTCTGCGAATGGCGCGGCAATCAAAACAAGGATGGCCGCTGTTCCTACAATGAGAGCCGAGGGTGAAGACGTAAGGATCATCCATCCACCGACGATTGCCATATCCGCCATGTATTGAGGGTTTCGAGAGTAGCGATACATGCCGGTAGTCTTCAACGTGCCTTTAGCTCCACCAGTTTGCGCTATCCCGAAATGAGCGACTTCAGTCCAGACGACAAAATTGCCAAACAGAATGAGAGGTATCCCAACCCCGAACCGGAGCCAGTTGGGAAACGCCAAAATGCCCCACCCCAAGACGCCAAGCACAATGAATACGCCAAACAACGAAAACGTTGGCACCCAGACCAGAATTGGAGTGATCGCCGTGTAACGTTGGGGCGGCCAGATACGGCGCTTTGGGGAAACAATTGACCAAAGGATCGAAGCCAGTGTTGCTGCAGCAATTCCTAGACCAGAAAGAACAAGCGTAGTTTCCATCATGCTTTTGTCTGCTCGTGTCCATAGAGTTGTGCGCTCTCATGAGCATTCTCCAAGTCTTCGAATTCGAGCGTGGAGTGCCGGATGCCGAACTCTTCGGCGAGACGCGCCTTTATGGCAGCTTTGATCCCTTCGCCGGATGAGCCATCGATGGTCACTATATGGCAATCCAGCGCCGTCTCGTTCTCTTGCATCTGCCAAAGATGAACGTGGTGGACGTCATGGACCCCGTCGACGTCTCTGATTGCGGCAACAATTGCGTCATTGTCGAGGTCAGGTGGACTTCCCAGCATCAGGATGCGAACGGGGCCGCCGATTTCAGTTAGAGCGAGGTAAAGGATGTAGAGCGCGATGCCGATCGTGATCGCCGGATCGACCCACCACATATTATAGAGCAGGATGAGCGAGCCGCCGATGATCACCGCAACAGAGGCCAGTGCGTCTGACAGATTGTGCAGGAAAAGCGCCCGGATGTTCACGCTGCCCTTTTGCATCGAATACGTCAGCAGCGCTGTCAGCGTGTCGACGACCAGCGCCACTGAGCCAAGGATCACCACAGTCCAACCGGCCACTTCGGTCGGTTCGATCATGCGCATCCCGCCCTCGTAAATGAGATAGATACCGACGAGGATGAGGGTGGTGTAGTTGATCAAGGCAGCCACAACTTCAATCCGGCCATAGCCAAAAGTCATGCGCTTGTCGGCGGGTCTTCGGGATATCTTTCGGGCTGCGAACGCGATTACCAGAGACGCCATGTCTGAGAAGTTGTGCAGTGCATCCGCTATGAGAGCGAGGCTGCCAGAGAGGATGCCGCCCACAATCTGTACAACCGTCAGAAGTGCGTTGGCCCAGATAGCGATGGAGACACGGCGGTCGCCTGACGCGGGATCAATATGCGCGTGGCCGTGATCATGAGGCATGACGCGATTCCTCGTGTCTATGATTAGGCAATGCCAAGCCAGGGATCTGCGGCACGCTACCTGATCTGATCCGGCGCACGCGGGCGTTCATCCAATGGCGTATGATATGGCGATACAATATGCCCTTTACGAAGCTGAATGACTGCTGATGAGCGGCGTAGAAGTTGTCGGGCGCGTCGAAAGTACCAAAGTCCTGGGTAATACCGGTCTCTTGGATGTAGGTATCGCCCCCCGTCCACTCCACTGGCGGCGCCTGCAGGCAGTCGGTCCCTGCCCCGTAACCGCAGAGACTGTGTGAATCGGTAAATTTGGATTGCAGCGCTGATAGAAACTCCGCATCCAGAATGAATCCTTCGAGGTTTGCCCAACCCGTCTCCGTCTCCACCTCAACCCATGAGTGAATGATCTCTTCTGGAGCAATCGGATACACGAGTTCGGGCACGACGCCCCGTTGAAGCTCTTTATGAATCGTGAAGCCGTGAAGGCGGCACCGCACACTTACCGCGCGCAACAGGGCCATGAGAAGCGTGCCCTTGGTGTTGCATTGACCAAAACCGTCAGCGAGCACCTCGGCGGCCGAGATGTCGTCAGCGCGGTTGTACCCAAAGGCAATTTCATTGCGGACGAAATCGTAGACAGCGCCGATCCGGTCATGTTGAGAAAGGGCTTTCCACCCTCGGTCCTCGATCAGTTGTGCAATCGACGGGTGGTCGAAGTTCAGGATTGGGGTTGTTGCCAACAGCCGATCATTCGCGCTCATTTTATATCTCCTCGAATCGTCTACGTGAAGATGTAATTGCTACAGTCACTATAGGTTCAAGATCCAAATTTCATTTTAGTTTAGCACACGCTGTCACAAATCTGATGCTTAAGACCCGCATCTTCGCTGCAAACTCATCCTTCTTTTCAGGAGCAAAACTATGAAGACGTTAACAGCGGTATCCGCCCTTGCCATCGCGGTATCAGGCATGGCGACAGCACAAGACCTGCCGCAGGCAGAAAATGATTGGTTCGTATCCGGCCAAGAGCGTCTGGCCGAAGAGTTGGCAAAACTGCCCAATACCAACAGAGCCGTCAACATCATTTTGATGATCTCTGACGGCAACGGCGTTGGTACAAACTACGCATCGCGTCTGTTTGCAGGCCAGCAAGAGGGCGGCTTTGGTGATGAGTATGTTCAACCCCAGGAGGCCTTTCCAAACCTCGCTCTGGTCAAGACCTACAACGTTAATGCCCAGACGCCGGACAGCGCTGGAACAGGCACGGCCATGATGGCCGGGATCAAGACCAAGGCTGGCATCATCGGTGTGAATGAAAACGTGAACCGCGGCGACTGTTCGACGCTGCCGGGCAATACGGTTGCCTCCATGAACGAACTTATGAGTGAGATGGGAAAAGAAACCGGCATTGTCTCCACAGCGCGCATCACACATGCAACGCCGGCCTCGGCCTATGCAAAGACAGTGGACCGCAATTTCGAGGCGTCAGTGCCTGAAGGTTGCGACACCCAGACTGACATTGCGACGCAGCTGATCGAGGCCATGCGTTCCGGGATGATCGACGTCGCTATGGGCGGCGGCATGCGCAACTTTCATGGTGACGAAGGCGGGCGCCGCGAAGACGGGGTCAATCTGATGGACGTAGCCCAAAGCGAACTAGGCGCTCATTTGGCGACCGATCAGGCGTCTTTCGAAAACACCCCTTTGGATGGGACCCCGATCCTCGGGCTGTTTGAAAGCAGCCACATGATGTACGAAGCTGACCGCGAAGACGAACCCAGCCTGGCCGACATGACCGGTGCGGCCATCCAGGCGCTTCAGGCAAAATCGGGGGACAATGGCTACTTTCTTCAGGTCGAAGCGGGTCGCGTGGACCATGCCAACCACGGCGGTAACCTTGCACGCGCGGTACGTGACCAAAAGGCGTTCTCCGACGCCGTCGCGATCGCTGATGAACTGACGGACGATGCCGACACCCTGATCATCGTGACGGCTGATCATGAACATGCGCTGGCCTTCAATGGTTATTGCGGGCGTGGGTCGGACATCCTTGGCCTGTGCATGGGCATCGACGGCGAAGGCGTGGCGCATACCGGGGAGCCCGAATTGGGAGCCGACAATAAGCCGTTCACCGTCGCAGGCTACCTGAACGGTGCGGGATCGGTTCTGACGGAACAAGCGGATGGTTCTTTCTTTGGTACGCGACCGGTGCTCACCGAAGAGGCCGCGACAGACCTGGACTATTTGCAGCAGGCGGTGGTTCCCAAGTCCTCCGAAACCCATTCGGGTGAGGATGTCGCCGCCTATGCCAAAGGCCCGTGGGCACACCTTGTCGATGGCACAATTGAACAGAACATGATTTTTCACATCATGAACTATGCCGCGACGGCCGAATAATCTGATTTGGTCTGATCACGACATCCCCAAGAGTTCCGCTCTTGGGGATGTTTTGCTTTTTCGGATGGAGACCAGGGAGATCCGTCCTGGGCTTAGTTTTTCTCGGAAAGTTGAAGAGATGAGTTGATGTAACTAGCTGTTTGATGGAGTAGTTTTGTGTTATCTCGCATCATACTTGGGCAAAATTTGGTTGCCACAGCGACTACACACCAACTGCATTCTACAAACCATCTTGACTCGGGCAGGCCGAGGATATCAGGTGCTCGGACTTGGTCCCAAAGCCGATTTGCGGCGGCGGGGTAAATGGGAACGCGGTAGGGACATCAAGTCCTGTCCTGATCCGAGACTGCCCACGCAACTGTGAGCGTTAGCTGCATTCCGAATACCACTGGAGAGATCCGGGAAGGTGAAATTGCAGCGATGAAGCGCGAGTCAGGAAACCTGCCAAGTACACTGTAACGCCTCTATGGAGGCATCTTGCACGATGGGTGCAGAAGGAACGAAATTATGCATATCGAACCTGGCGTCGTGGACGGCGCAAAAATTGTACTGGGGACTGCGACCGGTGTTGCTTCGGTTGGGATCGTCGCCAAGCTCGCTGTTGATCACGTGAAGCAGAACGGCAACATCTTAGCTTTGGCCGGACGCTCCGCTGCGGCAAGCGCGATGGTGCTAGGATTCTTTGAATTTCTGCCGCATCCACCTGTTGGCGTGTCAGAAGTACATTTGATACTTGGAACCACACTTTTCCTGATCCTCGGCACAGTTCCAACAGCTATTGGTCTGATCTTTGGTCTTGTAGCGCAAAGCTTCCTGTTTTCACCTTCCGACATTCCGCAATTGGGAATGAACCTGACCACGCTTATTCTGCCAGTTTTGGCAATGACCGCATTGGCACGAAGGATTATCCCGGCCGACACGCCGTACACCGAGGTTTCCTACACTCAAGCAGCAAAGCTATCTGCGGTGTTCCAAGGTGGCATTGTGGCGTGGGTGGCCTTCTGGGTTTTCTACGGACAGGGCTTTACCGCGGAGACCTTGGCAAACGCGGGAGCATTCGCGTCGGTCTACATCATCGTTGTTTTGCTTGAACCCATCATTGACCTTGGTGCTCTGGCTTTGGCAAAGACATTCCGGAGGTTCGAGAAAACAGGCCTTCCGCACGCCCGGCTCTATCAACCCGCCTAAGGTAAAAGCAGCCATGTACGACCGACCATTGTCGTTTTACACACCGTTTTGGATTGCGAGCAATTGGCGCGACTATGCGCCGATTGCATCGTGGTCGGTCAGACACTCTGAGTGATCGCGCAAGACCTCGAGAACCTTACAATCCGCGGTATTGCCTCCACTGCATTCGTGGATCATGCGCTTCAGTTCGGTCTGCAGCGCTTTCAAGCGATCCATCCGCAATTCGACCTGTTTGAGTTGTCGACGAGCGATGGAGTCGGCCTCGTGGCAAGATCGATCCGGATTGTCGCTAAGATCAAGTAGCTCGCGGATCGCCTCCAGCGGAAATCCCAACTGGCGCGCGTGTCGAATAAATGACAAGCGGTCGACTTCGGCGTCACCGTAACGCCGTTGCCCCCCTTCTGTGCGACCCGGTTCGGGCATCAACCCGATCTGTTCGTAATACCGGATGGTCTGAACTTTTGTTCCGGTCTTCTTTCCCAAACTTCCAATTGTAAGCATGTGACCTCCATATCTATAGTGTTGGTAGCTATAGCTATTGGCATGCACAAGCCACTGGTCTGTTCACGGGTCCGTGACAAACCGCCTCTGTGCCAAGAAACAGCTTGAACCTCTAGCAGCTAGACATTTAGAATTCACGAAAAATGGGCGGAATCGGGCGCAAAACGACCAATGAGATTATCTGCGTTACAAAAAGTGCTTTGGGGACTCGCTGCGATCGCGATCGTGGGGTTCGTCTGGCTGCAAGTTTCTACCAGAGTCGAACAGCGCGCTTATGAGCCCGCGTTCCGGGCGGATTTCGAACTGACCGATCATAATGGGATGGTCCAAACAGACGAATATCTCGCAGGGCGCTGGATGCTCGTTTTCTTTGGCTTTGCGAATTGCCCCGACGTGTGCCCCACAACTCTGGCGGAGGTAGCCGCTGTGATGGACGGGCTCGGCTCCGATGCGACACAAGTCCAGCCGCTTTTTATCTCGATTGATCCAGAACGCGACACGCCGCAAGCGCTTGCTGAGTTTATCCCATATTTTGACGCAAACATCATCGGACTGACAGGCACCGCTGATCAAATTGAGAGAACGTCCAAGACATTTCGCATCTACTACGAAAAGATTGAGGAAGCCGCTTCGCCCGACGGATACACGATGGGGCATTCGTCTCAGCTGTTTCTCTTTGATCCGCAAGGCGGATATGTCGGTGCCTGGACATATGGCACGCCGGCAGAGGAGATCCTTGCCGATCTGAAGGCGCGGATGTCGATATGAGCCGGGTGATGTCAAAAGAGACGGCTTTGACCGCCGCGTGGATCGTCGCTTTGGGGAGTTCCTTGGCCGTGCTCTATATCGGTGAGGTTCTGGGGCAGGCTCCGTGCAATCTGTGCTGGTTTCAGCGTGCGTTTATGTTCCCTCTGGCCGTCCTTCTGGGCCTTGGTCTGTGGTTCGAGGATCATCGGGTCGGTCGCTACGGCGTTGCGCTTGCCCTCGGTGGCGCTGCCATCGCGCTTTGGCATCTTGGTCTCTATACTGGAGTTCTGCCCGAGCCGATCCAACCCTGCACGGCGACTGGCCCGTCCTGCACCGGCGACAATCAGCTGTTTCTTGGAATCCCTATCCCGCTGTTGGCGCTGATTGCCTTTGCGTTTATCGGGTTCTTGTCATTTTTCTCTCTGAAGGAGCCGCGCGCGTGAAAAACAAATCTCTAGTTCTATCGGTCTTACTTGTCGGCCTTGCAGTCTTTGCCGCCGCCGTTTGGTATCAGTCCCGCCCCGCCCCGGTCGCTCAGGTCGAACCGGTCCAGCCCGAGGTCGCAGAAGCATTGATGCGTCCCTACTCCCCCATCATGGGACCGAAAGACGCGCCCGTGACAATCGTAGAGTTCTTCGACCCTGCGTGCGAAGCCTGTCGGGCATTCTACCCAGTGATCAAGGAGATCATGGCGGAGCACGGCGATCAGGTTCGCGTCGTTCTGCGATACACGCCATTTCATGGCGCCGCTTCCGAAGAAGCGATCAGGGTGATGGAAGCCGCGCGCATGCAGGACGTATATATTCCGGTCAAAGAAGCGATCCTCGAATTTCAGCCACGATGGGCATCCCACGGTGAACCAGCGCCCGGATTGATCCTTGGCATTGCAGAGCAGGCCGGTCTGAACGTAGAAGTCGCAAAAAACCAGATGAAAGCGCCCCAGACGCTCGCAATCCTTAATCAGGATCGTGCGGATGTGGAGACAATGGGCGTGCGTCAGACACCAACGTTCTATGTGAATGGCAAACCGCTTGACCCGTTCGGAGCCGACGAGCTGCGCGCCTTGGTTGCGGCCGAAGTCGCGGCGGCCGGGTCGTGATCAGAAGACTGATTTTAGGAGCAAACCTTTGAAATCAACCGTTGCAGCCATCGCACTTGCATTCAGTGTGTTTGTCGGATTACCGACCACCTCTTTCGCTGGCTCTGAGGATATTGTCGTTGAAGACGCATGGGCCCGCGCGTCCATCGGCATCAACCGTCCAGGTGCGGCCTACATGACACTGCGCAATACGGGGACCGATCCAGTGACACTGGTGGAGCTGGAAACGCCGCTCGCCATGATGCCTGACATTCATGAGACCAAGACCGACGCAAATGGCGTCAGTTCCATGGGCCCAGTCGGTGAAATCACCATCCCAGCGGGCGAAAGTGTCGCGCTTGAGCCAGGTGGCATGCATGCCATGCTGATGCGATTGCAAACCAAGATGGTGGAAGGCGAGACCTTTCCGCTGAGACTGAACTTTGCCGATGGCGGGACGCTGACCGTTGATGTTCCTATTCTTGGTATTGCGGCGCGTGGGCCTGAGGGGTGATGAGCCGACGCAACCTCTTCACCTATGGTGCCGCAGTCACCGTCGCGCTTGCGCTCGCGCTGTTCATCGGCTGGTGGCGTGTGGACGGTCCCGGCGCGCCTGAACCGGTGGCTCAGCGACCTTTGCCGCTTACCCAGATGGAATTCCAGATGACTGATCAAGGCGGTGAAACTGTCGGACCTGCGTCGCTTCTGGGCAATCCATCCATGGTGTTTTTTGGCTTTACATACTGCCCCGATGTTTGCCCCACCACATTGTCGGATATCTCTGGCTGGCTTGACGATCTTGGGGAAGCCGTCGCGGAGATGAATGTCGTGTTCATCACGGTCGATCCGGAGCGCGACACCGTGGACGCCATGGCAGAGTATGTCAGCTATTTTCACCCAGCGATCCAAGGCTGGAGTGGGACGCTGGAAGAGACAGCACGCGCTGCTGAAGGTTTCCGTGCGAGCTATGAGAAGGTCGCGACAGACGGCGACTATACGATGAACCACACGGCGAGCGTTTTTCTCTTCGATGCTGAGGGACAGTTTGCGAGCATCATCGATTACCATGAACCGCGAGAATTCGCAGCGCCGAAGATCCGCCGTGTTCTCGCAAGAGCAGAAGAAGAAACGTCATGAAATTGAGATACCTTGCCGTCGGCGTCGCAGCGGCAGGCGTTGCTGTCGCGTTGATAATGGGGCTCCCGACCAATTGGAAAATGGCACCTGTCCCGGAAGCGCTTGTTGCGGTGTCTGATTGGCAGCCCGCGCCGTTGCAGAGCCCGGCAATGCGAACTCAACCGCTGATGCCCTTCGAGCTAACGGTTGTTAGATCGGACACAGTCGCTTGGGCACCAGAACCGCCATCGCGTCCAGTCCTTGATGTGGCTTTGCCAGAGACCAAACCTCCAATGGAGATGTGGTCGGGCAGTTTGTCCTCAGGTGAAACCCTGGACGCCTTGCTATCCAAAGCAGGCCTCTCTGCACCCGATCGCGCCGAGGTGGCGCTGGCGCTGGCCGCGGAATATGACCTGCGCAAGCTCAAACCGGGATATGGGATTGAGGTTGAAACGTCGCTTTCGGGGTCGCTCAGACGGGTGGTATTGTCCGTCGACGCAGGCGTGCAAATCGAAGCCGTGTTTGCAGATGAGATTGCCATACGGAAGATCGTGCCTGAGCCCGACCTGGTTCTGCGTGCGGCGGACACGACGGTGGGAACCTCGATCTTTGCAACCCTTGCATCGGCAGATATTCCGGCGCAATTTGCCGTAGACTTGGCTGAGATGTTGGGCGGGACTGTCGATTTCCGACGTGATCTGAAAGGCGGCGAGCGGCTACAGTTGATGTGGCGCGAGGACACGCTCGGCGACCAGGTTATCAGACAGCCTCGCCTGTCTTTCGCCGCGCTGGCCATAGATGAAACCCTCTATGAAATCGTGTGGCCTGACGACAAATCCGGAAACGCGACGATTTTTGTTGATGGGGAATTGCTACGGGTGTTTGCACAACCCGTGAAGGGCGCGCGGCTGAGTTCGGTATACGGCAATCGCAGGCACCCGGTTTTTGGGGATGTGCGCATGCACACCGGGGTTGATTTTGCGGCGCCCCAAGGGACGCCAGTCTACGCAACGGCACCGGGCCGCATCTCGTTTATTGGGCGGCGCGGCGGCTATGGGCGCGTGGTCGAGATCGCGCATGGTTCCGACACCATGACCCGCTATGCGCATTTGAGTTCTACGCCTGAAGGTCTCTCCATCGGGGACCGGGTTGCCGCAGGCGACATGATCGGCCGCGTTGGCGCCACAGGCACGGCGACCGGTCCAAACCTGCATTATGAAGTGCGCGTAGATGGCCGTCCGACAGATCCGATGTCAGAAGAACGGCTTGCCGAAGTGGCAAGCGCAGAAGGAACCAATTCAGACATTGTGTCGCGCCTTGAAGACAGCCGAGCGCAGTTTTCAGGATTGCTGGACACCGACGTCGCCACCGCGACATCAGAAAGGCTCTAGAACATGAGACAACTATCGCTCGCAATTGCCTTCTTCCTCGGGCTCGCCACCCAGGCGCTCGCTGAAACCACGCCGATTGAGGTTAATAAGACAAATGGCTGCGGTTGCTGCCTTGCGTGGATGGAGCACCTCGAAGAATACGGTTTTGCACCCACCGACGAAGATATGTTCGCCGGGCTTCTCGTCCGCTTCAAACTCGACAATGGCGTTCCGCAACGTATGGTGTCCTGTCACACGGGTCTCATCGATGGGTACGTGATCGAGGGCCATGTGCCCGCAGATGATATTCGCAGGTTGCTCAGCGAGAGACCGGACGCTGTCGGCCTCGCGGTGCCAGGGATGCCGCTTGGCTCCCCCGGCATGGACCAGAGCCGCTGGCGCGAAGCTTATGACGTGTTTCTCATCAACAACGATGGAACGACGGAAGTGTTTGCCAGCTATCCCGGCGATTGAGGGCTCGCACTATTCAATTCAAAGACGCCCATTCCCGCGTCACTTTGCGGTCCCTGGGCAGCGTGAAGGCCAGAGCATGAAACACACGATAACTCTCGGGCTGGTGAGCACACTCAGTGCTGTCGTCGTGGATCAGGCGAGTAAAATGGCTGTCGTCGCAAACGCTTCTACACTGAGCTCCGGTGTTTCCGTCTTTCCTGGTTTCAATCTAGTCTACCATCGCAATGATGGCGTGACTTTTGGTCTGTTAAATGGTGCGCCATGGTGGGGGCTAGTATTACTGGCAACGGTTGTATGCCTATGGCTCGTAGTCCTGATGTTCAGAACGAAAGAAGAGGGCGAGGCCGTGGCCCATGGCCTGATCATTGGCGGAGCCTTGGGGAATGTTATTGATCGGATCAGAGTAGGCTCCGTCACCGATTTTCTGGACTTTTATGTTTGGGATCTGCATTGGCCAGCCTTCAACCTCGCAGACACCGCTATTTTTTGCGGTGTCGCCCTGCTGCTGGCCTGGCCTGGGTTGAAAAGAACCCAACCCGAGCAATGACAGTAACTGTCGGAGAGAAAGACGATAACCGGCAAGTCGCGCGTGCACCTCTGCTGGTTCACGCCGGGATAGGTGTTTGCCTCGGTGCGCTTACTGTCCTGACTCTTCCACCCTTCTCCTTTCTCATACTTGCTCCGGCGACCTACGGAGCCTTGTTTCTTATTTTGCGAGGGCTTCGCTCTTTTCGCGCTGCGGTCACTGGTTGGACGTTTGGTCTGGGGTATTTCGCCGCTGGGATCTTCTGGATCGCGGAGAGCTTTTTTGTGGATGCGGACCGCTTTGGTCTGCTTGCCATTCCTGCGGTCGCCGGGTTAAGCGCGCTGCTTGCGTTCTTTCCCGCACTGGCCTCTTTCGCGTTTGCAGTGTTGGCGCGGTCGCGATTGTCTGAAGGTCTGGCCAGCCCTCTGCTCTTTGCAACATGCTGGACCGCCGCCGAATGGTTGCGCGGGCATGTCCTGACGGGATTCCCCTGGAACCTGTCAAGTTATGCGCTCGTCGAATATGAGCCGCTGCGGCAACCGGCGGCGTGGATTGGCAGTTACGGTCTCGGCTTTCTCTTTGTTTTTCTGGTTGTTCTGCCAACCCATCTGATTGCCAGTCGCAATAGTAGACGTCCGTGGGGCCTGGTCTTGGCGCTTGGGTTTGCCGCAAGCCTTTGGGGTGCAGGGCAAACCCGTCTCTGGCTTGGCATAGAAGAGCCGACAAACATCACTGTTCGGATTGTTCAGGGAAACGTGCCGCAGCAAGACAAGTGGCGTCCGGAACTGCGAGAAGAAACCGTATCACGGTACATTGACCTGTCGAGCCAGGGTGACGTTCCTGACATCGTATTGTGGCCTGAAACGGCCTATCCGGGGTTTCTGGACGAGGTTGAAGCAGATCGTCAGAGGATCATGCGCGCGCTCCCCCAATCAAGCATCCTCATGACCGGTGTGCCAGACCGGGTCGCGTCGGGCGCCAACACCCTCTACTTCAATACCGTCCAGGCATATGACACAAAGGGGCGCAGCCTTGGTGGCTATGCGAAACACAAACTGGTTCCTTTCGGCGAGTATGTTCCTTTTCGAAAATGGCTACCGTTTGAGCGTCTGACCGAAAGTCTTGGGGATTTTACACCGGGCCCAGGGCCACGCACCTTAGCCTTGCCTAGAATACCTTTTGTTGGCGTTGCGATATGCTACGAGATCATTTTTCCGGGTCATGTGGTCGATGATGCCATTCGTCCGGACTGGATATTCAATGCCACAAACGATGCATGGTTTGGAACATCAATCGGACCGGAACAGCATTTGGCGGCGGCACGGATGCGCGCTGTCGAAGAAGGCTTGCCAGTGCTTCGCGCCGCAAACACCGGCATTTCCGCAGTCATTGATGCCAGAGGCCGCGTGTTGGCCAGCCTTGACCTTGAGCAGACTGGAGTCCTAGACGTGCCTCTGCCCCCGGCCCTGCCAAGGACACTCTATGCCCGCTTCGGTGACTGGACGCTTTTGTCGCTGGTTTTGACATGTTGGTTTCTGGGTGTAGGCCTGCCTGCTATCGCAAAGAAGTTATTGGCCACTCGGAAAGGGGTCTGACGTGATTGTAATCATTATGACATTAATCGGGGCGTTCTGGGGCGCATACCTTGCAAAAAAACGTAAAGGCAATCGACTTGACATCGCTCAACATGCTGCGAGTTCTGCCATTCTGTTTTGTTTGATCGGATTGTTTGCCACGATCATGATCGCCCGGATTCTTGGATAGTCTGGTTGTTGGGCGGCGTTGTGGGTAATTCAACCGGCTGTCCGGTTCGAGCGATCGAGTCCCCTTCGATGCTCGCTATGGTTCTCGTGATGGCGATACCCGTCCTGCAACTTTACTGAACACCAATGGTCGACGGCTCAGCCCATTTTTGGACCAGGATCAATCGGATCCCTTGATATGGTTTTCGAAAGCTATCAACGTTGCCTCGCTGACATGGTGTTCGATGCCTTCGGCATCACGCTCGGCCGTTACTTCGTCAATCCCGAGGCTTTGCAGAAATGCGACCACGATCCTGTGGCGCCTGCGGCAGGCCTCAGCGAGGGCCTGGCCTCTTTCGGTCAGGAAAATCGAGCGGTATTTTTCACGGCGCACCAGCCCTGCTTGCTTCAGGCGCGAGATGTTCTTGGTCACCGTCGGTGCTTTGACCCCCAGCCGCTCTGCGATATCGACCGGTCGCGCCTCCCCATGGGCTTCAATCAACTCCGCGATCAGCTCCACATAATCTTCCGCCATCTCGCTTTCATGCGCATTGCGCACGTTGGCGAATCCGTCGGCCTGGGCTTCGGGATCGCGGGAATCAGGCGTGAAATCTTCACGCGTCTGTGATGCGCCGGACGACATATGACGACTTTGCCCGATGGTTGATGGATTGACAACAAGTTGGCTTTGGGTAGATAAGTTAGACACGTCTAACTTTTTGAATGGAGCCGCCTGTGATCCATCACGTCCTGCGCGTGATCCTCTACGCGATTGTCACCGCTTCGGTGTTGGCTGGTCCCTCTTTGGCAACACCCGCCAAGGAAGCCCCCTGGCTGCCCGAAGCGGCCGCCTATCGCCTGACGCTGTTTCTGGGCAATCTCGCGCCGGTCCCGTGGGACAAAGTGGAACAAGCCTGGACCGAGCCCTATCGCGGATCGGAGTATCGTCTCGGAGCCCTTGACTGGCTGGACCGAGAAAGCGCCATTGATGTCGGTGATCTGTCCGACGCGATTGGCAGGCAGGATCGGCATGCCGTTCATGTGGCAGCCACCCGCCTCATCGCGCTGAGAATTGAAGAAGAGCTGGATGCAGCCATTGCTGCCGATAACCCGGCGGTATCGCAACAGGCAGTGGCCACTGCCAAGGAGCTTTACCGCGCGTTTGCCGACCATATCAAAGCCGCAGACCCTGATGCGGCCCGGACACTGGGTCGGGCGTGGCTGGAACTCAACAATGCCACAGGCTCGGCCGGCGTGCTCGGCGCTGGCGCCAAGGATAGGAATGTTGAGGAAATGACTGCCGCGCGCGCGGAAATTTCAGCCTATCTGGCCGAAAATTACCTCGTCGCGGATCCTGCCCTGCGCCAGACGCTGACTGCCGTGCCCGAGGCGATTGCCCGAACCGGACAGCCGGTTGAATTGCCCGCCGCTCTGCCCCCCGGCTCAGACATCTTCGATCAGGACCCTCTACCACTTCTCGTGCTCAATTTCGAGGAGCAGGGGATCGACGAAACCGACCTGCCCCTCATCGTCTACGGTGACATGCTGTTTGACAGTGCAGAGATATTCGGCGGACCGGCCCGCGATCTGGGCATAGCCTGTTCGACTTGTCACAATCGCTCGGACATCAATCAGCGATTTTTCATTCCCGGTGCCAGTCACCAGCCCGGAGCAGTCGACGTGGATGGCGCTTTCTTCAACCCGATGTTCAACGACCGCCGCGATGATCCGATCGATATCCCAAGCCTGCGCGGGCTGCGCTTTACCGGACCTTACGGGCGAGACGGTCGTTTCGCGTCGCTGCGGGATTTCTCCCGCAACGTGATCGTCAATGAATTCGCTGGCGAAGAACCCACACCCTTCATGCTGGACGCACTCGTGGCCTACATGACCGAGTTCGATTTCCTGCCCAATTCCCTGGTCACCGGCGACGGCCAGTTGACGGAGGCCGCGCCGGATGCTGCGCGGCGTGGCGAAGAGGTATTCAACCGCCCCTTCGTCGGAATGGGCAACCAATCCTGTGCCAGCTGCCATACGCCATCCGGCAACTTTCTTGATCGCAAATCGCACGACATCGGATCGGTGGCTGCGGCTTACGAAGGGTCACATGCAGGTGCCCTCGACACGCCCACCTTGCTCGGTACGCTCTACACAGCGCCGTATTTCCACGACGGTCCCCTGCCGACGCTGGCAAGTGTTGTGGATTGGTTCGACGAGACAAAGAACCTTGGCCTGACCGATGCCGAGCGGTCGGACCTGACCGCCTATCTGGAAACGGTTGGCGCAGCCGATGAGCCATACGAGGCTTTCGATACCGCGAACACGCCCTTCCGTCTGGCCTTCGCCGAACTCACGACCTTTGCCTCGACGCTCGACACGCTTCTACCGAAACGCGATGCGCAGCACATCCTGGTCCTGACCGACACGGTTGCGGCCGATCTTGCGGCCGATGCAGGCACGATGGCCAATCTTTCGTCGCGGCCCGAGGTCTACGCACTGGCCGAGCGCTTGGCAGAGGTCGGCGCAGCCGTTCGGGCAGAGAACTGGGCGGCCGCGGAAACGAGTTGGAGTCTGTTCAAGACGGATGCCGCCGCCATAGAAGAAAAGGCGTTTTGATGATGCCTCGCTTGAATCGCCGTCACCTTCTTATTCTCGCAGCGGCCGGTCTTGTCTCGCAGCCGATGCCTGCTCTGGCGCAGTCTGGCCCGTTGCGCCTGGCCTTTATACCGCAGGAGAACCCCGACAAGCTTCTGGGCGATATCAAGGCGATCACCGCCTGGCTTTCGTCTGAAATCGGTGTGCCAGTCGAAGGGTTCGTTACCATCGACCACGCGGCGGCCGTCGAAGCATTGCGCAACGGCGATGCCGATATTTCCTTTATGGGTGCCCTACCCTTCGTTCTGGCCGAAAGGGAAATCGGTGCCATCCCGCTCTTGTCAGAGGTCTACCGCGATACGCCCAGTTATACGGGCCGCGTCTTTGTGCGCCGTGACAGCGGCTTCAAGATGCTGGCCGATCTGGAAGGTCGCGACATCGCCTTTGCCGACCCGATTTCGGAATCGGGATACATGTACCCCCTGGCCGAGTTTGAGCGCGCAGGCCTGGTATCCAGCCCGGATGCGGCAGAGGACTTCTTTGGCCGCATTTTCTTTGCCGGTGGCTACCAACAGGCAATGCAGGCGATGGCGGAGGGCCTGGTCGATGCAGCCGGGGCCAGCCAATACGCCGACCTTCTTCTCACCCCCGAGCAGCAATCTCAGGTTACTTGGATCGCGGAAAGCGATGCCATTCCAAGCCATGTCGTCATCGCACGTCCCGAACTGGACGCGGAGCTTCGCGAGAACTTCGTTGCCGCGATGATGAAGCTCAACATGCCAGAACACCGCGACAAACTCCGCTATCTCTACGGCCCGGATGGCTATGTCGAAGCCGACCCTTCGGTGTTCGACGGTGTGCGGACTATGGCGCAGCGCTTCGGATTACTATGATGCAGAACGCCATTCACATCGACGATCTGAGCTTCGGCCATCACGGTGCTGAGCAGCGCGCCATCGATCAGGTGTCCCTGCACATAGCCGCCGGGGAGTGCGTTGCCCTTCTTGGTCCTTCCGGAGCAGGCAAGACCACGCTTTTGACGTTGCTGGATGGACGGTTGCGCGATTGGCAAGGGCGGGTCTCTGTCCTTGGTGTACCATTCGAACCCAACCGTGCGCTGCCCTTGGAAAAGCGCGCTGAAACAGGTTTCATCTTTCAGGAGTTTGCGCTTGTCGAACGATCGACAGTGATGCGCAACGTCTTGAACGGCAGGCTGGGCCGGATGCCCGGCTGGCGCGCGTTGCTTGGCAACGTGTCGAAGTCCGACATGGACATAGCCCGATCGGCACTCTCCGACTGCGGCATCGCGGACCTCGCAGACCGGCGCGTGGACTCGCTCAGTGGCGGCCAGCGCCAGCGGGTGGCAATTGCCCGTTGTCTCGCACAAGAGCCTAAGCTGATCTTCGCGGACGAGCCGGTCAGCAACCTTGATCCGTCCAGAGCAGCGGACATCCTGACACTTCTCACCAGCGCCGCCCAGGCACGTGGGGCAACGACTGTGTTCTCGTCGCATCAACCGGAACTGGCACGGCGTTTTGCCGACCGTATCATCGGAATGCGCAACGGGCGGATCGTCTTTGATGTCGCGACGCACGATCTGACGGATGACGCGACGGCGGCGCTCTATGACGACACCGACCCGGCATCCGGCGCACGGCTCAAGGTCGTAAGCTGATGCGGTCGCGCAATCTGGGCGGGTTCTGGGCCGGGATGTTGGTTGCCGGTGTGGTGCTGTGGTCGCTGATCACCACCGATGTCGAACTGTCCCGACTGCTGTCTGCAGGCCCTCGCATTGCGGATTTCCTTGGCCGCATGTTCCCGCCGGATCCGACCGTTATGGATGAGATCTGGAAGGGGAGCGCCGAGACGCTGCGGATCGCGATCCTCGGTACTGTCGGTGCGGTGATCCTTTCCGTTCCGCTTGGCATCCTCGCCTCCGAGACGATGGTGTCGGCAACGGTGCACCGGCCGATCCGCACTGTTCTGGCATTTATTCGCGCGATCCCGCTGATCCTGGTGGCAATGCTGATGGTGGGCGCGGTTGGGCTGGGGCCATTGCCCGGCATCATCGCGGTGGCGCTCCACGCGACAGGCATGCTGGCCAAATTCTACGCCGAAGCGATCGATGGTGTGTCCCGCGCTCCGATTTCCGCTTTGGAAAGTGCCGGAGCCGGGCCGTTGCTGCGTTTACGCCATGCGATCTGGCCGCAAATGGCCCCTGTTGTAGCGCGGGACACGATCTTTCGGTTCGAGCTGAACCTGCGCGAGTCTCTGATCCTTGGCATTGTCGGGGCAGGTGGAATCGGGTTCTACATTCAGACCTATGTGCGCTCGTTCCAATACGACAAGGCCGCAAGCGTGACGATTGCAGTGGTCATCATGGTGATCGCCATTGAAGGGATCAATGTTGCGCTGCGCCGCCGGTTTGCCTGATCCGGTTGAGCTTCAGTGAGTCTCAGAAGCTGCTAGGCATAAATCTCGATAGGTGTCCCATCGCGCACCATTGCATAGACATCTTCGACCTGCCGATCGGTGACCGAGATGCATCCAGCCGTCCAGTCCCGCTTGTTCATCGGGTCGATGCCCTTTCGGGGACCGCCATGGATGAAGATATCACCGCCAGGAGATTTGCCCTGCGCTTCAGCAAAGGCGATATCCTCCTCGTTCGGATAGGAAATTCCGACAGACAGATGAAACAGGCTGTTCGGATTGCGACGGTCGATGGTGTACGCACCTTCAGGCGTGCGTCCATCGCCCTCGAATTGCTTGTGTCCTTCCGGCGCGAACCCCAAGCCAACCGGATAGGTGCGCAAAACGCCCTCCGTGCCATCAAGCACCAGCAGTCTTTGCGACTTGTAGAGGCGCACGCGCGTCACTTCTGGACCGTTGTACGAGCGAAACTTGCTGGCGCATCCCGAGAGAAAGGCCGCCACGCCACCCAAGAGAAAGAAACGTCTCGGAAGTCTGTCAATCATCACTGCTCGATGCCCCTTTTTCGGACTAATTGATTAAGGCAAGAATATTAAAAAGTTGATTTTGGATCAACCGTTGCCAGCGAGCGAAAGACTTTCCAACTGCTGCGGGCGTGCATGAAGAGAGTGTCCGACCTTCTGTGTATGAGTAATATGGCCCATGCTTCACCAACGAAGGAGCATGACTGCAATGACAATTTCCAAGGAACTACTGGACGAGCTGCTCAGCGGCGTTGAACGACCTGAGGATTTACTCGGCGACAAAGGCCTGATGAAGGAACTGAAGGTCCGGCTGATGGAACGGATGTTGGGCGCGGAACTGACCGAGCATCTGGGCTATGAGCCACATGGTGAGCCTGCCAGCCAGCAGGCCAACCGGCGTAATGGGGCGACGCGCAAAGTGCTGAAGGGCAACGACGGTGCGGTGCCGATTGACATCCCACGAGACCGGGAAGGCAGTTTCGAACCTGAGCTGATCCAGAAGGGCCAAACCCGGATCGACGGGATGGATGACAAGATCATCGGGCTTTATGCTGCAGGTTTGTCGACCCGCGATATCCGCGCCCACCTTGAAGAGGTTTATGGCCTGAAGGTTTCCGCCGACCTGGTCAGTCGCGTCACCGATGCGGTTCTGGAGGAGGTTTCAGATTGGCAAAACCGTGCCTTGGAACCAGTTGATCCTATCGTTTTTCTCGACGCTCTCAGGGTCAAAATCCGCGACGCTGAAAGTCGCCAGGTTAAAAACAAGGCCGTCTACGTGGCCTTGGGGGTCACCGCGGAGGGTGAACGCGAGGTTCTGGGCCTGTGGATCGCGGCCAACGAGGGGGCCAAATTCTGGCTGTCGATCATGAACAACCTGCGCAATCGGGGCGTCGAAGACATCCTGATCGCCGTCGTCGATGGCCTTAAGGGCTTCCCTGACGCCATCAACGCAGCCTTCCCCGATACGACTGTGCAAACCTGCATCGTGCACCTTGTGCGCCACTCCCTGAACTTCTGCGGCTGGAAAGACCGCAAGGCCGTGGCCAAAGACCTGCGTCGGGTTTATCAGGCGGTGGACGACGAGGAAGCCGCCAAAGCCTTGGATGATTTCGAAGCTGAATGGGGTACAAAATACCCCTCAATCGCGCCAAGCTGGCGGCGCGCATGGCAGGAGGTCATCCCGTTCTTTGCCTTCCCGCCCGCGGTGCGCAAAATCATCTACACCACCAACGCCATAGAAAGTCTGAACCGGGTGATCCGGAAAACCACGAAAACACGTGGCAGCTTTCCAACAGATGATGCCGCAACCAAGCTGATCTATTTGGCAATCCGAAAATTCGAGAACACCGGACGGTGTGTCAGGGAATGGGTTGCTGCCCGAAACCAGTTCGCTATTCTCTACCCTGAACGGTTCAACCGATGACCTGTTTCAACCGCATGGGCTAAGCCTCATACACAGAGTTTCGGATACTCCCCTCTAGCCTTAACTGATAGTTATAGATGATTAGGGCCTTAGCTAATCAACTAGCTAAGATACCTTCCTTTAAGGTCAGTCTCACTAGGTAAGGTATCATGCTGTTGGTAATCAGCAGCTGTAACACTCAGGGGTACCATAACCTCTATGCCACTAAGCCTCTTGCAATAGTCATGGATAGTCTGACGAAAGACCTCTGCTGCTATTGTAGCATCAACCCCTTTAACAATCAGACAATCATGTACTGGGTATGCGGGTATGCCCCGATCCATCAGGGCTTCTAGCGTCTCTAGGGCAATCTCAGATTCATGATAGCTTAGAAAGCCCGGGCCATTGATGTATCCATCAAGCCCACCCTTACTATCATACCTTGGCTCTAATGCGTTTAAGGCAGGTACCGTTTCTAATAACTTGTCCCTGAACATTAGCCATCCTTCAGGCGTCAGCCCAAAATCCTTCACAAGTTCAGCCGTGGCCTTGCTCTTCAATGGTAGGCCGCTGCCGATGAGAGCCATAACCACAGCCTTAGCCGCACCACGGTTGCGGCGTATAAGGTCTATTCGATCGATCGTCTGGTCGATAACCGTCCAGTGGTAGTGGATGTTTAATAGACCTGAGAGTTCTCCGTATACGTCAGACCAAGTATCATCAGGGCCCAGCCGTCCAAGCTTATAACCTAACAGACTGCTTAGAAGTGTGGGCTGGGAAGCGTTGATGTCTATCTCTACAATAGGCTGACCGTCGATCCTGCAATGAAGGCGGTATTCCTTCTGATCTAAGCCTGTCCATGCTCCATAGAGCCGGCCACCAGCATCAAATCTGCTGTCGTGGAACACACGTGTTGCAGAGGCCGCTGCATGGCCATTGGGAAGTTCCAGTGGGTGACTTCGATAGAACTCGTTTAGTCTCTGTATGCGGCTCTCTGAAGCTCTATGAACGTCTTCACCTAGAGCCTTGGCTGCTTTGTTATTCAGGAAGGGTTTGGGCAGTTTGAGGCCTGTGCGTCTATTTTTCTGCTGACGTGTTTCAGCCTTGTTCACTTTGAGTATTGGTCTTCCTACTTCAACAAAACGAGCCTGAGGCAAGTCTAACGGTAGCTTGTCTAAATCCAGCGTGTACATCGACATCAGCGGGTCTGTTTGCCACTGGCCTTTATCGTCCTTGTGCAGGCCACTTGTACCGGAGCCTTCAACTAGTTCGCCGCCAAAATGACCTATCAAATCGTCTACTGCGGTCTTAGCAATGTCTCTTCCAACCAATGGGTAACGTGACCAAGCTGATGCTTTGCGCTGAATACCAATGTGATGCGGTTGGCTGATATCTTTTGAAGACAGGTGTGCTTGGGCGGCTTTGAGCAAAGAGGCTAATACGATAGTATACTTATCAGCTTTTGGGCCAGAATTTGGATATCCCAACTGATCAGTTAAGAATGCTGTAAGTTGGATGCCGATCTTATTGTAGGGAAGCCAAACTGGTCTGACGACTTCCAGATTGTAGCTGCCTTTATCAAGGTTCTCAGTATCGATTCTCATAAGTCGTAACCTGATTGGTATGCTTAAATTACAGTATCACAATCAAGTACATACTCCCAAGTTGATACTATATAATTGGATTAAAGAGCTTGATGAGCCCAAGCCAGTAGGTCAAAATCCAGCAATCACCAAGCAGGATCATTTACATGGCTACCTTTGACGAGTTCATCACATCACTTCGCACTGAGTTTGGCGAACAAGGTGCGGGTAAGAAGTTCGAGGTCTTCTGTAAGTGGTTCCTTGAGAACGATCCTGAGTGGTCCAAGACTGTCGATAAGGTCTGGCTTTGGGATGACTATCCGAACAAGTGGCAGAGACAAGACTTAGGGACTGACCTCGTATTCAGAGACAACGAAGGCCTCATCTGGGCTGTCCAAGCCAAGTGCTACGGTGAGCATCGTACAACGACTAAGGGTGATATGAACTCCTTCTTGGCTGATACTGGCCGCAAGGAAGTTGATCGTCGTCTCTGGCTACAGACTACAAACAAGATGGAAGCCAAGGCTGACAAAACCCTCAAAGGACAAGATAAGCCTGTCACAGTCTTCAACCTTAACTCGTTCCGTGATGCCCCTCTTGAGTACCCAGCTTCATTTGCTGATCTCTATGAGGCGAAGGTCAAAGACAAACCCACGCCAGACCCACACCAGAAGGATGCCATTGAGGATGCTACCGCTGGTTTGAAGACCTCTGATCGTGGGCAGATGATTATGGCCTGTGGCACTGGAAAGACCTTCACCACCCTATGGATAAAGGAAGCACTGGACGCACACACGACATTGGTCCTGCTGCCGTCACTCAGCCTTTTGTCACAGACCATGCGGGAGTGGGCTTGGGCAGGTAACACTGACTTCGACATCCTGAACGTCTGTTCAGATAAGTCTGTAGGCAAGAAGACAGAGGACATGGACCCTGCTGATGCTCCGTTCCCTGTGACGTCAGAAGTTGAGAAAATAGCCAAGTTCCTGAAGCAGTCAAAGCCGAAGGTTGTCTTCTGCACCTACCAGTCGTCAGAACTGATAGCAGAGGCACAACTTGATGACACGGTTCCAGATTTTGACTTAGCAGTAGCTGATGAAGCCCACAGATGTGCAGGTAAGGCTGACGCAGGATTTGCCACTATCCTTGATGGTGGGAAGATTAGAGCAACCAAACGTCTCTTTACTACAGCCACACCACGTTACTTCGGCAAGACCATTAAAGACGAAGCTAAGGCAAGGGACTTGGCTGTCGTTGGCATGGACAATGAGGCTGTCTTTGGCCCTGTCATTCATAAGCTGACATTTGGTCAGGCCATCGAACAGGAACTCCTGACGGACTACCAAGTGGTCATTGTTGGTGTTGATGAGCCGATGGTTAGAGAGTGGATTGAGAACTACGAGATTGTTTCTACAGACCCTGATAACGAAACGGATGCGAGAACTCTGGCAGCCAAGATTGGTATGCTCAAAGCAGTCAAAGACTACGACCTCAAACGGGTGATCTCATTCCATAGTCGTGTTGCAGGAGCCAAGCAGTTCTCAGATGAATTGGTGGATGTTGCTAATCTGATTGAACCAGCTAATCGTCCTGAAGGCACGTTCTTGTCTGACTACGTCTCTGGTGAAATGAAGGCTGGAGATCGCAAAGAGAAGATCGACAGGCTGAAAGTCCTTGAAGGCTACGACAGGGGCATCCTAACCAATGCAAGATGCTTGGCTGAAGGTGTTGATGTACCGTCTCTTGATGGTGTTGCTTTCATTGACCCAAAAGGCAGTCAGGTAGAGATCATTCAGGCTGTTGGTCGTGCCATTAGGAAGGTTCGTGACGCTAAGGTCCAGAAGAAGGGTACGATAGTTCTGCCTGTCTTCATTGAGGATGGGGATGACCACGAGGCATCCATTGAGGCCAGTAACTTCAAGCCTTTGTATGATGTCCTGAAGGCTTTTAGGTCGCATGATGACGACATGGCCAGTACGTTAGACCAGTACCGCACCAACATGGCTAAGAACACCTCTCAGAACCGTGAGAGCATCAATGATAAGATCATCTTTGATATGCCTGTGTCCGTTGATGCTCAGTTCTCGTCAGCACTCAGGACTGTATTGGTCGAGGCGAGTACGGCTTCTTGGGAGTTCTGGTTTGGGCTGTTGGAGAAGTTCAAGGAAGCTAGAGGTAACTGCTTAGTGCCTCAGAGCCACAAGCTGGATGGATATAAGCTTGGAACATGGGTGAGTACCCAAAGAAAAAACAAAGACAGCATCTCCCCTGAACGTAAGCAGAGACTAGACGACATAGGCTTCATTTGGGACACTCTTAGTGTGGCTTGGGAAGAGGGCTTTAGCAAGCTACTTCAGTTCAGGGAGGC